>JBLHKL010000118.1:0-5809 GCA_047618295.1 Gammaproteobacteria bacterium | reverse complement strand
TAATGGAGCATCAATAGTAATTTTCTTGTCGGCAATTCGTCCCGCTAATAGAGCACTATATGATTTTGCTATTTCATCTTTGATCATCGCTGTATGCAATTGTCTCAATATAGGAATACTTTTGGCCAACATCAGACATCCAGAAGTATCTTTGTCCAAACGATGCACCAATTCCAGCTTTTTATAGGTATCGCCCATGGCTCTGAAAGCCTCTATTACACCATGAGATTGACCGCTACCACTGTGAACAACAATCCCTGCAGGCTTATTGATGATAATCAAGCCTTCGTCCTCAAAAATAATAGAATCCGTTATTCTTTGTTGTAATGAACGTGAAGGGATGGTTTGTCCTTGTTCATCAAGATAAACAGGCGGAACACGTAAAATATCGCCTTCTACCAATTTATAAGTCTGTTTAATCCTTCCACTGTTGATTCGAACCTCGCCTTTTCTCAGCATTTGATAGACACGAGATTTGGGGATTTTGCCGAAATAACGGATAAGAAAGTTATCAATCCGTTGCCCCGCATTATCTGCAGATATAACTATTTGTTTTGAATTGATTTTTTTTGCATGGATTTGGTTCATTTATTACTCATTTTATTGCTGTAGAGCGGCAAGGTTGCTATATTAAGCGGCTCAAACCGGGCATTCAGATTAAGACCTATTACAGTCGGTGTATAAATTAAGATGCACAAAACTGGTGCAACGTAATTTTCAGGTTTGTTCATGAGATGGTAAGGATGATAAAGCTAAAAATATCATTCAAAAAGAATATATTAACAATACGCGACCTGTCTTGATTATTTAAGAATTTATCGCGAGCCATATTATGTCATAGGTGATGTTTAGTGATTTTATCTAAATGAGATTCGCATTAGGTCGAATACATGATAGTCACAAACACAGGGTTGTAATCATGCTCAACCCAAACAAAATGAGCAAAAATTTGTGTCCGCGCTCCCAGCGCATGGAAATAACATTTGATTAGACAATCTCATGTCCCATGCTGCAATGGTAGAGCGAGGCTTAAGGAATAACATCAATGAAACGTATGCTGATCAACGCAACTCAGCCAGAAGAGGTGCGTGTTGCACTTGTAGATGGACAACGATTATACGATCTCGACATAGAATCATCCGATCGCGAACAAAAAAAATCCAATATTTATAAAGCTAGAGTCGTTCGGATTGAACCGAGTCTAGAAGCCGCATTTGTTGATTATGGTGCAGAACGTCACGGTTTTCTGCCATTCAAGGAAATAGCCCGCGCCTTATTCAAACCTGAACAAGCTGATAAACCTCGAACGGGTCGAATTAGCATCAGTGAAGCTATCGAGGAAGGTCAAGAATTCACAGTTCAGATCGAAAAAGAAGAACGTGGCAATAAAGGCGCCGCGCTGACGACCTTTGTCAGTCTCGCGGGCCGTTACCTCGTGTTGATGCCAAATAACCCTCGTGCAGGTGGTGTCTCTAGACAAATTGAGGGTAGCGATAGATCAGAAGCACGCGATGCTATGAGCGGCCTTGTTGTCCCTGAAGGTATGGGGCTGATTTTAAGAACTGCAGGTGTCGGTAAGTCATCAGAAGAACTCCAATGGGATTTAGATTACCTAAACCAACTATGGGCGGCAATAAGTACTGCCGCTGATGAGCGCCCTGCTTCATTCCTTATTTATCAGGAAAGCGAAGTCATTATTCGAGCTATTCGTGATTACTTACGAAAAGATATCAATGAAATTTGGATAGATGATCCTGAAGTACATAAACGTTGTCATGATTTTATGACATCGGTTATGCCGCATAACCTAGAGAAGTTGAAGCTCTATTCTGACAGTGACCCGCTTTTTACCCGTTACCAAATTGAATACCAGATAGAAACCGCATTCTCCAGAGAGGTTCGTTTACCATCTGGTGGTGCTGTGATCATCGATCATACTGAAGCATTAATATCTATTGATATAAACTCTGCGAGAGCGACTAAAGGCAGTGACATAGAAGAAACAGCCTTCAACACAAATAAAGAAGCCGCTGAAGAGGTAGGACGTCAACTGAGATTGCGAGATATTGGTGGTCTGATCGTTATAGATTTTATTGATATGTTGAATACGCGAAATCAACGTGAAGTTGAAAATGCGATGCGTGACAGTTTACGTATGGATCGCGCTCGGGTTCAAGTTGGCAGGATCTCTCGCTTCGGCCTTCTTGAAATGTCGCGACAACGATTAAGACCGTCATTAGGAGAGTCCAGTAACATCCCTTGCCCTCGGTGCGATGGGCAAGGAACTATTCGTGATGTGGAATCATTGTCTCTTTCAGTATTACGAATTATCGAAGAAGAAGCGATGAAGGATATGACTGCCAAGGTCATTGTAAGAGTGCCTGTTGAAGCAGCTACTTTTCTATTAAATGAGAAACGCCAGCCCATCAGCGAAATGCAGCATCGACTTGATGTTGAGATTCTGGTTATTCCTGAACCATCAATGGTTACGCCACAATATTCAGTGCAGCGTGTTCGGTTGAGTGAAGCTAAACAGAACGAGAATCAACAAGCTAGTTACAAGATTAAAGCAGATGAAAGTAATAATCCAAACAGTGATCTTATTAGTACGCATAATAAACCTCGTGCAGAGGAACCAGCTGTAAAACAATTTGTACCGTCAGCACCAGCTCCTGCTGCAAAAACGAAGAATAAGGCAAAGGGTTTGATAGCGAGATTATTTGCTAATCTGTTTGGCGCGTCTGAAGAAAAAGACACCCCAAAGGCCAAACCAAACAATAATCGCCGGCCAAATAATAGTTCACGAAACAATCGTAATAATGATACTAATCGTGATCGACCAAGACGTAATAATTCAAACAACCAACAAAGACGCAATTCGAACTCCAGCTCAAACAATCAACAGAGTCGCAATTCGAATTCAGATTCAAATAATCAGCAGCGAAATAAAAATCAGCGAAATGATAAGGATAATATTTCAGAAAATGATACTGCTAATGCTGACTCAGCAAAAAGAAATACAAATTCTGGATCTAGACGAGGACGACGTGGTGGTCGTAGGAATAAGCAAGGGAATGCAAATAATGATGTGAACAATCAATCAATTACGAGTTCTACAGAAAATAATAAACCTGAAAACAGCAATCAGCCTGATAGACCTGTAGATAATGCGGCGCCTCAGCAAACAAGCAAAAGCGTTGAAAGCGAACAGAGCAAGATAACTCAACAGAGTAATGATGATTCTCAAACAAAACCGGTAACAATTGAATCATCCAAACCTGAAGAAAACACATCGATCAATAAACAGACTGAGATTAAACCAGTAAGCATCAACAAGCCTGAAAAAGATAATGAAACAACGCAAATAAATCCTAACACTGCTTCAGTTAGACCCATGCAAGATAATTCAAATGATGATGATAGAACGGATATTAATCGTAATCTTCAAAACAACGATTTAAGCCCGCAAAGCGAGGAACGGAAAGTAGCAGCAGAGGAAGGTGATAAGACTTAGTCTTTAGTGTTCTCTTGTTGCATGAAATGTAATATCAGGCCAGCGTTCGATGGTTAGATTTAGATTAACCAGGGATGGTGCTAAATAGGTTAAATGTTCGCCACCATCAAGGGCGATATTGTCACTGGCTTTCTTACAAAATTCATCAAGCATTTTGCTGTCAGCGCATTCAATCCAGCGTGCAGCGACAACGGGGATGTTGTCGTACGAACATTCGACGCCATATTCTTCTTTAAGACGCCAGGCAACAACATCAAATTGTAGTATTCCCACAGCACCAAGAATCAAATCATTTCTATTTTTAGGCCTAAATACTTGCGTTGCACCCTCTTCACCTAATTGGGTCAAGCCTTTTTGTAATGCTTTTAACTTCAACGGATCACGTAATTGTACGCGCCTGAATAATTCAGGTGCAAAATGAGGTATACCGGTGAAGTTTAATTTCTCTCCCTGAGTAAAAGTATCTCCAACTTGAATAGTCCCATGATTATGTAGTCCAATCACATCACCTGGCCATGCTTCTTCTGCTTGCTCACGATTTCCAGCCATAAATGTTAATGCGTTTGAGACTTGGACGTCACGACCCAATCGTACATGATGAATTTTCATGCCGCGCTGATAGCTTCCAGAGCATAAACGTAGAAATGCAATTCTATCTCGATGTGAAGGATCCATATTCGCTTGAATTTTGAAAACAAAACCACTTAGCTTATCTTCATTTGGATCTATTTCTCGTTCTTCAGCAATGCGTATTTGCGGTGCAGGTGCATGTTCAAGTAAACAATCCAGAAATTCTGAAATTCCAAAATTATGCAATGCAGTTCCAAAAAACACAGGTGTAATTTGTCCAGATAGGAAATCAGTTTTATTAAATTTTTCGTATACACCTTGTATTAAATCAATTTCTTCATATAGGTCTTTAATTTCGTCACCAAGTATTTTTTTTGCTTCGTCACTATGCAGTCCGTTGATTAGTTTTCCATGGATAGCATCATCTTTCTTGTCATATAAGCGTAAAGTATCATCTAGTAAATTATATATTCCGGTTAATCTGGAACCCATTCCGATAGGCCAGGTAAACGGTACACATTTAATGCCTAAGTCTGTTTCAATTTCATCTAAGAGATCTATTGGTTCCTTGCCTTCGCGGTCCAATTTATTAATGAAGGTGATAATAGGCGTGTCTCGTAAACGACAAACCTCCATTAATTTCAGAGTACGTTCTTCAACACCTTTAGCAACATCGATTACCATAAGGGCTGAGTCAACGGCTGTTAATGTTCGGTAAGTATCTTCTGAGAAGTCAGCATGCCCGGGCGTGTCTAACAAATTGACAATTTTACTTTTGTACTCAAACTGCATCACAGAGCTAGTAACAGAAATACCTCTTTCCTTTTCCATCTGCATCCAATCGGATGTTGCATGTCGATCAGATTTTCTAGCTTTTACAGTTCCAGCCACTTGTATCGCACCGCCATACACTAATAGTTGTTCTGTTATAGTTGTTTTACCAGCGTCAGGATGTGAAATAATGGCAAAGGTACGTCTTTTATCGGTTTGGGCGTGTTGATCTGACATCTGATATGCAAATTAAATTAGGTATATTTTAAGTAAATTAATGTATTGGCAAAACTGATGAGGTAATCAATCTTTTCATTTCGCTGACCGCTTCTGGTAATCCGGATAATACGGCGCGGGCGATAATACTATGACCGATATTTAATTCCAGTATTTCAGGAATAGCGGCAATATCCATTACATTGGTATAGCTCAAGCCGTGACCTGCATGTACCTTTAGACCTGCATTACTGGCATATTTAACAGATTTTATAATCTTGTTTAATTCCAGGCTCTTTTTATTATCATCAATCGCATCTGCATAATGTCCTGTATGAATTTCGATACAAGGCACTGAAGATTCCGCTGCTGCATTTATTTGTTTCTCGTCAGCATCAATAAACAAAGAAACCCTAATGCCTGCCTCTTTTAGACGAGCACAGCTTTCAGTTACCTTGTGTAATTGGGAACATACGTCTAAGCCACCTTCTGTCGTCAGTTCTTCGCGTTTTTCTGGGACTAAACAACAATACTTCGGTCTAATTGATTCAGCAATTGACATCATTTCTTCTGTTAATGCCATTTCAAGATTCATAGGCGTTGTTAACGTTTCGTTTAACAGACGCACATCTCTTTCTTGAATATGACGTCGATCTTCACGTAAATGTATAGTAATAGAATCTGCACCGGCTTGTTCTGCTATATGTGCAGCAGCTACTGGATCTGGGTATCTTGTAC
>JBLHKL010000117.1:0-5860 GCA_047618295.1 Gammaproteobacteria bacterium | reverse complement strand
TTGAATGAATTATGGGGCTGCGGATTATCGACCAAGGAACTGGCCCGTATTGGATTGTCGCTCGGGGCAGATGTGCCCGTATTCATTCATTCTCATGCGGCTTGGGCCGAAGGTGTTGGCGAGGATCTGACACCAATTGAGCCTGAAGAAAGCGTTTATCTGGTCGTACATCCGGGTTGTGGAGTTGCTACAGCAAAAGTATTTAGTGCAGATGATTTGACACGGAATACATCGACAATCACAATACGCGACTTCCTCGAAAGAGGGGGGATAAATGACTGTGAATCTGTAGTGCGAAAACACTACAAAGAGGTGGCAAATGCGCTGGATTGGTTAGCAGAATTTGCACCTACGAGGTTAACAGGGACGGGTGCTTGTATATTTGCCCCATTCCCGGACTTTCATGCCGCGACTGTCGTGAAAGAACAATTGCCGGATAACTGGCAAGGCTATGTTGTAAAGGGGATGAATAAATCTCCATTATTGGAACGATTGGCGACTGAACGATCCAGAGTGTAGTTACGGTTCATTCGTAAGAAGATATTAGAAACGATTTATTGGGGTATGGCCAAGTTGGTTAAGGCACATGGTTTTGATCCATGCATTCCGAGGTTCGAGTCCTCGTACCCCAGCCATATTTTTTAAATAGTCTGGAGAACGAAAGTTCATGTCCATCTCCAATATGATGTTGTTCAGTGGTAACGCAAATCCGAAATTAGCCTTAGAGGCAGCGGAATATTTGAATATTCCACTGGGTAAGATCTCGGTTGGCCGATTCAGCGATGGTGAAGTCCAGGTTGAGATCAATGAAAATGTCCGTGGTCGAGATGTCTATATCATGCAGCCGGTCTGTGCGCCGACAAATGATAATTTGATGGAATTACTGGTCATAGCTGATGCCTTGCGCCGTGCTTCAGCAGCTCGAGTTACCGCTGTTATCCCTTATCTGGGTTATGCGCGTCAGGATCGACGCTCACGTTCATCTCGTGTGCCGATAACCGCCAAAGTAGTTGCCAATATGATAGCTGCGGTAGGTATAGATAGGGTGTTAACCGTCGATTTACACGCAGACCAGATTCAGGGCTTTTTTGATATCCCATTGGATAATGTCTATGGTTCGCCAGTCCTGCTGGGTGATGTCTGGAAGCATAAATACCCTGATTTGATGGTGGTTTCGCCCGATGTCGGTGGTGTGGTGCGTGCTCGGGCTCTTGCAAAACGTCTTGACGATACGGATCTGGCGATTATTGATAAAAGACGTCCAAATCCGAACGAATCAGAGATTATGAACATAATCGGCGATGTGGATGGCCGTACATGCGTGATTATCGACGATTTGGTCGATACAGCAGGCACATTATGCAATGCAGCTGGGGCTTTGAAGGATTTTGGAGCGGTAAAAGTGGTCGCTTACTGTACTCATCCCGTGCTTTCCGGCAATGCCATTAAAAATATAGAGAATTCAAGACTTGATGAATTGGTAGTAACAGATACAATCCCGCTTCGCTCAGAGGCAGCTACCTGTGATCGTATTCGACAACTCAGCGTTGCAGCAATGCTGGCTGAGAGTATGCGTCGTATCGCAGAAGGTGAATCCCTAAGCTCAATGTTTCTGGATTAGCCTCTAGTTTTGCAAAAATTCTCCTGATTGGTCGCGTTCAGGAGGTAATCAATAACCCTTAAATATTAAGGAGTAGTATTAAAATGAATGAATTCGAACTCGTCGCCGAAGCACGGACAGATGTAGGGAAAGGTGCGAGCCGCCGCCTACGCCGTGACGGCAAATTACCCGGTATTGTTTACGGTACCGGCAAAGAAGCCAGCATGATTACGCTGCAACATAATGCAGTCATGCATAATCTTGAGCATGAAGCTTTTTATTCGCACATCCTGTCTCTAAAGATTGGTAGCGAAACTGAAAGTGTCGTCTTGAAAGATCTACAACGTCATCCCTATAAGCGTTCACTTTTGCATATAGATCTACTACGCGTAGATGCTAATGAAACCCTGACAATGCGTATCCCATTACATTATATTAATGAAGAGAAGTGTGCAGGTGTTAAAAATGACGGTGGTGTTATCAGCCATTTGATGTCGGGCATGGAAATTGTTTGTTTGCCAAAAGACTTGCCGGAATACATTGAAGTTGACATGTTAGAGATCAAACTGGGCGATACTGTACATCTTTCCGATCTTATACTTCCAGAAGGTGTGCAAATTGCGGATCTCTTGCATGGCCATGAAGAAGATAAACCAGTTGCCTCAGTACATGCACCCAAAGTAGTTGCATCTGATGAAGCAGAAGATGCAGCAGCAGCAGCAGAAGCGGAAGAAGGTGCAGATGAAGCTTCAGCTCCAGATGAAGGCGCTAAAGACGGCGAAAGCTGAACCTGAGTGGCGACACCTGTAAAATTGATTGTGGGCCTGGGAAATCCAGGCCCAGAATATGTAATGACCCGGCATAACGCGGGTTTTTGGTTTGTTGATGCATTGGCAAACAAACTCTCTCTTACTTTCTCTCCCGATAAAAAATTTCAAGCTGAAGTATGTCGCTACCAAAGTGGTTCGACAGATTGCTGGCTATGTAAACCACAGACTTATATGAATGAAAGCGGTGCTGCTGTGCAAGCATTGATGAGTTATTACAAGCTATCAATCGATCAAGTTATGGTGGTTCATGATGAGATAGACTTGATGCCTGGGACAACACGACTCAAGAAAGGTGGTGGTCACGGCGGGCATAATGGCTTGCGCGATATTATTCAACGTACCGGTAGCAGTGAATTTTTACGACTAAGGATCGGTGTTGGTCATCCTGGTAGTAAAGATAAGGTTGTTCCTTATGTTCTCGGTCGTGCAAACGCGGAAGAGGAAAATATAATAATAGACTCTTTTTCATTGGCGCTTGAACAAAGTGAACAGTTCTTTCAGGACAATCTCAATAAATTGATGACAGGTCTGAATAAGAAAAACAAGTCTGAACCCGATTCATCATCTTAAAATTACGGAACACACACTATGGGATTTAAATGTGGCATCGTTGGTTTGCCGAACGTAGGAAAATCAACACTCTTTAATGCATTAACTAATTCAGCGATTGATGCAGAGAACTATCCTTTCTGTACTATCGATCCACACGTTGGTGTGGTTGCTATGCCGGATGCACGACTAGATCAATTAGCAGCTATTGCTAATCCACAAAATATTATACCAACGACGATGGAATTTGTTGACATTGCCGGTTTGGTTGAAGGTGCGTCAAAAGGCGAAGGCCTTGGCAATAAATTTCTTGCTAACATTCGTGAAACTCATGCTATAGCTCAAGTAGTACGTTGTTTTGATGACGATAATATTGTACATGTCGCAGGTAAGGTTGATCCAATATCAGATATTGAGGTCATTAATACGGAACTGTGTCTTGCCGATCAAGAGTCAGTGAGTAAGGCCCTACAGAAAGCGACTAAGCTAGGTCGTAGTGGTGATAAAACAGCAAAGGAAGAACAGGAACAACTCGAAGCCTTAATGGCACATCTTGATCAGGGATTACCTGCACGTTCTATGGAATTGTCTGAAGATGCTTTTGAGGCAATTAAACACTTACAATTGCTTACACTAAAACCGACCTTGTATATTGCCAATGTTGAAGAAGATGGTTTGAATTCAAATTCGTGGTTAGAAAAATTACAGGCATTAGCTGATAAAGAAGGTGCGCAGTTGATTTCTGTATGTGCAGCTATTGAAGCCGAAGTCTCTCAATTAGAAGATGACGAAAAGCCGGAATTTCTGGAAGCACTGGGAATGGAAGAGCCGGGTCTTAATCGTATTATCCGTGCCGGTTATAAATTACTTAGTTTACAAACGTATTTTACGGTGGGACCGAAAGAAGTACGTGCATGGACTATAGCTATAGGCGCGACTGCACCAAAGGCTGCAGCAGTGATACACACTGATTTTGAACGTGGTTTTATCCGCGCTGAGATAACAGGCTTTGATGATTATATTGAATGTAATGGAGAACAAGGCGCCAAGGATGCGGGCAAATGGCGTTCAGAGGGTAAAGAATATATTGTTAAAGATGGAGACGTTATCTTATTCAGGTTTAACGTGTAAGGAATAATAGTTCGTTGTTATGGGTTCGCTAGACAATCGGCAGAAAATTATAACTACGGCACCAGACACCGAATCATTAAAAGATAGTAATCAATTGTTTACTTCAACCTGCAATCATGAATAAGCAAACCTCATTAAAATTACCGGACAAACCAGATAAGCCCAATCCATCTGAATGTTGTGATAGTGGATGTGAAAATTGTGTTTTTGTTTATTACGAAAAGGCAGTTAAACATTGGGAAGCTGAGGTTGAGAAGATAAAAAAAGCAGCAAGGGTTTAGATAAAGCCTGCTTTTCTGACTTTTTATTCATAGTATTTTAGTTTCATCAACGCCACCAAATCTGGTGGCGTTGATAATTAGTCGTTTAATGCTTAACTTTATAGGCATACATGATGTTGTCATTCATCATCGGAATAAACATCAAGTCTTTTTCGATAATAAACTCATGATCAGCACTGCCTTGTTTTAGTGAAAGTATTTCTTTTGCTTCACCAGCACTTGAAATGTGGAACAGTTTTCCGTTCATCCAGTCGGTGACATAGAAGCCGCCATCTTTATCGACTTCAACACCATCCATATTACCGACAGCAGAACCGTCACCAATTGAGGTGATTGATTTATCTTTAATAGAGATACGTTTTAAGTGGCCAGCAACAGCAGTTGCAAAGCCATCAGTCATTACACCCCAGGCGCCGAGAATGACATCATCACCCACTACATCTAAACCATTAGGCGCTTCCAGATCAGCAGACTCTATCCAGATGCTAAGTGTACTTCCTGATAATAAATAAATACGATTGGCTAACATATCGGACATATAAATATCACCGTTTGGTGCAGCAGCGAGGTCATTCGTGAATTTTGGATCTTCCACCTTATATCTATCAGTGATGCGGCCATGGTTTACATCGATAGCAACGAGTGCATCAATGTCAGCGGTGTATAGCGTACGTCCAGAAAGTGCGAGACCTTTTGGACCGTCTAAACCAGTCACCCATTTTTCATTGATAATTCTGCCGTCCATAGAAACGATAGAAATATAACCATTGCCATCTTTATCAAGAGGGCCACCATTAACATTGGAAACATATAGATGATTAAGTATAGGGTCATAGACAACTGATTCCGGGTTGGCTAAACCACCTACTTCCCACATCAGCTCAAGCTCATGTCCATCAGCAAACGCGGTACTAATAAATGAAAATGATAATACTAGAGTTATTGCGCTTATTTTTAAATTATGAGTAAACATTACTTAAGTGCTCCATTGTGAAATGATGGCTTCCCATCAGGTTAGATAAATTAATTATTGAAAAATAGTTGCTTGAGTTCCTCTCCAGGGTTTTCTACTTTCATAAATGCCTCACCTACAAGAAAGGCGTTAACATTATTTTTTCGCATTAAGCTCACATCATCTTGTGTATGAATGCCACTTTCTGTAACAACAGTACGATCATGAAAGACATCTGTTAAGAGTCCCAATGTTGTATCAAGATCCGTTTCGAATGTATGTAAGTTACGGTTATTAATACCAATGAGTGGTGTGCGTAACATCATGCCGCGTTCAAGCTCTACACGGTCGTGTACTTCAACCAGCACATCCAGGCCAACCTCATTGGCTGTGCCGACAAGATCTTGCATTTGCATATCCGATAAGGCAGAAACAATAATCAAGATAGCATCAGCACCAATAACTCTTGCCTCGTATACTTGATAAGGGTCAATCATAAAGTCTTTACGTATGATCG
>JBLHKL010000116.1:0-5964 GCA_047618295.1 Gammaproteobacteria bacterium | reverse complement strand
GAAATTGCAGTTAAAGCGATAATTGAACCCATTAGCATTGTTCTGATTTTTTCCCACACAATAGTTTTCCTCGAGTTTATATGATGACTGTAGAATATTTAAATAAGATGCCGGTTTGAAAAATATGACAAAATACTGCTGTTTAGAACACCTTGAAGGATTGATAGTTCTATCAATAAAATTTATATGCTTTATAAGAAAATCAAATAAGTGAATAAAAAAACCAAGACAGCCGGCGTTATTATCATTGGCAATGAGATATTGTCAGGTCGTACTCAAGATCTAAATATTGCCTACATTGGTAAAAATCTTGAGAAGCTTGGAATTGTTTTAGCCGAAGTTATCGTTATTCCAGATGTCGAAGAAACAATCATTGAAAGAGTAAGGTCTTACTCGGATAAATTTGATTACGTTTTTACGACTGGCGGTATCGGCCCGACGCATGACGATATAACCACAGCATCTATTGCAAAGGCATTTTCTGTAAAACTTATACGTCACCCGGATGCAGTCGCCACTATGGAAGGCTACTATGATCCGGGAACCTTAACCGAAGCGCGATTAAAAATGGCTGATATTCCAGAAGGCGCAACGCTTATTGATAATCCGGTCAGTGGCGCTCCTGGTATTCAGATCGAAAATGTTTTCATCATGGCGGGTGTTCCCGACATTATGCAAGCGATGCTAGATGGCTTAGCAGATAGATTGATTGGCGGTCCGCCGATTTTAACAGCGAGTGTCAGTACTAATTTGACAGAGAGTAAACTCGCAGCAGGGATGAGTAAGATTCAGGACGAATGCACAGAAGTAAGTATCGGTAGTTACCCCTACTTCAAGCGTGGCAAACTAGGTGTAAATATTGTGTTACGTTCAATTGATAAAATACTGTTATTAGAACAGTTAGCATTAATAACTACGCTTGTTAAAGAAACGAAAGGTATTATTCTTGAGACAATAACGCCAGATTAGATGGTGCCGAGGGGCGCTTACATGGAAGTAAGCGGTAGAGCGAAGCACGACTATAGGGATATAGGAGGTAGAGTAAAGCCTGGAACAGTTACCGAGGAGCCAGAGCCGAGAGAATCGAACCCAGTGTTTCACCTTTTTGCCAGCGATCCCACATGATGGCTTTATCATCATCAGTGTAATGTCTTCGTTGTCGTTGTTTCATTTTCAACATCCTCCCCTCTATCGTTAGAGTTTAGGTGTTGCATCGACCGGTTGAAATCGCAGGCGAAGACGGAAATTTATTTAAATAAATTAAAAAATCCTTTTCTAATAATTGTGAGAATAATGACAAGACTTAACGTATTATATTTATACGTAGGATAAGAACCTTAGTTGCACATAGTTATGAAACCCACTTTAAGGCAATTGGAATATTTTCTCGCTATTATTAAATATGGCAGTATCCGTCGAGCGGCAGATGCATTGGGTATTAGCCAACCAACATTAAGTGCTCAGTTAGCGAAACTTGAACAGATATTTAAATTAAATTTATTCGAACGTGTTCGTAGCGGCACTATATTGTCTTCATCTGGTCAACATCTATTGCCTTATGTCAAAATTATGATCGAAGACATGAGTAATTTAATGGACGCAGTAGAAATTGCAAAAAGCGGTAGTAAGGGAGTTTATCGTCTTGGTGTGACTTCCACATTAGGCTCGTATTTACTCGCTTATCTGTTACCTGAAATTCACCAGCAATATCCTCATCTTAAATTTATTGTTCGTGAAGATGCGCCAAACATTCTGGTAGAAGGATTAACAGAAGGTCGTCATGATTTGGTTTTGATTCCCTTGCCTCTGAATAATGATAATTTTCATATTGAGACTTTAATTCGTGAGGAGTTATTTATTGTGATGGCCAATGATCACCGATTGGCGACCAAAAGCAGTATAACTGCCGATGATTTAGTCGGAGAAAAAGTTGTCAATATGGAAGATAACCACCTTTACTCTAAGCAAATAGATGAGCTTTCTAGTCGCTTTGGTTTAGCCCCCTTAAAAGATTACCAGGGAACGAGTTTAGACGCTTTGCGTGCTATGGTTTCTACAGGAGTTGGTATAGCTTTTTTCCCCTCACTATATGTCCACTCAGAGATTAGAGCTGAGTCAAATTTACATGTGATGAAAATTAAAGGGGAATCTATTTATCGAATGCACGCTATTGCATGGCGTCATAGTTCGCCCGCACGAAATTATTTCAGAGGGTTTTCTGTAGTATTTAAAGAGCTGATTAAGAAAAAGCTCGGCGATGTTGTAGAAGTCATGTAATTAGAAGATCTCGTTAAGTGTTTAGTAATATTTTCTTTAATTACATCGACTGCTATTTCATCGATATCCGGTTTTCAGTAATTGAATTTACATAAAAGGGACAACCTGACAACACTAACTCGAGTGGTTCTATATGTACTGCAAAGGGCGCTGCTATACTTAAGGCGCTTAAACCCAGTATGTTACGACCGGCATGTTTCATTACCGCAACTTCCATTTCACCTAAATTGCAGTTCTCTCCTATACTAAAAGATTGTAGCTTGTACAGATTCATCGTTTCATATTTACCATTTGCGAGCCGCGCTGCTATTTTACCTGTTTTTTGAACTTTGCCAGACTCCGAAATTTGTTCGAATAATTCACGGTTCAATATAATCATTCCTGCCCCAGTATCGACTAAAAATTGAGAGCGAATATTAGAGTTGATGACTGCTTCTACATAGAGACTGCCAGACTGTGATTTATCGATAGGTACGTTTACATCAATTGCTTGAGCTGATGTATGTATAAGTAGACAGAAAAGAAGTAATTTTATTTTCATGTTGTCTTAAATTCCAAAGAGTCTTGTCGTTTTAACGTGCAGTTCATTCATCTGTAAATTCAATATGTATTAAAATAAGAGCATAAAACCTGCCAAGCAATAAATATTCTCCTAACACATTGTTTCTTAAGGAGATTAACGATTTTAAAACAATTTAAATAGATTTTAAAAACACAAATTTGCATTTAAATAGTGCAGGCACGCACTATTTAAAGCCGTCGTATATAAAGGTATTTAGATGAAATCGAGGAAGGTATATAGGTAAAAACTATATATGTTTCTCACAAATTTACTTCGTTTTAACCTACTATCTAATTCGTCAAATGTAGAAACAATTTAAATAGAAAATAAATAATAGGATTGGATAAAATGAAAAAATTGGGTTTATTCACATTAAGTTTAGTATTTTTATCAACGGCTGCGCTCGCAGATAATAACAATGTTGCTAAGAATGATTCTTATGAAACAGTTACAGTTGTGAGTGTTGATAGAACTGGCAAGCCCCCCTACAAACGTACCTATGAAAGTTTCAGGGTGACTGATGTAGCTTTATTAGAATTAGAAGAGTCAAAAAACACACCTGTAAAATCTGTAGCAAGAGCTGCAATTAAACACAAAAATTAAACACACAAAACTCCCTTAAGTTAATTGTAACTAGGGCTAATCATCTAGTTATGATTTGATGTATTGGTCGCGCTTCTTAGGATAAGAAGCGCGTATATTCTTTTTTAATCGAAGTTATTTAATTAAACAGCTTTTCTATTGAAAGACGAGCGCTATGTCACCTGAGGCGGCAATCGGTTATTTAGCGTGACAAAGTCTATCGCCTTCAAACCATAGACTTCTTCAAGGCCATAGCCAATTAACTTGAGGAAGCTGTCATTGCTGTTTAGATGGTGCCGAGGGGCGCTTACATGGAAGTAAGCGGTAGAGCGAAGCACGACTATAGGGATATAGGAGGTAGAGTAAAGTCTGGAACAGTTACCGAGGAGCCAGAGCCGAGAGAATCGAACCCGCACTTCCGAAGAAACCGGATTTTGAATCTTTTCCAATCAATACACTGCAATAATCTACAGCTAACTACAGCATAGAGATCAGTTACTTATTAGAAAAGTATTGCGGTGTTAAGTTGTGACATATTGTCATTAGTTATAGTCAATTCCCCCATGAGTCCCCCAAGCATTGACCTAGTTTAGTCTGACTTGAACTGCTGCTATTAAGCGGAAGCAGTCACTCGTTCAAGTAGCAGAATTACACATTCGACCGTGTCATAATGGATTCCATGAAATCAAAAATGCCTCTTATTCTGTTTTCTATCCTGATTCTTCTGGTTGGTTATCTGCCCAATGTCCAAGCTGTTACCGATGCTGAACTGGAAGCACTGGAAAAACAAATTGAGCAACAGGAAACGAAAGAACAACAACACAAAGCAGAATTAAAGAAAAAACGGTTGGATGACGCCAGGCAACAAGCAGAAAAACAAGCCGAAGAGGAAAGAAAAAAAGAGGCGGAGCAAAAACGGCTTACTGAGATGGAGAACCAGCGCCAGCAGGAACAATTACAACTCGAAGCAGATATGAAGCAGCAAAGAGAGGCTCAATTAGCGGAAACAGCACGCAAGCAGCAGGAACAAGAAAAGCGATCAAAATATAATCTATTAATCTCTGATGCTGAACAAGCAAGCGAGAATAAAGATTATGATCGAGCTGAAGATAAATATAATCAGGCATTGGTTTTATATCCCGATGACAATCAGGCCTTAGCCGGAAAAGAGTCTATTCAAAAACTGATCAATGCTTGTGACAATGCCGTTGGCTCATGGGACTGGTTTCATGGCGGCAATACGAATATTCATGCTGATGGAACCATAGATGGTACCTGGATGGTGTTTTCTAATACGGGTACGTGGGAGTGTCAGGATCCTGCTAAACGACTCTTGGTATTAAGATGGAAAGTAGGCGGATGGATAGACAACCTTATCCTTTCAGATGATGGTAATGAATTAAAGGGGAAGAACCAGCAGGGTAGTGATGTTTCAGGCATTAAGAAATAATTCTATTGAATGTCTGAGCTTATACTTGACTATGGATGTCTTATAATCGCCCTATCCCGCTTAGGCTGTACTAAGATTAATAAGAATATTAAATAATAAATATTAAGGGATCACTAATGGGCGAGAAGGTCCACCGCAACTCATTACAACCGGGCTATAAACTGCACTGGTATACCATCAAGGAAATCCTCGGTCAGGGTGGTTTTGGGATTACTTACCTCGCATTTGATAATAACCTTGAGGAAGATGTGGCTATCAAGGAGTTTCTCCCTATCGAGCTGGCAATGCGTGAGGGTGATTTCTCCATTCATCCTCTCTCTGAAGGACATAAAGATAATTTTGAATGGGGACTGGATCGCTTTATCAAGGAAGCCCGTACCTTAACTAAATTCAAACATCCCAACGTCGTTCGCGTTCGTAGTGTTTTTAATGAGAACAATACCGCCTACATGGTTATGGAGTTCGAGCGCGGTGAGAGTTTGCAAGAGATACTGTCCCGGCGAAAGACGCTGGATGAAGCAGAACTCATGAATATTATCATACCGCTATTGGGTGGTCTGGAAGTCGTTCATCAATCTAATTTTATTCATCGCGATATCAAACCGGCCAATATTTTTATTCGTGAAGATGGCAGTCCACTACTACTGGACTTTGGCTCCGCCCGCCAGGCCTTGGGTGAGGAAACCAAGACCTTAACCAGTCTCGTTTCTCCGGGCTATGCGCCGTTTGAACAATACTATTCCAAGAGTGATGAACAGGGCCCGTTTACTGATATTTATGGTTTTGGCGCAACACTCTATCGCGCCGTAACCGGACTCACGCCGATGGATGCCGTAGATCGTAGCAGGTCCATACTGCAAAGCTCGACTGACACGATTGTCACGTCTACCGAAATCTCCAAGAATAATTATTCAGGGCGATTTTTATATGCCATTGATCATGCCATGAAGTTTAAACCGGAAGAACGTCCACAGACGGTAGCGGAATGGAAAAGAGAATTTGAACTGCCGGATAATCCAATACGCGAAGCCAAAGAGATCGAAAAACAAATCACCCAACCTGGCACACAAGCGGTTGCTAAAAAAGCGGCCCG
>JBLHKL010000115.1:0-5968 GCA_047618295.1 Gammaproteobacteria bacterium | reverse complement strand
AGCAATTACCTCTCATCGATATACAATCGATAGAACAGGCACAAACAATTCTCAAACAGATTGCCACTCTACCCATCTCACCTAATTGGCACAGACAGGTCGATAAAGCCACCTTACACAGCCTATTTCAGGCTATTTAAATTGAAGCCGCAAATGTCATTATCTATGCAGGTCCAACACCAACAAAAACAAATTAAATGGTCTTTGCACTTGACACAGATAGCCTTCAACAGGTTTAATACGCGACCTTGATGGCTCGATAGCTCAGTCGGTAGAGCAAGGGATTGAAAATCCCTGTGTCCCTGGTTCGATTCCAGGTCGAGCCACCATTAAATACTAGGCCTCAGACAGTTAACGCTGCTGAGGCTTTTTTATTGGTGTAACTCAGGTGTAACTTTCAAGTGGCTTAAGATGCGCAAAGGGTAATGTATCTATTACTGTTTTATTCGGAAATTAACACCAGAAGTGAATGGAATTACGATCAGCTCACAATAATAAAAAAAGAGCTGTTGAAGAAAAACCATCCATTTACCAAGGTTTTTCAAACTTTTACTTATCTAAATAAAATTTTAATACGGCTTTTAACTTCAAGGTAATCTTTCCACTTCCTAAGTTAACATGGTAAAAGTAATAACAAGAGCACACGTAACTTACATGTGAATTTTATAATCTGCTACTCATGTGGTCTCAACTCTAGCTAAAGGAGAATGCAATGCTAGTGACATTTACTACAAAAGCGTATGCCGATATCACCATGTTTGGAGAGGTCGGAGTGTCTATGTTAAAGATGATGGGTCATAGTGGCATTGTACCTGGAGCTATTCTGGCAGATGACGTTCCTACAGCATTAGCTGCATTACAAGATGCTATTTCGGGTACAGAACCACAAACTACATATGATGAGGATGGTGAACCCAATGTGAGTATGCACAATCGTGCATTACCCTTAATCGAGCTTCTTACCACTGCTGCAAATGAAGGTTCAGATGTGATGTGGGAATAACTCGTTTTTTAGGTAATAATATCGTCGTAATTATTACTGCAAATATAATGCTGATCGCTCTGACTAATAACTTGAATTTCTCATCAAACTAAGAACCTGCGAGCTATACAATTATTGCTAGGTCACACAAAGCTTGAAAGCACTGTGCGTTACCTTGGTATCGAAGTTGATGATGCTTTAGAAATGGCAGAACAAACAGAGTTATAAGTCAGCAGAAGGTTAGCGATCACCAAACAGTACTCGCTAACGTGCCAAAAGCAGACATTCGTTTAACGCTTACAGCATGCGCGCGTGTTTTGCATCGTCTTGACTGTGATTGTTAAATGGAACCTTGTGCTTGACTAGGAAAGGAAACCTCCATAACCAAACACTCTTCTTCGCATATGAAGGGGCCATGTAGTTCACCTGGGGGGCGGCTTGCATAGTGCCCAGTTTCTAGCCAGAGACCAAAGGCCTCATCATAGAGACGGCCAGAAATAATGTAGATCTCTTCTGGCTAGTCGTGAGACTTACCGCCAAACGCTTGTGTATTTGCACCGGCTTTAAATCTAGTAAGGCGAGTATAGTCACCGGATTCCTCGTCAATTGATAAGGTCAATTCCTCTAGCATTCCATCGGTTCCTTCAATAAGTGACCATTTGGATGGGTGACCTCAACTGGTCGATGCAACACTTATAATCTTTATGTAAAAAGATGGAGTATTGTAAATGGCTTATCGAACACGTATAAAATATACAACGGAACAGAAAAATGAGATATGGGATCGCTGGCAACGAGGTGAATCTCAAAGCTCTATTGGACGTTTATTTGATAGAGAATCTTCCTCTATATTCGGTGTTGAGCGGTTTATTATCGAGTGAATGATATATGGTTCAACTATTCACAGCAGAGCTTATCGTGATATAAATTCATTTCTGTTCTCATTTGTTGAATTATAGCTATCGTGAATGCTACTGAAGACAAAATCCGGGCTCCTGATCAGCATAAAATCACCTTGCTGGAGCTACAGCAACGCTTGAATTGCGGTGGGAAAGGCTTAAATAGTCATGATGCTTTACAGCGTTTATCTCATTATGGAAAAAACGAACTCTATGTTCGTAAAAACACCCCTGAAATAATCAAATTCCTACGCCACCTGACTAATTTTTTCGCATTACTACTGATTTTTGGCTCCGCTTTAGCCTTTATTGCAGACTACCTTAGACCTGATGAAGGTAATTTTTATATTGGCGTAGCACTGCTAGTGGTCGTGTTGCTTAATGCTCTGTTTACCTACATACAGGAACACGAAAGCGAACGCTTAATGGAAAGTTTTCGCAGCATGTTGCCACAAATGGTTTCCGTTTTAAGGGATGGCAAAACATCATCTATCGAAGCCAAGCTTGTGGTACCTGGCGATATATTATTGCTAGAAGAAGGAGGCCGCATTCCTGCTGATGCGCGGCTAATTGAGGTTAATCAGCTCAAAGTCGACCATTCTTCGCTGAGTGGTGAGAGCGAACCACAGCTGCGTAAACTTGCTTGCACACACAACAACATCTTGGAAAGCCGCAATATGGTTTTTTCAGGTACGTTAATCTACAGTGGCAATGGTAAAGCATTGGTTTATGGAACCGGCATGAATACCCAGATTGGGCGAATTGTTGAGCTGACTAAAGAGAGTAACGGGGTTGAAACACCTATTCATAAAGAACTACAGCGTTTTATTCGCATTATTTCGGTGATTGCCAGTGTGCTTGGTGTGTTCTTCTTCCTTATCAGCGTATACCTTGGCAATCCACTTATTGGCAGTTTGATTTTTGCTATTGGCATTATTGTGGCTAATGTACCGGAAGGTCTCCTACCTACGGTGACATTAGCATTAACAATGGCTTCACGACGGATGGCGGTAAAAAAAGCACTCATTAAAAATCTAGAATCGGTAGAAACACTGGGGTCAACAACTGTAATCTGCACTGATAAAACAGGTACGATCACCCAAAACAATATGAAGGTTTCCACGCTGGTTATCAGTAATCGCGAATGGGCCGCCTATCAGCAAGATTTAAAACAGCTTGAAGATTTCGATAAATTTTGGGAAACAATGGTTCAGTGTAATAACGCTCGATTATCAAATCATTCTTACCAAGGCGACCCAACTGAGGGCGCTTTGCTGATGTTTGCACAACAGGCAAAACCAATAGAAAATCTGCCTATCGCATACCCTCGTCTCCATGAAAGTCCCTTCGACTCATTTACTAAACGAATGATAACCACCCATAAGAGACCAAATGGTGAGCCAAATATTGCGTATATGAAAGGGGCACCAGAAGTTGTGTTTACTCAGTGTTCACTTCGCATGAAAGATGGGCTAACTCTTGAATTTGACAATGTCGCACGCCAACAAGCATTAGAGACCTATCAAAGATTAGCTTCACGAGGAGAACGTGTTCTTGCCCTCGCCTATAAAACAACCGAAAACAGGGAAGCGAGTGAAGATAACTTTATCTATCTAGGCTTGGTTGGGATGTTGGATCCCCCCCGGCCAGAAGTTGAAGCAGCTATTGATACATGCCGAACGGCAGGGATTCGGGTATTTATGATTACTGGCGATTATCACGTCACTGCAGAATCAATCGCTCGCCAAGTTGGCCTTTTTACTGGCGATGGTCATATTGTTGTTGGCGAACAACTGCAAAACATGAATGAAGCTGCCCTTTTAACATTGCTAGATAGCCGAGAATTAGTCTTTGCTCGTACCAGTCCAATACAGAAACTTCAAATCGTAAAAGCATTACAAAAGAAAGGAGAAATAGTCACGGTAACGGGCGATGGCGTCAATGATGCGCCGGCATTGAAAAATGCTGATATGGGCGTAGCAATGGGACTATCTGGAACTGAGGTGGCTAAAGAAGCAGCCGACATGGTGCTAATGGATGACAATTTTGCCACTATCGTCAATGCCGTTGAAGAAGGTCGCACCATTTTTGCAAATATCAAAAAATTCATCGCATACATTCTGACCAGTAATGTCCCCGAAATTTTGCCTTTTATTGCCTTCGTAGTGATCGGAGCACCACTAGCCCTCACTGTCGTATTGATTCTAACTATAGATCTAGGCACTGATTTACTTCCAGCCTTAGGTTTGGGCCGAGAAAAGCCTGAGGTAGATGTCATGAAACAACCTCCTCGGCGACAAGATGAAAGGTTATTAACTTGGCCTTTGCTCGGGATGAGTTATGGAATTATCGGTATGTTGCAAGCTGCAGCGGGCTTTTTCGCTTTTTTTGTAGTACTGTATCAAGGTGGTTGGATATGGGGGAACCCGTTACCAGATTCCAGTTTACTCTACAAAACTGCCGTTACTTCATTTTTTGCCGCTGTTGTTATTTGTCAAATTTCTGATGTGCTAATTTGTCGCACGCGAAGACAAAGTATTTTATCTGCAGGAATATTTGCAAATAAACTTATCTGGCTAGGCATTATCGTTGAACTTGCCTTGCTTGCCGCCATTACTCAAATTACTTTTTTACAACCATTTTTTGGAACAGCGCCAATCGGGTGGTTCGAATTATCGCTCGGCCTGCCGTTTGCAGTACTCATTCTCCTTGGTGATGAATATAGACGCTGGTTTATTAGGCGAGGAAATCGCTTTGTACAAAAATGGTTATCTTGGTAGCAGCCTAATGTCTGGAATAAGTTTATTATCACCGTCATCTTTAGCTTCTTCATCAGACTCGAATTACACAGCTATCGTCGTTCTAGTGAGTACGATCTGGGCTTTCTGACTTTCCGTGTAATAAATCCTTGGTCTTTGCTTTATCTGCAAAACTCCTTTTACTTACGTAAAATTGTAGCGTGTTGCATCGACCGGTTGAGGTCACCACCCAAAGCAGACATTACCACCTCAATCTATTGGACTTAGCTAAGAACTAATAGCAAGTGAAGTAAGCCGATAGACTCATAATTCCCTATTTTGTCTTGATTATCTACTTACTAGGCATTGCAAGTCCGTATATGTGTAAGAATTACAGGGAAATAGTCTTCCCGCTAACAACAAGTTAGACGTACAATCAAAATCGGAGTTTATATGACAGATCAGCTTCAAAAAATGATGAATAAGTTAGAAGGGGATGGCCCAATTGAAAAGCAAATCCTTCTTTTAAAGTTAACGGAAGCATTAGAAAACGCTCCTGAATTTGGAGATAAAGCAATACTTGATGCTTCATCTCCTCAAAGACAGTGGTTGTCTCAAGTAGGAGCAATTTTATCACGCTTAAGTATTGAGAAAAAAGTTCACTTCAAATCCTCATTCACGACCTTAGTTAGATATTGGCAACCTGCGATTGTACAGATTCAAGGGCAAGTATTAGATGCAATTGAAGAAATTAAATTAGAATTAAAACTGGATGACAGAAGTGACATTGGAAATGCTTACGCCCCTAGTGATGTATATCGATTCTTTTCCGATTTAAAAGAAGTAATAAATTCTGCTGAAAAAGAAATCACGATTGTTGATCCTTATTTTAAAATGGCAGTTCCATAGAAATCAGGACAGGCCCAGTGAATGTCGTAGTTTAATTTCCGCCAAGCTCACGGTAAATTTTCTCGATACTGTGCATATCCTGAATTTGATTTCCCGTTGTTTGTATGGCCGCTGCTGCTGCCGCAACCCCAAAGCGAAAGGCTTCTTCAACCGTTTTCCCCGAACATAACTGGTATAACATTAAAGAAACAAAGCTGTCACCGGCACCAACATGGCTGACAACTTTAGTGGAGGGAGGAGCAATATGCAGCAGCTTACCATTCCGGTCGGCTAGAAGCGCACCTTGATCGCCGAGGGTCAAAATCAGAATATCGGCAAAGCCATCTTCTACCATCTTGGCCATTGCTGCCAATTGCTTTTTATGATCGATCTCACCGGTATAGCCCAGCTGATAAAACTCCTTGAGATTAAGTTTTGCCATGTAAACGCCGACTTTCAAT
>JBLHKL010000114.1:0-5974 GCA_047618295.1 Gammaproteobacteria bacterium | reverse complement strand
GAGTTAGTGGACTCACTACTAGCTGATTTAAGTACATTTAGTAAATTCAGATTTTTTTGCTCATCAATATGTACATTGACATATGGTTCAGACAGCTTTATTTCCTTAACGCTCAGATTAAGTGGTGGTGTGGATAAGCCAAACCCAGCTATACCTACAGCATCAACGGCAATCAATCGAGTATCATTGCTATTATCCTGAAGTTGTATTTTACTGAGGCTAGCTTCTGCATCCTTTATAGTAACTCCATTGTCTCCAGCACTATTACTTGCCTTACCTTTAAAACTCAGTGCGCCTGAAACCAATGATACATTTGCATATTTCTCGATGTAAGGACTTAGATAGGCAAAATCTATCTCGCTCAACCCAATATCAAATTCTGCATCAGTTGAAATGGGAGCTACCCACCCTGCCAAGGATAACGATCCTTGGTTATTAATCGCGGCATTTAAATTCAGTTCAGCACGGCCATCAGTTTCGTTAGTTATATTAAGAGCTACTATTTCAATATTATGTAATCGATGCTGAAGGCTTGTAGTAAGCGAGTTGTCAGTGACTTCAATATCAAAACCCTGAGTAGTGAGCTTGTCTAATTTAAATCGAACAGCACTTTTCTCAGCAGTGGATGTGCTTTCTTCTTCAATAGATGCATCTGTTGCGAATAATTGCAGTGCATTTATTGACCCTGCTTTATCAAGCGTAAGATTTACATTCGCATCAACTAATGCCAGTGATTCAATGACAACATTAGACTGAGCAATATCAACATCCGCCGCTTTCAAAACAACATTACTTAAATTCAATAATTGCTCAGATTGATCCGATTGACTACTTCTGAACGTAGACAGTGACGTCTGTGTTAACTTTAGTTCTCCAAGCTCAATTCGCCTATCTGAAGAACTCGCATCTACATCCGAACTTCCTTCGATTGCTTGCTCATCTGCAATCTTGAATTCAGGCAACATTAAACGACCCGTTGCATCCGTCTCGAGCAAGTAATGATTGTCGGTCAATTCAGATTTTTCTACCCTAACGTGTTGGAAGTTATCACTAATAACAATGTCATTAATAGTTGCTCGGCCAAGCTCTGCGAATGCTGATGTATTATTACGCGGTGCCAACGACAGCTTATTGAGCTCAGCGGCAGCTAGCGTTAAAGCAGCAGTTTCAATGCCATATGAAAAATCAGATAGAGATAGAATGGCTAGGTTAACAAGCGATTCTGTTGCTTGTGTAGATGCGTTTAAATCTGATAAAGAAATTAACTTCACCTTAGCTGTCTTTTGTGTATTCCCATAACTGATGTCTTTTAAGTTTAAATCTGTTAACGACACTAACACTCGTGATACAGAATCTTTTACAGAAAGATTTTTGATGCTTATATCTGATTTATCTAAATCAAATAGCACACCACCTTCATTGCTTGAAAACAATTTATAATGTCCACTGATAGAGGCATTGCCGCTGAGAAACTCTACAGGCAGTACATCTTCAACCCATTTATTAATATTTGTAGCTGATAAGTTTTCAATCTGAATCTGACCTTTAGATATCAGTGGCGTAAGCGATAAAGACCCGGCGAGGTTAACTTTAGTATCTCTATCCAAATCTAGAGTTATTTGATACTCCCCTCCCTCACTTGCAATAGTGCTAATGCCCGAAAACTCAAGGTTCACGTCTTTAATGGTTGACTGTGCTATATGTTCTTTGGAGTGATCAACTACCAAGACACTGCCTCGTTTAATTTGCGTCAATACAAATAAGAAATTTATTGCGGGTTCTGCATCTTCATCAGCACTATCATCTGGCAAGTCCTGTATCAGCCGAGAAAGGTTCAAACTTCCAGCCTCGTCAATAATCAATTCCAGACGTGGTTCACTAAGTTGTAAGGTTGATATAACTAGTGTCTTTTTAAATATCTGATCGAAATCAATGTTTACATCTAGACGCGTAAGACTACCAATAGCAACGTGGTTTTTTTCGTTTAATGCGATATTTGCCGCTTGAAAACGGAATGTGAAAGGGTTGAACTGAATTCTTTCTATTAGAAGCTCACGCTGCATTTGCTCCACAACGTAATTATTTAGCGCTTTTTTTGCATACCAAGGAATGACGAGATAACCCAATATACTGTATGCAACAAGAAGTGATACCATCATTACAGAGGCTATCTTTACTTTTCTGTTAATTTGTATAGTCAAAACCAGAAAATATCCTATTAGTCATTGGGGCAATGCAAAAAGAAAACTTGCGAATTAGTAAAATTAATCAATTGGCTCATTATTAATTATTTTGTAAATTATTATTGAATAGTTAACACAATATTACTATAAGTTACTTCGTATCCTTTATGACATGCAATTTATTGAAATTAATGCGTCTAAAGATCCTAAGGACGTAGATCGTGTAAAAGTAATATCTAAATCAAGCAAATTTATAACTCAAGATAAGTCCGCAGAAATCTTAAAAGACTATGAAAATAATAATGTTGGCATTAAGCTGTATTTACCTAAGATAAAAAACTGGCAATTAAAATTTATCGACGAATTAGACACCAGTTTACAATGTATAATTATATCAATTCTTTACTCGACGCTTTTATAATAAGGTGATTTGTAATTTGACTTAATTTGCCCTGGTAGCTCAGCTGGATAGAGCGTCCCCCTCCTAAGGGGAAGGCCAGAGGTTCGAATCCTCTTCAGGGCACCATGATTATATTTTACTAAAAAGACTCGCAGATCATAGCAAAGCCCATACCGGTACCTATACACATAGTTACCATGCCGTATTTTCCTTTAGTTCGTTTAAGACCATGCATCATTGTCGCCGTACGAATTGCACCAGTTGCACCTAATGGATGACCTAATGCAATAGCACCACCATTAGGGTTTACCTTTTCTCTATCCAATTTCAATTCATTACATACCGCTAAGGCCTGAGCAGCAAAAGCCTCATTAAGTTCTATCCAGTCTAATTGCTCCTGTTTCAACCCGGCTTGTTTTAAACACATCGGTATAGCTTCTTTCGGTCCGATCCCCATAATTTCAGCAGAAACTCCAGCAACAGATGAAGTAATGAACCTACCCATAGGTTCGAGATTGTATTCTTTTAATATTTTTTCACTTACCAATAACACAGCACCTGCACCATCTGACATCTGTGATGAATTTCCTGCTGTCACCGACCCATCGGCACGAAAGACTGTTCTTAATTTTGCCAATGTTTCTATTGATGAACCAGGTCGTGGGCCTTCATCATGTGTAACGATGTATTCCTGTCGAACTGTTTCTAATTCTCCTGGTTTTAGAAAAGAAAGATTTACATCGTAATCCAGAATCTCATCATTAAAATATCCTGCTTCTGTCGCAGCTAAAGCACGGCGGTGAGATTCAACAGCGAACAAATCCTGATCTTCACGACTTATCTTCCATTGTTCGGCGACCTTTTCTGCAGTGATACCCATGCCAAATGCGATTGCAATATTGTCATCTTCAAATACCTTAGGATTTAACGCGATCTTATTACCCATCATAGGAATCATCGTCATCGATTCTGTACCACCAGCAATCATGACATCAGCCTCACCGACGCGAATACGATCAGCCGCCAAGGCCACAGCCTGAGAACCTGACGAACAAAAACGATTAATAGTCATGGCAGGAACATGATCCGGAAATCCAGCGAGAAGAGTTGCGATACGAGCGACATTCATACCCTGCTCCCCCTCGGGCATCGCACAACCGATGATCACATCGGCAACTTTGTCTTTCAGTTCAGGGTTCTTCGCAACGACACCCTTGAGGGCGTGAGCAAGGAGGTCATCTGGACGAACATATTTAAACTTACCATTGTATTTCGCAACCGGCGTTCTAAAAGCCTCAACAATATAAGCATCTTGTAAAGTCTGACTCACAATTTAATTCCTCGTATTATTAATGTAGCGATTACACGATCGTCCTGATCTATTAATCGCACGAGAAGGTCGGCGCGTGTCCGCCCTTGTCTTACGCGGCTTATTGCCGCAAAGGTTGTTTCTTGAACCTATTAATAACTCGGCGATGTTTTATCGCCGGGCTATTAATTACGCAGCGGTTTGCCGGTTTTTAATGTATGCATGATCCGCTGTTGAGTTTTTTTCGTCTGTATCAATTCAACAAAATGTTCTCGCTCTAGTTTAAGTAACCAATCCTGACTAACCATGGAACCACTTTCTACATCACCTCCGCTCAAGACCGTGGCGATTCTCTCGGCTATTTTATAATCATGTTCGGAGATGAAATGTCCTTCTAGCATATTGGTGGCTAACATCATCAAAGTTGCTTTGCCGGTCTTGCCGGTAACCTTAATAGGCTTATCAGAGCGTGGTGATCGATTACCACTTTCTGCCATAGCGCGAGCTTGATGTAGTGCAACGTGTAAAATCTCATGCTGATTAGCAACAATGGTATCTCTCACATCTAATAAGCCGAGTTGTTTCGCATCAAGACCACTGGCCGAGACCTTGGCCATCGCTGTTAATTCGAAGGCTGACTGTATATGAGGAAATAGGTCACCACCTTTAGCGGCTTGCATGGCCTTTAGAGCCAGTTCTTTTAAACCACCTCCGGCCGGCAATAGCCCCACACCCGCCTCTACCAATCCGATATACGATTCCATCGCAGCGACTGTAAAATTACAATGCATTTGAAATTCACAACCCCCACCAAGAGCCATTCCTTGTACAGCAGCAACTGTTGGAACGCGACAATGTTTGAGTGCCATACTGGCCTGTTGAAACTTGGCAACGATGGCTTCGACTGCAGCAACATTACCCGCTTTAAGTTCATCGCCAACCTGAGTTAAATCTGCACCAACGGCAAACGGTGCGGTTGGTTGCCATAATACTAATGCAGCATGGTTTTTATCAGCCTCATCACAAGCCTGCAAAACACTATCTAACACAGCTTCACTAATAGCATGCATCTTGGTCTTGAATGAGAGAATGGCGATATCATCATCCTGACTCCACAATCGTGCAGAGTCACTTTCAAAAATAGTACTGCCTAATTCTGTCTTTAGCGGGACAACATTTTCACGCAGCTTTTGTCTTTTATAGACAGGGTTATTACGTAAGGGTAAATAAGTTTTCTGTATAGGTGACCAGGAGCCATCTGCATTGTGAACTTCACTTAACGTCTTACACCATTCTGGTAGCTCACTCTTGCTCATAGCCTGATCCGACTTGATGTGTGTTTCAATTGCATCAACTACATCAGACCAACCTATTGCTTGCATGATCTCAAACGGTCCTTGATCCCAACCAAAACCCCAACGTATTGCAAAATCGATATCAGCCGCGTTGGAGGCAATGTCTTCGAGATGGAAGCAACAATAGTGAAACAGGTCCATCATCATTCTATAAACAAATTGAGCTTGTTCGGAATCATCACCCTTGAGTGCATTGAAGCGTTGACTCCAATTTTTATTCT
Source organism: Gammaproteobacteria bacterium (assembly GCA_047618295.1). GTDB lineage: Bacteria > Pseudomonadota > Gammaproteobacteria > Eutrophobiales > Eutrophobiaceae > UBA7359. The sequence continues at coordinate 506 of JBLHKL010000114.1, read as the reverse complement.
TTAAGATTCCTACTAAAGTTTCATCTACTTGCGCATTGGCATCGATGTATTGTTTCTCTTTAGGACTAAAGACCTGCTTACCTTTATTAATATAGAGACCTTTCCCGACCTTTTGACCCAGAGCACCTTCTTTAATTAAATTGTTTATGTAATCGGGCAATTGATAATACGAATGCCAGGGATCGTCACTGAGATTGTCCTGCATGGTTTGTACTACATGCGCGAGTACATCTAGCCCTACCACATCGATGGTGCGGAGGGTCCCTGACTTGGGACGACCTAATGGTTTTGCCGTGATCTGATCCACAACTTCAAAAGGGATATTTAAATTCTCGGCATGATGTATGGTTGCAATCAAATTAAATACACCGATACGATTAGCAATAAAATTTGGTGTGTCTTTAGCAATAACTACACCCTTGCCCAGACTGGTTACTAAAAATTCTTCCAGAGAATTGACATGTTCTAGCTTGGTAGTAGCACAGGGGATTAATTCCACCAGGTGC
>JBLHKL010000113.1:0-6023 GCA_047618295.1 Gammaproteobacteria bacterium | reverse complement strand
CCTCATACAAAATATGGTTGACGACATCACGAGCGTGAGTACTCAGGTTAACCAGAGGATTGGCAAGGTGAGACCTTTCCCCGATGCCGGTGAGGCATGGCGTAAAGACTTCATGTCCTTCTTCTTGCAGCAATTTTCGAATGTGACGAAAGCTGTGCGAGCCGCTCCAGCCTCCATGCACTAAAACAAAAATCGACATTCTTTCCTCCTGAGGTAAAGCTTAAGTTTTGATGTCTAACGCTGCCAACAGAGGCGAGCGGAACGCAGTGTAGCGAGTCCTGCAGCCGCAGGCTGCGAACTTCTTGGCCTTGTTATTGATGCAACACTGGATACTTTGGAGGTGCTTCGTTGCCGGAGCGCAAGCGTAGGGCCCTGCCAACAAGTGGCACCACTTGAAAACGGAGATAAAATTCTTGAATTGCGCGATGCCCCAGGTTGGCACCAGAACGAAACTGTTTGCATGTGAACCGGCACCCTCCTTGTTGCTGGTAGTTCTCTAAGCACCACTTTACTCCAATTTCGCGCTTTGCCAACTAGGAAACTATTCTTGCACCATAACGCCCATATAACCGGCAGTTTTTTGTGGAGTGATTTTGTGCAAAATGTAGCAAAGCGAAATGCACAAAAGCGCGTAGCAAAAATATGTCCGGTTGCCATGCTTGTTAGGCGAACCCTCCGTTTACACCGATATTTTGACCTGTTACCCATGATGCCTCCTCACCAACAAGGAATAACACTATACGGGCAATATCTATTGGTTCGCCAATACGACCAAGTGCAGCCATTCCCGCAAGTCGATTTATAACCTCTTGGCTTTTACCCTCAGTAAAGAGTTCAGTATTGGTTGGACCTGGTGAAATTGAGTTGACCGTAATATTTCGCGCACCAACCTCTTTTGAAAAAACTCTTGTGAGCTGCTCTACAGCCCCCTTTGTCGCACAATATGCTCCATACGTTGGTAGTATTAGGCGGGTCGTAGAGCTGGAAAAATTAATAATACGTCCGTCATTCTCAAGCCGTGAAGCTGCCTCACGAAGTGTATTAAAAGTACCTTTTACATTAACAGAAAATATCTGATCAAAATCATCATCCGTTGTATCTTGAATTGTTTTATACAAAATAGAGCCCGCATTATTAATAAGGATATCTATTTTCCCGAATTGGTTAATCGCCGAATCAAACATGAACTTAACTTCTTCTGGATTACTGATGTCTGCCTTTATAGCAATGGCATTTCCACCATTAGCTTTAATATCAGAGACAACTTTATCAGCTAGTTTTTGATTGCTAGAGTAATTAATAACTAGGCTTGCTCCAGCCTCCGCTAGTGTTATTGCTATCTGAGCGCCTATTCCTCGCGACGATCCTGTAACGATAGCAACTTTATTATTTAGTGGCTTCATATATTACCTTAGTTTAATACGTGGATAGGACTTGTATGGCGTCGACCACATCGCCATGACGAACAGTGATACGCGACGGTTTGACACCTCTAGGTGGAATTACTGCAAAATCGGCATCGTCAATGCCGCCAACTGCTGGCAACTTTCTTCTGATTGTCATCTTCGTTGTCTCCTACTATTAGACTTAACGCTCTACGTCGTACTGTTTAATTTCAATAGCTAACACTTCGCATCACCGGCGTATATGAAGCGCGGCGCAATGTACGTCCGAGTGCATGCGTTTGTAGGCATCGCTTATTTTGTTTTAAACTACTATTTACTCAATTGGACTTTATAAAAACGCCAATATAACAAGCCGATAAACAAACTCAGTGCCGCTGAGAAATAGCATTTTGGGATCCCTACTTCACTGAGAGGACAATGTAGGGTTGATGTTATCTCACCGATCACACCAACGAGCGCTAGGGTTATAACTGGAATCCATCCAATAAGAAACACCTCTAAAGATTTCTTTAAGTTTGGGTACATTGACAACAAAACTAGTCCATAACCAACAAAAATAATATAGCAGGCTGGGATTAAACCTATTGTGGGGCATGGCCTCTCGCCAGCCCAATGAGTAAAGGAAATTCCACCAACCCCCCAAAGGCCCAGGGCTACCAGAGCAATAATGGTTATGCGTATCAGAGATCCCTGCATTAGAATTTTATAAGCTCATTCTTAAAGTCACCATTGTGTATTTTATTGCTACCGTCAAGATAAGCGACCTCAACATTAGTAACTGATGTATCAGCCAACCCGAAAATAATTATCCGTGAACTATCAGAGCATAGTCCTTCACCCGAAACGTACGGACGGCTCAATTTTCTCCCATCTGAAAGTTCGACAGTAATGGTGGCACCAATTGAAGCAACGTCGTTGCCTAATTTAACCTTAAGAAAATTACCTTTACCCGGGTTGCTAAGAAATAATTTTGAATTACCATTAAGGTTCGCATGAACGATATCAGGACGACCATCGTTATTAAAATCAGCCGTAAGAGGCGCAATTGAATAAGCGCGATTAATAACACCCGCTTCTTTCTCTGCTGGTGCAAACTCACCATTAGGTTTTTGTAGCAATAACCGTCCATTCAGACGCAGAAACGGAATTTTGTGAGGGGGGAGTCCAATATAGTTTTCTGAGACGATCAAGTCCTCAGCGCCATCAAGGTTCAGGTCTTCAAACACACCGCCCCAAGAAAATTCGTAATCAGAAATTTTGACTTTTTCAGCAACATCGTCAAATTTAAAGTCACCCTTGTTTTCGAACAACATCCACTTCCAGTTACTAATTTGCTCATCCGTTAATTCGCCGCGGATCATAAAGTTGGGTGGTGTCGATCCAACATTGGAAAAAAAGAAGTCGACCAGACCATCGTTACCCAGATCGGTAATACCTATCCCCATAGGATAGCTGAACTCCGCTGTATTGGGATTATCAACGCGCTCAAATTTTAAATCACCTTTGTTGCGCCAGGTAACCACATGACCTGTATCGTGAGCCACAATCAAATCTTCTTTGCCATCAAGGTCAATATCCAGGAACGCAGACTGAAACGTATTGTGCTTATATGTGAGACCCGCTTCTTCGGTCATATCTGTAAAGGTATTGTCGCCATTGTTAATGAACAAGCGACTCGAACCGCCATAACCTTCACGAAAAATGTTTTGACCTTCAACCAATGCATGCCGAATATAACCAGCGACATACATATCAAAGGCTCCATCACGGTTTAAATCAGCGATAGCAATAGAAAGCGGTAGAGTGTCGTCGGGCATATTCGCATTAAGCTTTTGAGCTGAAAAAGATTTTCCATCATTGTGGTGTAACCAGATACCATCTTCTCGAGCAACGAGTAGATCCTGTTTTCCATCGTTGTCAACATCTATAACGACACTGCCCAAGCTGGCAGCATTGCCATTGCTAATACCTCTGGCCCCTTCAATAATTTCCATTTTGTTATCTTTAAATCGAAAAAGGCCATCAGGGGTATTCTTACTACCACCAAGGAATAATTCTTCCACTCCATCACCATCGACATCCATAATAGCTGATGCAAGAAACGGCATACTCACTGAAAAATCATTACCTTGATTGAAAACAATTTCCGACTCTTCATAAGTAGGAACTTCAACGTCAGAAAGGTCGACATCATAATCATCTTGTCGGTCAACGATAAACTTCCCTGCCACCATCGCCATCATTAAAACTAGCATCGAAGGGAGGACAAATTTAACCACTCTAAATACGTGCATCTATTAATTCCTTTATTTATTATTGATATTAAATGTGAAAATAATTGATATGAGAAATAACAACCCAAAAGCAATATTCAAAGCGATAGGCATCAAATAAATACCTACAGCCGGAATAAAAAACCAAATAGCAAAACTAGATAGTAATAACAATATTGGATTAAATATGGCCATCCACCTTGGATAATGGCTACGGCCAGTAATTGTTAGCGATATAAAAATCATCGAAAACATCATTACCGATAATCGCGTAACTTGTAAGAGGTTTTCATAGCGAAAATCATATAATGAAACTAATTGTATAAGATCAGCTGTGTGTTCGATGTTAACGATAGCGCTGATATTTGCACGCGATCCAATCCAAGTGGCCCCAACGATAATCCCGTAGGACATAATGAAAAATGCCACTCTAGAAACTAGTCTATTTGCAGGTTCAAGCATTTTCATCAAATGCCAAAATCCAACTATGTAAAGAGGCGCCCCCAACACAGCAATAAAATGCCCTATTGTGGTTCTATTGGTGCTAATTCCCTTCATGAATTCATAGCCGCCAGCCTCTCCGAACCGCCCGAGACCATCAAAATGCAAAAGAAATTCACCTGTACCAACCATTATGGAAGCTAATAAGCCTATCATTCCGGTTATTATCATTTGACGCTGATTTGTTTGCATACTTTTCCTGTGTTGACACTTAATGGTGGCTAACGCTTCAAGCAGAGGCGCCGGTTATGGTGTCCTGCGCCGAAGGCGCCTTGCCGCCTTGACTTGTTATGCATTTCTTTCGACGCGCCATGGAGGATGCATGCGATTTGTACCGGCCCAGTACAATTTAATTTTGTTACCCGAGGGATCATGGAGAATGGCTTCGCGCCATAAGTAACTCATGTCTGTGGGCTCTTGATCAAATACGATACCTTTCGCCTTAAGCGCCACTACAAGCTGATCCAAATTCTCATTTCCAAAATAGATTACGGTGGAACTCCGGATCTCGCCACTATCAAGACTTAGGGAGAACGTCGAGTTCCCTTCTGCACATTCAAAGCGAGCGTAGTGTGGTGTATCGACAATTTGGAGAAACCCCATTCTTCGATAAAAGTCGCTAGCTTTCACCATGTCGTCTACGGGCAATGTAACTTGATTTAGATCCACAAACGTACTCCATATTGTGATGCATAACGCTGCCAACAGAGGCGAGCGTATGCGAGTCCTGCAGCCAAAAGCTGCGAACTGCTTGGCCTTGTTATGGGGCAACTCTTCATATTAGCCACGCTCTTAGTTATTCAGCCTTTGGGTTCCAGGACTTCCACATAAACCATACGCTGAGTAGCATTGTAGTTATGAGGACTAGCGCTACAGCTTCCGGTATGTAGGTAACATTTGCACTCTCGCTAGAAAAAGGCATGTCTGACCGTCCAAGGTTACCCCAAAATCTTGCGGAGCTATTGAAATTATAGATAGTAAGAATAGTCAGAGTTTGTATTACCAAGTACAGACTATTCGCTAATAGAAATTGAGCTTTACTCAGTCGGCCGGCGACAATATATGCCGCAACGAGATAGGCACTCAGAAGCGCAATGAAAATTGATACATAGGCAGCCGAAGTCGAGTAGCTAGTTTGGCTGAGGTCGAGCATTTCGTAAGGTGTCATTGTCTATTCCACGTTTAATTTCGCACAGATTAACAAGTGCTAAGATGATTAGTTATGCTGGTGCGCTTGAAGTCATTTCGCGCTTGCCCCATAACGCTCGCAACAACGACTGGCGGAACGCCAGTCCGACTGCTTGCGCTTGTTATGTGTGAAACTCATTTTCGAGAATGCATCATAAACAGAATGCTTAGCACCCAGCCTGCAAAACACAATATGGTGGAAACCATCCAATGCAGCGAATAGGCCCCATCTCTGTAAACGACTAGCTCCTGCACCCGTATACCCAAAGTCGCGAAAATTAGAATCCCGAAAATGGTAACCCCCGAATAAACTAGAGTGACGGAGTACAACTGGAACTTGGACAGTTTCTTGCCCACCAGATAGCCCACTGTAAAGTAAGCAAATATAAACGTAAGGACTAGTGTGAGCTGATCGATTGAAACTGACAGCGTGTGCAGAATTAGCTCAGAAAGTTCGAAGGTGGTTAGGGTGTCCAGATTACTGGTCATTTCATTTTCCATAAGTAGACCCCTGCAGCCGTGCGATTGACACATAACGCCCACAACAGAGGCAGCCGTTAGGCTGTCCTTCTTGCTTGTGTTTGTTATGTGTTTTTACGAGCATGAAAGTATGCATAGAGTAGATAACCAATACATGCAGAAAACGTCGAAGGAA
>JBLHKL010000112.1:0-6060 GCA_047618295.1 Gammaproteobacteria bacterium | reverse complement strand
ATTAAATGTTAATCATAGATACAATACAAATCAGCATCTTGCTAAACTTAAAAGAAAAATTATTTTCAGGAAATACTAAGACTACTTGAATCATCACAATTTATATTATGAAACTCACTAACGCACAAAAGAAATTCCTACGCCAATCAGCACATCATTTAAAACCTGTTGTCTGGGCAGGCCAACATGGCATCACCAAAGCGCTGATAACAGAAATTGAAGAAGTCTTAGAACGTAATGAACTGATAAAAGTTAAATGTCGTTTAGGTGAACGTGAAGAACGCGATGCAGGTATTAAAAAGATATGTGAAGATACGGGTGCTGAATTAGTTCAGCGTATTGGGAATATCGTAACGCTTTATAAAATGAATAGTGAAAAACCGGTTATAAAACTACCCTAAACTCATTTTAATTCCGGTTTAACCAAACAAATAATCCCTGCGCATTTAAATTCAAGTCCATATCTAATAATTCGTGAACCTGTGCTAAATTCATATCAGGTGAAATCTTGTTTAATTGGGAACTTTCTTTTCTGAATATTACGTCTTCTATTCTTTCTATTGGTTTTGATGCATTACGATTCGCCAGTGCTACCTCGCAATAATAAGATATGCGTTCACACAATTTCTCAGCGTAATTCTTTGGATTCTCCAATAGACCAAAATGAGTCAGGTAGATACGTTCAGGATTGTAGCTCAATAATAAATTAATCGAATTTATCAATTTTTCAGGTGAAAACTGTACTGGTGAAGTCGTTGGTATTATATGTCGCGATTCTGGACCAATCATCTCCTGATATGAAACACCAAAAGTATCGCCAGTAAACCAGCCTTTACTTTGTTCGTCCCAAATACATATATGGTGCTCAGCGTGTCCTGGTGTTTGACGAATAAGAAGTGTTCTAGCTGCTAGATCAAGTTCCATTTCATCTTCAGCTTCTACAATCCTATTTTTTGAAACCGCAATGAGTTCACCATAGAGTGCATCGTATTTTTCTTGTCCATATACATCAATTACGCCTTTCATTAAGCGAGATGGTTCTACCAGATGTCTTGCGCCTCGGGGGTGAACTATCAATTCTGCATTAGGAAATATTTCCATCATGCTTCCTGCCCCACCTGCATGATCAAGATGAACATGTGTTGGAATCACATAGCGAACTTGCGAAGGTGCTATATTTTTTTTATTAAGTAATGTTAATACTCTAGAGAGGCTATGATTAGTGCCAGTTTCAATGATGGCAACCTCTTCACCATGCTCAACCAGATAAATTGCTGCCATTTTTGGTCGGATGTACCCTGTATCTATACAACTTATCCCATGGTCATAATGACTAAATATTTCTTCAGACATACGTTTATGATAAAAAAATTATGCAGAGTTTGTTCACTCGTTTCTTCTAAGGATTGAGTGCACCAAATTTAATGATTTTCCAGATATTTCACTTCCTATCTAGGTAAAAAGATAAAATCCTTGATATAACGAAGGTTGAGATTCGCGCAAGCATCTCTATCCTGAAATTCATCGGCCGAGAACTTTGAGATATTCGTCAGCACTCCATTTGCCAGAAAAAAGCCATCGTAGTTTAGATCTTTTAGGAGCGTAAACACCTCGGATTCTTTTTCTTTCGAACGAAAATGCTCGACTTCGATAAACAGGTTAGGGCGATGCATTTCGATAGTCTTAAGTGAACCATTCAGCACAGCCAGTTCGTGACCTTCGGTATCGATTTTAATGAAACCAATTTCCCCTATATCTAAATCATCAAGCCGATGCCCCGGAACTTTGACAATCGCATGGTCGACCACTTCGTCCATATTACATTCGATAGCCGCACCGTTCGATGTCCAACCCTTTGAACTACGCCACACAATTAATTCAACCTCGCTGCTAATATCTGTCATTGCAGCTTGTTCCAGTTTTACATTCTTGTCGATGACATGTTTAAGAACACGGTAAGGGTAAGGGTTAGGCTCAAATGCGTAGACAGTTTTTGAATAACGGGACAAATAATAGGTAAACATACCCAGGTTCGCTCCAATATCAACGCTAGCCCTGTCAGGCACACATAAAAACTTCAACAAGCCCATCTCGATATTCTTATGTGCCATGTATTTGTAGGAACGGTAACGATAATAGATCCGAAATGGCATGTAGCGGTATTTTAAATCGAGAATAAGATTATTCATTACATCTCGAAAATTCTTATTGGGCAATTCACTCATCAATCACATTGTTCCATAATAAATTCAAAACGCAGATATTAACACCTAAAAACAACAAACAAGCATACTAATTTTTCACTGCTTGAAAATAAGCTTCTTATCCAACATAACAACAACACTCTAAACTCTAACAAGAATTTTATCTAATAATACTCCTGGAAGTATGCGTTTTAAGAAAGAAAATAAATAAGTCGGAAACGTAACATAGTATCGCGCCTTCGGTTCTTTGCTTTCCAGAGCATGAATAACTTTATTGAGTACTGCCTCAGGTCCTAGTGAAAACGGCACTGTATGATTCTCATCGTTTAATTCATTTTCGATTTTGGCGTAATCATTTTTAAAATAACTTTTCTCTTTGTTAACCACTGATTGGAAATTATTAAGCGCATTGTTTCTGAAATTACTGGTGATGGGTCCGGGTTCGATTAAGCTTACTTTTATGCCGGTATCGTTTAATTCATAGCGCATCGCATCGCTTATGGCTTCCAGTGCATACTTTGATGCGCAATACGGCCCTCGAAATTTCATTGTTATAAATCCTAATACTGAACTGATCTGTATGATGCGTCCGGCATGTTGGTTGCGCATTACGGGTATTAGTAGATTAGTTAATTCTTGCGTGCCGAAGATATTGGTTTCAAATTGATCACGTAACGCCATTACGGGAATGTCTTCCATGGCACCGGTTAGGCCATAAGCAGCGTTGTTTACTAGTCCATAGAGTTGGTCATTTGTTTTGCTTAAAAGAGTTACAACAGCAGCTTGAATTGATTTAGTATCGGCAAGGTCGAGCATAATAGCTTCGAAACCTGCTTTGCTTAATGCATCGATATCTTCTTGTTTTCTTGCGGTAACAAAAACATTAAAGCCACGTTGTTTTAGTCCATCAGCTATGCAACGTCCAATACCTGATGAACATCCTGTTACCAATACATGTTTCATATCATTTTTTTATCATTGCATATTATTTAAAGACGCATCTACAAAACTGCCACAAACGACTGCATGGACGTAGGTGGTAAATTCGCGTCGGGGACAACGACTGAGCACACAGAGAAATACTTTTAATTTAGTCTAATTTACCTTTAGTTTAAACTTTTTGCCTTTCTCTGTGTGCTCCGTGTCCTCTGTGGCTAATTATTCTTTTATATTTTCTGCATCCATACCTGATTCAGATATTATTGATGGTACCGTTTTGAATATCCGATTACGTAAATCATCTGCAATCAAATAGAAACACGGTAAGGTTAATAATATTAATACGGTTGCAAACAACAAGCCAAAACCAAGGCTAACAGCCATGGGTGACAGGAATGCAGTTTGACCAGTTGCAAAAAAGATTAATGGCGATACGCCCAAAAAGGTAGTAATTGTAGTTAAAATTATCGGCCTAGCACGTACCTTGCCTGCCTCAACAATAGCTGTAATCCTGTCATTTCCCTCGCTTCTCAGTCGTTTAATAAAATCCACCATAATAAGTGAGTCGTTAACAATGATTCCCGACAAAGCCAACATGCCAACGGCTGATAGAAATTGTATATTGTAGCCAAACACGGCATGACCGATGACAACACCAATGAATCCAAACGGTATAGCAAACATGACAACCAGTGGATCGATCAATGATTTAAAAAGTGCCGTCAACATAAAGAAGATAACAGCAAGTGCAATGATCAATGCTTGATTCATGCCTTTGAATGAGTCTGCTGCCTTTTTCTTTTCACCTAAAAATAATAATGAATAGGGACGTTTATCTGCTGTTTTGCCAAAGACATCGTTGATCTGTGCTGTTACTACGCTTGGTGTTGTAATCGACGTATCAACATCAGCAGTAATCTTAGCCATGCGTTGTGAATCACGACGTCGGATTTGATTTAAACCACGACCAATACTGATATCGGCTACATCGTTCAGATAAACTGTTTGACCTGTAGCAAGAATGATCGGCAGGCTATTCAAACTTGTCGATTGTTCACGCATTGATTCTGGATAGATAACACGCACAGGCAAACGTTTGTCTTCCCAGGTAACATGTACTACTTCGTTGCCAAGATAACCACTACGAACAGCACTGGCTAGCTCATTCTGTGTTAAGCCGAGACGTTTTCCGCGTTCATTCAATTGGTATTTATATTCCAATTTACCCGGTTCCTGATCATGCACGACGTCGTTTACGCCGGGCATGCGTTTCATATAGTCACTTATCTCAACGGCAGTTTTATGCAATACATCAAGATCAGCACTAACGATGCCCAACTCGATATCGTCACCTGCTGGCCCCGCATTTGGTTTCAGAATACTCAGACGATCTACGCCGGGCACTTGTAATAAATCCTTTCTGATTACATTAATGATTTCATCTGCACTTCGAGTCCGTTTGCCACTCATATTAAAATCAAAACTGACTATGGGTGTTACCCATTCTTCAATAAAGCTAGCAGGCACTGGTTTATGTAAGTCGACAACAAACTGCAAAATATTACTTCCTGTTTTACTTCGATTTGGATCGATTACGCTGACACCCACATTCGTTAATAGAGTAAGTAGCTCATCTTCTGTCATGAGTTTATTTACTCTGTCTTCGAGTTCAACTGCCAGTTCAAGAGTATCCTCAAGACTGTAGGTATTAGGTGCTTCTATATTGACAAAGAACTGACCTATTTCCACATCACCAAACAACTGAAAGGGCAAGCGTGTACTCGCATAGGTAAGACTAATGGCCAAGGCACCAATACTGAGTGCTGCAACAAAATAACGATTCATTGCCGACCAATGTAATAATCGACCATATCTATTTAAAATAGTGGCCCAATTAAATCGTGGTTTCTTTTTTTCAAGCTTCAGGATATGTCCTGCGTGCGAAGGTAACACGACAAATGCTTCAAGAAGTGACCCCACGAGCGCGCAGCAAACAACAACCGGGATCACTTTTATAAACGCTCCTAATATCCCGCCAATAGCAAACATAGGTAAGAATGCAGCTATGGTTGTTAATGTTGAGACAACGACAGGCCAGAAGACTTCTTTTGCACCCAATGAAGATGCTTCCATTGGAGACATCCCCGCTTCAATATGCCGGTAAACATTCTCAGTGACGATGATTGCATCATCGACAATCATTCCCAATACAATCAAGAACGCGAACAACGAGACCATGTTGATCGTGTAATCTAAATAATAAAGCAGAATGACGGCGAAGAGGAAAGATACTGGTATTCCAAAAGCGGTGATTGCCGCTATACGAAAATTCAATAATAGATAGAGGGAAATCAAAACAAGTATTAAACCGATCAAGCCTGATGATTTCACCAAGTTTAAACGTGTTTTTACATAGGTAGATGAATCAGTATGATATCCAGCATTAATACTCTCGGGTAGTTCCTCACTAAGCTCATCAGCCAACGCTCTTATTTTTTCTGAGATACGTATCGTTGATGCCTCAGCTGTCTTGGTTACTGTTAAATTAACCGAGGGCTTGCCATTAAATCGTGCGTAGGTTTCTGCTTCCTCAAATCGGCGGACGACCCTGGCAACGTGGCCCAATTTTAATTCACCACCATTGGCATTCGTTCGTAAGACTATTTGTTCAATATTCTCCGGTTCTGGTTTGACACCTTTACCTCTTAAACGTATATCACCTTCATTTGATTTTATTGATCCACCAGGTTGATCAACTAGGTTATTTCGAAGCGCATCATTAACCTGTGCCAATGGGATACTTAGTGCTGCCAATTCATGTGGATTGATCTCGACCCAGATCTCCCAGTCGCGTTCACCCGCCATGCCGACACTGGCGACGCCTTTAATCTTCTGCATTTTTCTACGGGCTTTTTCT
>JBLHKL010000111.1:0-6147 GCA_047618295.1 Gammaproteobacteria bacterium | reverse complement strand
CATAATGCAATACATGATGCTGTAGAGATTGCGCATAATAAATACATTGTTTGTTGTGGTTTACAGCCCAATGAAAGTGAAACCAATTATAGCTATATTGAAACGGCAGAAAAGATGACGCATTTTAAAGATGCCTATGTGTTAAACAATCTTTTGGAAAGAACTAATCCTGAAGCAGCAAAAGATTATCCTGCCTCAGGAAAACATTTTTGGAACTCTGGCATATATATCTGCTCAGCCAAGTTTTTTATCGATAGTCTCAGTGTCAACTACCCAGAAATTGTCTTGCATGCTTATCGGTCTTGGAGTTGCGCAAAAAATGAAGGCTTATATAAAACAATCCTCTTAGAAAAGAATGATTGCTTCAGCCCCCTATCTATTGAAAGTGCTGTCATCTCATCTAAGGCAAGTACCGTAATGGTTAAAGGTGATTTTGATTGGGTAGATACAAATACATGTCTAGCATCGCATGAAACCAATAAGATTAATGAGCAACAAGATCAAGATGCTAGGACAAATTCTGAAGACACTAACACAAATCCTAATATGAATTCATATAATGATATTACAAGTAAATTTGCGTTGATTAATTACAAAAAAAAGGCAAAGTCACAATATAAATATATTGAGTAAGAAGTTAGATAGCAATAAAAATGACGATACCGAATTAGAAAAAATTGTTGAACGACCTTGGGGTAGTTTTGAAAGCATACACTCAGCGACACAACATCAAGTTAAACATATCAGAGTCAATCCAGGTGAAAAGTTGTCATTGCAATATCATCATCACCGATCGGAACATTGGATAGTAGTTCAAGGTTGTGCCGAAGCTGTAATCGATGATGAAAAACACCTAATTCTGGCTAATGATTCAGTCTATATTCCGAAAAAAGCCATTCATCGTCTCACTAATATCGGCGAAGAGGTTCTACACCTGATCGAAGTACAATGCGGAGAATATTTAGGAGAGGATGATATCGTTCGGCTGGTAGATAAATATGGTCGAACCCAATATGATTCTGTCAATAACATTTAAAGGATGGTGCATCGGCTTATGCTTGATTGATTTTTCGCTGCAAACAATCATGCAGCATCGAGGTTGGCGTTATTCTGTCAAATGCACACCAAGTCGTCGAGTGAAATTATTTGATTTTCAGGGTTTAAAACGGGCAACGTTATCCTGCACTCGGACTGCCCCTTCTTAATAACTAGTTCTTCCGTTTTACTCGAAATTTCAGCCTGAAGATATCCCTCTTCATCGGTCAATGCCAAACTTTTGATATTGTTAACAAGCCCTTGCGAAATTGGTTGTCCCTGAGCATCCACAACCCTGCCGAACAATATCAAAAACTCTATTGCTTCCCATTCAATATCAATGACATTGCCGGGATATAACGTTTTCTTTTGTTTACTGCCAGCTAACGTCATCAAAGCGCCGCCGGTGGGTAATAGATCAATGACATAAGTTTGAAATGGCGATAAAGCAATAAACACAGGCTTTTCAGTTGTTGTTCTGCCGACAACTCGCTTATTAACAATGATATCGAAGAATGAATCATCGCGCTTTTCGCCTTTCACATTCACGATGAAACCAGCATTAGATGATTTGGAACCACCAATATAGATATTTGATGCTGTCGCCGAAATACTTGTCGAGACCCGACCAGAGAAGTCAAATTCTTGCGTATCTGTCCTGTAACCTACCTGACCGTTCAGTGTTCCCTTTTCTGATTCGGCTTTGATATTTGCCTCAACTCTATCCGAAGAGCGGTCCCTATCTGCTCGTAGGCCTAATTGAAGATTGCTCCCGGGTTTATTTTTAGCATTCCAGTTAGTGCTTAACGACCCAAGATAATTAGTTGTTTTTTCTTCTGTTGTATCTTCATACTCTAAAGTGGGTTTTATGTTGGTTGTCCAAGCACCTGATGAAAACCGATATGATGCTGATAAATAGATGAGTTTGTCATCATCATCCTTTGATAACTCCAAATTCAGAGAGGGAGAATCCAAAAATAATCCGGATTGGGGTAGGCTCCAGCTAAGTCCATAATTTTTGCTGCTTGAACGATCTGTTTTATTATAACGAGCAGACAGATTCAACCTGCCATAAGGTGTTTTGATTCCAAGATTTGAAGTAAAATTCGTTAAACCTTCACCGAGTTCAGAGCCAAGTTCAATTGGATCTGGTTTTGACCATACTTTTCTAAAAGTCTGTGACAAAACTAAACCTAAAGCATTCAATCGAGAACGAACACTCAGTCCATAGATTCCAGTTGATTCGTATGCCATGTTGGTCGTTACTTCATAATATCTACCTTGTTTGAACAACATGCTTTCGAGGAGGTAATGCTGATTGTTGATTGTTGTGCCAATTGACCCGCCAAAATTATCTGTAATGCGCTTGCTAACACCTCCCCTTAAAAAAAGTCCATCGTCTTCAAATTTGGGTAAGATATTTTCACCAGAGCGTTTTACATCTTGGCCTGCTTGGGCAAAATAGAGCAACTCACCCATCGGTGGCAAACTGCCCGTCTTAGAAAAAAAACGTGTTTCCTTCGTTAATTGTCCACTAGAATCGGTGACTTCGATATCAATATCATAAGAACCATGTGGTAATTGCGATGTGTCGAGCGACTGATTACCAATATTATAATACTTTGTATTGATTAACCTACCTTCCCTGAAAATATCGACGCGACTGCGGCTTGATATGAAAATTTGGATATCAGTACCCGTTACCTTATCAAGATCTTTTCTTGTCGCCGTTGAACTTCCAAAAGCGGCTCCAAGAAATTGGGTGTCCTTAATAAAGGATAAGTTATTTGTTTCGCCGTAAAATATTCCTAATTGGGCATTTTTACCATCCAATTCACGTGTGAGTGATAAAGTATCGATTTGTGCACCAACGTCGTTAATATAATTACTAATTAGATTAATTGAATTCTCTCTGTATGATAAAAACATTGAATTGATAACGTTATAGCTGTTAATTCCGGTATCTGTACCATTTATATTTACATTATAGTTGTTTACGTAAGATAGACCCGCATCCGATCTAGGTAGATATTTATTATCTCCAACACCTCTAACTTTCAGAAAATCTTCACCAATGAATAAATCAGCGCGAAATAAACTATCATTAAAGATGACGCCTATCTCATTTGGATTAATATCTAGTCGTCCACAATCTACCTGCGTACGTTTTCTACAAATCAGCTTACGATTTGTTGGGAGAGCCGGTTTAAGATATTCATTTATAAGTTCAGGGTTGAGTAAATCAGGGAGCCTCTCGACAATGGCATCAGTATCAGAAAAAGTAATCTCATTATCAGTATAGTTGGACAATACCGTTACCAAGAAAAAATCACCGTAATAGATATCAATCTCTGTTTCTTGGGCTACTATTAATTCTCCAAAACCTTCTGGAACCCAAGTTTCATCATTTGCTTGTTGAGTTGTTTGCGAAGTACTATCAGCATTGACTTCAGTTACCACTACCTCATCAGATACTTCTTCCGCAAATAGGGCACTACTGGAATACAACAGTAGAGAGAGACAAAAGAATCTATGCAACTTTTTAATATAATGCTCTATATCGTTGAAACATTATTAATAGATAACTTTCTTTACACCCTCATGATTTCTTAGACTAAAACTTAAAGAGCTATCATAGGGTAACTCGACCGTCCTGTTATTCCCCGGGTACAAACGAAAGCCGGGGATCTTCGAGCATTCTGATTTATCATCTGGGTTACACTGCTGACCTTCAAAAAATAAAGTATTTGCGTTTCCTGCATTTTTGAAGACTGCATTTTTACCTTCACGCGTTACCTCTATTTGATGCTTTGGCGTTTCCGGCAATATGATAACCAAAACCTGATAGGCAACGACTACCTGTACACCAGGTTGAACGATTTCTACAGTACCATCAGAGACGGGCGCCTTTAATTCCATCGGTTTTACAATTGGGGTAAAGTTTACCCTATATATTCTTTCTTGGTCATTGTGTCCGGTCAAGTTTAATAGTCGCACAAGCTTACGTTCACCCGGCGGCACAACCAGTTTTGATGGTGAAACAATAAATTCTTTTTTACTTGATGGGTCTGGTTTTTCAAGCTTTTGATCTTGGCCTGGAGATTCAACGTTGAATAGTTCGACACTCACGTAAAGTTTATCTATCTGACTATCATTGATGACCGCTACATCAACCCGTCCTTTGGACGTACTCTCCATAATCACGATAGATCTATCTAACACTAGCGCGGCTTGAGAAGTATTCGAAAATAATATGGTCAGTAATATTATTTGGCGGATACTCGTTTTTATTATTTTTTGCATAATTAATCGTCCTCAACTGATTTACATACTTTAAGTGATCTCTAAAAATGAGCAATCACTCTGGAATAATTCGTACATTCATTTTGCCATGAAGCTTTTCATTAACAAAATCGCAACTATTATTTTTATAGTTTAAAGTGATCTTCGGCATTTTATCAGCAGCACATTTACTATCTTCCAATTCAACTAGCCCATTATCTATTTCATTCTTATTCTTTTGCTCGCCATTCTTTGCATTTTCTTGGTTTGTTATCACACCAACAGAGAATGGATGAGATTTTCCATTTTTATCCTTAGCAGAAAATGAGCCCTGACTGCTTGGTGGGTCCACTTTGATTTTAAAGCTATCGCCCTTACCTCCAGGCATACACATTGATATTGATTCTTTTACACATCTGTTTGAGACAAACTCTGGCACTCGCTCCCTTGCAACGGGATTCTTTGGCCCAGTGAAGTTCGCTCTTACTTTTGATATGTCAATTTTTATCGTAGTCTCCGCGAAAGAACTGGTGCCTAATTCTTCCACCGCATACAGTCGAAAGGGGAAAACCGCATTGATGACAATAACAATATAAAGCAATATTTTTATCAATTTTTATTTATTCCGGTTCAACTAATAAATTAATAGTATCGGAGTATGTTCCACTTTCCAGGGCTTGCAAATCTGACTCTAGTATAATAAGGCTCAAAGAAGCGTTATCTGTACCACCACAGGTTTCAGAGCTACTATCACCCTGACCAGATAGAGAAAGATTAGAAACCTCAGTCACACCCTGCCCAAAACCACTATCAACAAAACTAAGTGTATAGGGAACCTCTGTTAATCCTGCATTAGATAAATAGAAATCACCATTAATATCTTGATTTGCTGAGCTGACAGTCAATGAATAGCTACCCACTTGGCTATAAACACAAAATCGTTCTGTGTCTGTCATATTACCACTAAAGCCGTAAGTACCAAGATCCAGATTATCGACGGATGAGATTTTTACCAACGAAGCATTCGTCGTTAATGTCACTTCAAAATCTTTGTGCTTTTTCTTATTACCATTAGACCCGCCTTGCATTTCAACTCTAAAGAACCCACGGTAATCGCCTACCACTGCTTGTGAAAGCTCAGTTTCTAATATTGAAATTTCAATTTTTGAGTTATCACCCGTCAAAGGACAATTCTTATAGCGCCCGCTATGTTCATGCGTATCGTAAACATCCGGCACGAGTTGAACGAGGGATGAGCTTGCCGCTATGTCTTGATGCTTGATAATAACCTCGATTCGTGATGTGCCGGTTTGAGATGTATTACCATCTAAATAGAGATAATAATTATTTGAATTAAACGTGTTTTTTATTCTTAGATTATAATCGTAGAGCGCACCACTCGTGTTACTGCCATTAGCTGAAGCAATGCAATGTAGTCGAGAAAGTAAGATATTGCCATCATCCGACCAGGTGCCAAAATCAAAATCACCCGGATCTTCAACATGATTTTCCTCTTTAGCATGAGCTAAATCACCGATAACACACATAAACAGAAGCAAAAATGTAAAGAGTAAAAGCCTTTGTGTTCTATTAATGTTGTTGCTTTTGTTCATCTTAGCAATCTAGTCTTGAAGGTTATCTTGTTGATTCTGTGTTTTCATTAGTATCATGCACCTTGCAGAAAAAATTAGGCCCTCATAGCGTGGATTGTGCTATGAGGGCCGAGTATTTCACTAGCGGGACACTAGGAAATATCATGCAATTTTATTCCGGGTTCACTGTCACAGTCAGTGTTTGCGTGTAGGTGTCTGTTAGCGCTGTCAATAGCTC
>JBLHKL010000110.1:0-6153 GCA_047618295.1 Gammaproteobacteria bacterium | reverse complement strand
CGAATCATTGAACATACACCAGAAGAAAACACAGTGTTAATTGCTACGACAGGGTTCACTGGTCGCGAGTTGTTTGCCGTCGATGATCGTCCCAACCACCTCTATATGGTCGGCTCAATGGGTTGCGCCTCTTCCTTAGGCTTAGGTGTTGCCCTGTCTAGACCCGATTTGAAAGTGATCATTATTGATGGCGATGGCGCAGGCCTAATGCGCATGGGGAATTTTGCAACCATCGGCAGTTACGCTGGAAATAACCTGATACATATACTATTGAATAATGAAGTCCATGATTCAACCGGGGCGCAAGCTACCGTCGGTGGCAATATCGATTTTACCAAGGTAGCAGAAGCCAGCGGTTATAGTGTATGTCTTTCCGGTAATCAAATTGAATTGATAGATGAGCTATTTGGTTTAGAACCACAAGTAGGCCCTGTCTTCGCACACTTAAAGATAGCGTCTGGAACCATAGAAAATCTACCCAGACCTGATGTGACACCACATGAAGTATTGACTAGACTTATGCAACATATTAATAGTAGCTTCTCATAGAGAACATATAAAACCAAAACAAACTAGCCACAGAGGGCACAGAGGACACAGAGAAAGGCAAAAGACAAAACAGATTGAT
Organism: Gammaproteobacteria bacterium; assembly: GCA_047618295.1. GTDB lineage: Bacteria > Pseudomonadota > Gammaproteobacteria > Eutrophobiales > Eutrophobiaceae > UBA7359. Next base: position 5,525 of record JBLHKL010000110.1, on the reverse strand, counting down.
TATTCTAACTAAATGCATTTTATTTGTTTTGAGTTGATCATATTTTTTTCACTCTCTGTGAGCTCTGTGGCCAATAATAACGATTGAACCATGACTATATTACTAAACCCCGGACCAGTTGTTTTAAGTAAACGTGTACGTCAGGCAATGTTAAAACCTGACCTCTGCCATCGTGAAAAAGAATTTATTGACCTGCAAAACAAGATCAAGGCTGATCTATTAAACATTTACCAACTTCCCGCAGACCGATGGGCAAGTATTGTTTTTACCGGTTCTGGCACTTCAGCAATGGAAGCCATGATGACCAGCCTTGTGCCTGCGCATGGCAAGGTCTTGATTATAGAAAACGGTGTCTATGGTGAGCGCTTAAGCTATATAGCAAAAACACATGATATCGATCATGTCGTACTACATCATGAATGGGGCGAAGAGATTGACCTAACCAAACTAGAAGGTGAGCTACAGTACCACGAAGAACTATCCCACGTTGCCGTTGTACATCATGAGACAACAACCGGCCGTTTAAATAATATTGATGCCATTGCAGAACTCTGTAATAAACATGGCAATATTCCACTACTGCTCGATGCCGTCAGTAGTTTTGGTGCGGAAGAAATAAAGTTCGATGAGTGGAATATCGCGGCATGCGCCGCGACAGCAAACAAATGCTTGCACGGTGTCCCCGGCACATCATTTGTAATTGCTAATAGAGAAGCCATGACACAGATGTCGGCAACCCCTGCCCGCACACTCTATCTCGATCTTGTGACCTATCTAAAATTACAAGACAACAACGGCACACCGTTTACCCAATCAATACAAACCTTCTATGCCTTAGCCGAGGCATTAGATGAATTATACGATGCTGGTGGTTGGCAACAACGGCAAAAACAATACTGGCAACGAATGGACATCGTTCGCAATGGTTTACACGAATTAAACATCAAAGCCTCTCTCGAACGAAACGAAACCTCCTGTGTACTAAATTCATTTCCGCTACCTGTTGGTATTAGTTACGAAGAACTACACGACAAATTAAAAACAGCAGGCTTTGTGGTCTACGCCGGGCAAGGTGGCTTTGCAAAATCACTATTTCGGATCTCCTGTATGGGAGATATCAAAGAGAGTGATATGGAACGGTTTATTGATGAAATGAGAATAATCGTCAATTCTTAATTTTACAATTGTCATTACCGCGCACGACTACATGGAGGCAGGAGGTAGAGCGACTCAGGAGATAAAGCCGAGGCGGGAACCAATTAATACGAGGAGGGAATTATGGCTTTAATTACAAATATATTTGTTGGCCTTGTGGCATTTCTTCATGTTTACTTTCTTGTTCTAGAAATGTTTCTCTGGGACAAACCTTTTGGTCTTAAAACGTTTGGCAATACTCAAGAAAAGGCCAATATCACTAAAGTACTGGCAATGAATCAAGGACTCTATAATGGCTTTCTCGCAGCCGGTTTAATATGGGGATTAATACTTGGCGCTGCAGGTACCAACATCATTATTTTCTTTCTTAGCTGTGTGATATTAGCCGGTCTCTTCGGTGCGGCAACAGCAAGTCGTAAGATTCTATTTGTTCAAGCGGCACCCGCTATAGCTGCACTTGTTTTAGTGCTGCTCTGATTGTTTTCAATATAACCAGAAACATGTGGGCAGTTGTATGCGCGACCCGTAGTTTATGAAAAGAAGTTTTGCACATGGATGTGCTTATGCTGCGATCGCATGGATGCGAAGGAGCAGCGAACTCGCCATCAGGCGAAATCAAAAGTAAAAAAGAATTTAAATATTAAAATAAAAGAAGGACTAATTACTACACGCTTCCACATTTTGTTCTTGTAACAAATCGAACACTTTTTCAGCCAACTTTTGCGGATTAAATGGTTTCACAACATAGTGTTTAATCCCAATCTTCAGTGCTTCAGTGACGCTGTCTTTTTGATCATTACCTGTGAGTAGGATGAAAGGCAGGTTTTTGTATTTTTTATCAGACTGTATTTGTTTGAATAATTCTGGGCCAGACATAATCGGCATCATCCAGTCACAAATCACCAAATTAATCTTTTTGCTTTTCATCAACTTTAATGCTTGTTGACCATCACCTGCTTCAATCAAACTGCTGAAACCCTGCGCTCGTAGAGATGCTTTAATGGTATGACGCATTGAGATTGCATCTTCAACGATCAGAATATTATTTCTGGCTATTTCTGGTGTGATTTCCATCCGATTAAAATCCTTTATTTAAATCTTGAATAACTATCGGCTGAAATTAAAAATACTTAAACGCTACTGACTACCTGCTCTGTCTCAGATTCACCCACCTGCCCAGTAATAAAATCTAGAATGCCTTCATAGTCAAGCTTGGCATCTCTCAACATGTCGTCTCTGGAACCGTGCTGCAATAACCTGTCGGGTAAACCATAATTAGCAATCTTTTGATTAATACCCTGTGCTGCAATCACTTCATTCACTGATGCACCAGCTCCACCTGCTATCACATTCTCTTCAACAGTAATAATCAGGTCATGAGCTCTGCACATCTCGATAATAAGCATTTCATCGATAGGTTTAACAAATCGCATATTAACGATTGTGGCATCGAGTTCTTCTGCAATACGTTCACAAGGTTCAACCATGGATCCAAATGCCAGGATAGCTAAACCTTTGCCTTTACGTCTGAGCTCAGCTTTACCAACCGGTAATGCTTTCATTTCTTTCTCTACTTCAACCCCAGGGCCAGTGCCACGTGGGTAACGGACAGCGGCAGGCTGATCAAGCTGGAAACCTGTAAACAACATCTGCCGACACTCATTTTCATCCGCTGGTGCCATAATGACCATCCCCGGCAAACAGCGCATAAAGCTCAGATCATATGATCCATTATGTGTCGGGCCATCGGCGCCAACACAGCCGGCCCTATCAATCGCAAAAAGTACCGGTAATTCCTGAACAACAACATCATGTATCAATTGATCATATGCCCGTTGTAAGAACGTAGAATAGATTGCAACAACGGGCTTTAAACCGTCGCAAGCCATACCAGCTGCAACAGTGACACTATGCTGTTCTGCTATTGCCACATCAAAATATTTATCTGGATGCTCTTTCTCAAACTGAACCAAGCCGGAACCTTCACGCATCGCCGGTGTTATTGCCGCAAAACGATGATCTTCCTTGGCCATATCACAGGCCCAATCACCAAAAACTTTGCTATAGGTCGGACCTGATGCAGGCTTGCCAGAAGGAATAATCCCTTTATGCGGGTCAAAAGGCGTTACGCCATGATATTTAACCGGATCATCTTCCGCCGGCGCATAGCCTTTACCTTTTTTGGTGATGATGTGTAAAAATTGAGGGCCTTTAAGTTCTTGAATATTCTTTAATGTAGCAATTAAGGCATGCAAATCATGGCCATCTACTGGCCCGATATAGTTGAATCCAAATTCTTCAAACAGCGTCCCTGGACTAATCATGCCTTTCACATGCTCTTCAGCACGTTTCGCTATTTCTAGTGCGCTAGGTATATTCGATAACACTTTCTTACTACTGCTGCGTACGCTGCTATATAGCTTTCCAGATAATAATTGTGCAAAACGATTTGATAAGGCTCCGACATTGGGTGAAATTGCCATATTGTTATCGTTCAAGATAACCAATAGATCGTTATGTAAAGCACCGGCATGATTCAAGGCTTCGAAAGCCATCCCGGCAGTGATACTGCCATCACCAATAATCGCGACAGATTTTCGGTCAGAGCCTGTTCGCGCTGCTGCGATAGACATTCCCAGTGCGGCGCTGATAGATGTACTTGAATGGCCAACGCCAAAGGCATCATATTCACTTTCACCACGTTTAGGGAACGGCGTTAAACCTTCCCATTGACGAATACTATGTAATTGAGCTTTTCTACCTGTCAGTATTTTATGAATATAAGCTTGATGACCCACATCCCAAACCAAGCGATCTTCTGGTGTGTTGTAGAGATAATGTAACGCAACCGTCAGTTCAGTCACCCCCAAACTCGCTGCAAAGTGGCCACCACTCTTACTTACAGAGTGCAGCAAAAATAATCTGAGTTCTTCGACGAGCTGTTCTAATTGCGATTCGGGCAGCTTTCTGAGGTCTGCAGGACATTCAATCTGGTCTAAAAGAGGTGTGTTAATATCGTTATTCATTACTTATTAGCTTTAAAATTATACCATTATGAATAGTGACAAAGAGGCATGCAAGAAGATCAATAATTTAGCGCTATAAAGTAATGCCTGCGGTAAAGTAAAAAATTAAGTAAAACACAGGCTGTACATTCACTCACACATCACTTATCTTGACGTGTTTTAGTGCAACAGCACAGAAAAATAACATCGAAAATCGCTATTTAACTAAATAATCTGGAGTCGTTTTAATGGGTGTCCCTCTTATTCAGCAATACAAAATGGGTAAATATATACTCGGTAAGAAGTTCAGTGGTGTAAAAAAATACCCACTAGTATTAATGTTGGAGCCCTTATTCCGCTGTAATCTGGCCTGCGCTGGTTGTGGCAAGATCGATTATCCAAAAGAAATACTCGATAAACGCCTGAGTTATGATGAGTGCATGAACGCCATTGATGAATGTGGCGCACCCGTTGTCTCTATCGCTGGCGGAGAACCATTGATTCACAAGGAAATGACTCAAATAGTAAATGGCTACATTGAACGCAAGAAATTTGTCTATCTTTGCACCAATGCACTATTGTTAAAAAAACATATCGACGAATACACGCCATCACCCTATTTAACCTTTTCTATCCATTTAGATGGTAATAAAGAACGACATGATGCTTCGGTTTGCCTAGAGGGTGTCTTCGAAAAATGCATAAGCGTAATCAAACTGGCTATTGAAAAGGGTTTCCGCGTCACCATCAATTGTACCTTGTTCCAGAATGAGCCCGCTGAAGAAGTTGCCGAGTTCATGGATATGGCAATGGAGTTGGGTGTTGAAGCTGTCACTATTTCTCCAGGATATCACTACGAAAGAGCACCTAAACAGGACGTGTTCCTGAAAAAGACAGAAAGTAAGCAGCTTTTCCGCGATTTATTTAAACTGGGGATTGGCAAAAAGTGGCGCTTTAATCAATCATCTTTGTATCTGGATTTCCTGGCTGGCAATCAGACTTATGAATGCACGCCTTGGGGCAACCCAACCCGTAATGTCTTTGGCTGGCAAAAACCTTGCTACCTGTTAGTTGGCGAAGGCTACGCATCAACCTTTGCTGGCTTAATGGAAGAAACCGAATGGGCAAATTATGGAACTGGGAAAAACCCTAAATGTGATAACTGTATGGTTCATTGCGGTTTTGAAGCTACCGCTGTCAATGACACGGTTAATCATCCATTTAAAGCATTGGGTGTATTCCTGAAAGGCCCTAAGACCGATGGCGAAATGGCTCCTGAACTTCCTACTCTTTACAAAGAAGAAGAAATAACCGCACCAAGACTGGTTGCGGAAACTAAAGCAACCAAGAGTTGCGGTAGTAGCA
>JBLHKL010000109.1:0-6222 GCA_047618295.1 Gammaproteobacteria bacterium | reverse complement strand
GTGGTCGGATTTGTCTTATTTAGGGTTTTCGATATTCTTAAGCCTTGGCCTATATCTTTAGCAGACAAGAAGGTGCATGGTGGCTTTGGTATCATGCTGGATGACGTCATTGCTGGCGTTTTTGCATTGATAATTATTCAAATAACTCTATATTTGTTATAAAGTTAAGTAAATTAGCTCAAAAATACTTTAATTAATTTGAGACCACATGCCTAATAATAAAGTTACATTAGTCTTTATTTTTATCTTCTCGCTTATTTCGATGCCGAGTCAGGCGGATATCTATAAATATGTCGATAAACATGGCCGTGTCATCCTCACTGATAAACCGTCACATACTGGATATAAGCGTCTGGTCAAAACATGGAAAGGTTGGGAAGAAGCTAAATTACCGAAGAATTTCAATTGGGTAAAAAATCAGGCAAAGTTTGACCCAACGATAAGAAGCGTCGCGAAGATGTACAAACTTCCGCACACGCTATTACATGCTGTAATCACGGCTGAATCATCTTACAACCCAAATGCGATCTCGCGTGCCGGTGCAGTAGGGTTGATGCAGTTAATGCCGGCAACAGCAAAACAGTATGGCGTTAGTAATCGGCGTGATCCAAAACAAAATATCTATGGCGGTTCACGTTATTTGCGATATCTATTAAAGCTATTCAAAAATGATTTAACACTGGCATTAGCAGCTTATAATGCTGGGGAAGGCACTGTAAAAAAATACGGCAATAAGATCCCTCCTTATAAAGAGACCCGTAACTACGTCAAAAAAGTCATCAAGTATTATAAGAAATATCGTAGTTCAATGAGTTAAGCCTGAAATTTGAAAAGAGGTTTAATAATTACGCTGCGTCATGCAATCCATCATTCACGTATTGTCTAGTCGTCATCGTCATCGTCATCAGTAGTTTTTTTCCAATTTCCCCACACGTTGACAGGTATTGTTGGGCTCTCGCTTGATGGGTAATCGTCTCTATGCTCAGGCTTATTTGCAATTATTTCAGCTGGTGAACCAGGCTGTTGATCAAGAGGTATAGTTCTATCTCGTGGGGGCAGTTCGTATTGTTCGTCATCAGGTCTAGGCAGCCGTTTGAATTTATAAAGATAAAACCCTTCTACTTTCTCGCGAGCCCAGGGTGTCTTACGCAGGAACTTCAAGCTTGATTTGATGCTGGGATTACTCTTGAAGCAATTGAGGTTCATGGCATCGGCCAAATCCTCCCAAGAATAATGATCGACCAACTCCGTTAGCAATACTTCAAGCTTAACGCCATGAAGTGGGTTGTTTTTTTGAACTTCAATCTTGGGAGTTTCTGAATCAGACATTGTATTGTTTATTATAGATGATGAATAAAATCGTTAAACGATTTTATTCATCAGTTACACAACCTTCAGAAGCGGTTTTCACCGTTTTAATATACTTATGCAGTGTGCCTCGGGTAGCTTTATACGCAGGCATTGTCCAAAGTGATCTCCTCTTGTCGATTTCATCATCGCTCACGTCAAATGAGATCTGATTTTTTTCTGCATCGACAGTGACAATATCGCCATTTTCAATCAGCGCAATTGGACCGCCTTCTTGTGCCTCGGGTACAACATGACCAATGATAAAGCCGTGTGAACCACCAGAGAAACGACCGTCAGTGATCATAGCAACATCACTGCCCAGTCCTGCACCCATAATAGCGGAGGTGGGTGTTAACATCTCAGGCATACCTGGCCCGCCTTTGGGACCTTCATAGCGAATAATAATTACATCGCCTTTTTCAATTTTATCTTCTTCTAAAGCCTTAAGCATATCTTCTTCAGAATCATAAACCTTTGCAGGGCCTTTAAACACAAGACCTTCTTTACCTGTGATTTTTGCAACGGAACCTTCAGGAGCGAGGTTACCTTTTAATATTCTAATATGACCACTTTCTTTTAATGGTTTGTCTAACGGCGCAATAATTTCTTGGCCTTCTTTAAAGCCAGGTAGATTCGCCAAGTTTTCTTTGATTGTTTTACCGGTTACAGTTAGGCAATCACCATTGATCAAACCATGTTCAAGTAAGAACTTCATAACGGCAGGTGTGCCACCGATAAGATGCAGGTCTTCCATTACATATTTGCCACTAGGTTTTAGATCGGCAAGGTAAGGCGTGCGATCACTTACGGCTTGAAAGTCATCAAGAGTAAGATTTACATCAACTGCACGAGCCATTGCCAATAGATGTAACACGGCATTGGTTGAACCACCCAGTACAGTTACCAGTACCATTGCGTTTTCAAATGCCTCACGCGTCATGATGTCACGTGGCTTGATATCTTTTTCTAATAAATTCTTTATTGCTTCACCCGCTTTGAAACATTCTTCTAATTTCCCGGGATCAACGGCAGGTGTTGATGAACTGTAAGGTAAGGACATGCCCATTGCTTCGATTGCAGATGCCATAGTGTTGGCAGTGTACATGCCACCACAGGCGCCGGCGCCGGGGCATGATTTTTTAACAATGTCCTGACGTGTATCTTCATCGATTCCGCCTGTTATAAATTCACCATAGCTTTGGAAGGCAGAAATAATATCAAGTGTCTGTTCTTTACGGTGGCCTGGTTTGATGGTGCCACCATAGACCATAAGTGATGGTCTATTGAGTCGACCCATTGCGATCAAGCAACCGGGCATATTCTTGTCGCAGCCAGGTAATGAAATATTGGCGTCGTACCATTGCGCTGACATAACCGTTTCAATTGAGTCAGCAATAAGATCACGTGACTGTAATGAGTAGCTCATACCGTCGGTACCCATAGAGATACCATCACTAACGCCAATAGTATTGAAACGCAGTCCCACCAGTCCCGCTGCAATAACACCTTCTTTTACTTTCTCAGCAAGGTCGAGCAGATGCATATTGCAGGTATTACCTTCATACCAAATACTTGAGATACCCACCTGAGCCTTGCTCATGTCTGCATCGGTCATTCCCGTACCATAAAGCATGGCTTGAGATGCGCCTTGAGACTTGGGTTCTGTGATACGTGAACTGTATTTATTTAATTTATTACTCATTTATATACCCTGTGCTGATTCTACTGATCGCTATGCCTTGAAAAGGTGCGTTAGAATACATTAGGTCTGGCCGCTTGTCAGGCGCAGAAATAATAACAATAAAGACAATTAGCATGAGAAAAACACCAGAATTCGAAGATTGTTTTGCAGAATTGATAAGTTTACCTTCTGTAAGCTGTATTAATCCTGAGCATGATCAAAGTAACCGTGGGGTTATTGACGCACTTGCCAATTGGCTAGATGCGCTTGGCTTTGCCTGTGAGATTATGCCTATCAGTGATAATCCGGAAAAATGTAATCTAATCGCACGTCGTGGAGAAGGCCAAACTGACGACAATAGTGGGCTAGTATTATCGGGTCACACGGATACCGTCCCTTATGACACCAAGGGATGGGATACCGACCCATTCAAGCTGACAAAGATGAATGAGAATTATTATGGTCTCGGCACTGCCGACATGAAGAGTTTCTTCCCTATCATATTTGAAGCACTTGAGAGACTTTCGCACGTAAAGTTTAGTAAACCAATCACTATTGTCGCTACTGCGGATGAAGAGAGCACCATGTCTGGTGCGCGCGCTATTCAGCAAGCCAATAAACCACTGGGGCGTTATTGCATCATCGGCGAACCTACTGGGCTAATTCCAAGGCATATGCACAAAGGCATAATTATAGAAACAATTCATCTCCAGGGACGTTCCGGACATTCCAGCGATCCTACTTTGGGCAATAGTGCCCTGGAAGGAATGAATGATGTGCTGAATGCACTTAGACAATGGCGTGATGAATTACAAGCTGAGTTTCAAAATGAAGAGTTTAAGATACCTGTCCCTACTTTAAATCTAGGACGTATTCAGGGAGGCGATAGTGCAAATCGTATCTGTGCGAATTGTGAGCTTTCAATGGATCTTAGAATGTTACCTGGCATGGAATTAGAATCTTTAAAAGAAAAATTGCATCACGTCGTCAATGACACTTTGGCTGGTTCTGGACTCAAGGTTGAATTCAATAGCCTATTTAATGGTACGCCACCAATGCAGACCTCAATTGATAGTGAGATTGTTAAGATGAGCGAAAAGGTAACTCAACAAAATTCCAGTTCAGTTGCTTTTGGTACTGAAGGACCATTTTTTAATGACATGGGACTAGAAACGGTTATTCTTGGCCCCGGTGATATTGACGTTGCTCACCAACCGAATGAATATTTACAGATTAATAGAATTGAACCGATGATTAATATTTTGTCAAAGATGCTTAATCATTTTTGTGAACCAAAGTAGTGAACCAATAATGGATGATAAAAACGCTTTTGTAGACTGCTTTAGAGGCGCAGCTCCGTACATACATGCTCACACGCGCAAAACATTTGTTTTGCAAATAGGTGGTGATGTTGTTGCGTCTGATGGCTTCTCACATTTGATTCATGACTTGGCCTTGTTAAATAGCCTGGCGATAAAACTGGTTATTGTCTTTGGTGCAAGACCGCAGATAGATAAAATATTAAAAGAAAGAAATATTACACCAGAATATTGTGGTGCTTTACGTGTCACTGATGAGACTTCAATTAGCAGTGTGACGCAGGCAGTTGGTGACGTAAAAATTAAAATTGAAGCATTATTATCGATGGGTTTGCCAAATTCGCCGATGGCAGACTCTGCCATCAAGGTTGCTTCTGGCAATTACGTAACAGGTAGACCTTATGGAGTTCTTGATGGTGTTGATCTTAATCTTACTGGAAGGGTCAGAAGCATAGAGAAAGAAACTATCAACACTCGGCTTGAAGCTGGTGAAATAGTATTGATAACCCCATTGGGTTATTCGTCTACCGGTGAGGTCTTTAATCTGAGTTCGATTGAAGTTGCAACGCAAGTTGCTATCGAACTCGCTGCAGACAAACTCATCATGTTCAATAATTCTCGAATATTGAAAGATGACAACGGAGAAACGATTCGACAGCTTACATGTGCCGAAGCTAAAACCAGGCTAGGTGCTGACGCCACAAAAAATATTGATGAGACACCTGCGACCGCGTTAGCACAAGGCATCAAGGCCTGTGAGTCTGGTGTTAAACGCATTCATTATGTTGATCAAGATATTGATGGTGGTCTCTTGCAAGAACTCTTTACGCTTGATGGTGTAGGGACATTATTAACAAGCACACCATACGACACTATTCGTCAGGCAACAGTGAATGATATTGCCGGGATTTATGAGTTGATCGAGCCCTTGGAGCAACAAGGAATACTTGTTGTACGTACACTGGATAAGATTGAAGTTGATATTGATGATTACATTGTGCTGGTTCGTGATGGTACTGTTATCGCTTGTGCCGCATTACATGATTACCCTAAAGAAAAGGTAATGGAATTGGCATGCGTTGCCGTACATCCTGACTATCAAAATCAATCTATGGGTGAAATATTGTACAAATCCATTGAAGCGCTAGCATTAAATAATGGCGCAAAGATGCTATTGGCGTTAACCACGCAAACAGAACATTGGTTTATTGAAAGGGGATTTGTTGAAACTGAGGTCAGTTCTTTGCCAATTGAGAAGCAGGAAATCTATAACTATCAACGCAACTCAAAGGCGTTGGTAAAGAAATTAAACGCTTGATACTTATTAGAAGGCGCTTAAACAGCGCCTTCTAATTCTTCTTCTTCTTTTTTTATTTCAACGGCAATATCGTCGTTTTTAACTGTGATAACAACATCTCCACCGTGCTCTAGTTCGCCGAACAGCAGTTCTTCTGCCAAGGCACGTTTTACCTTTTCTTGAATTAATCGTGCCATGGGGCGTGCACCCATGATCTTGTCGTAACCGTGAACTGCTAGCCATTCACGCGCTTCATCTGTGACATCAACTGTGACTTTCTTCTCGTCGAGTTGTGCCTCGAGTTCAATCAGGAATTTATCGACGACATTCGCAATGGTGCGTTTATCCAGTGCATTGAATTGAATAATGGCATCCAGACGGTTACGGAATTCAGGGCTGAACATTTGCTTGATGCTTGCCATGGCATCACCAGTATGATCTTGAGTTGTGAATCCTACTGAAGCACGACTCATTCGATCAGCGCCAGCATTTGTGGTCATGACGATGATGACATTACGGAAATCAGATTTACGACCATTAGCATCGGTTAGGGTGCCGTGATCGAATACTTGCAA
>JBLHKL010000108.1:0-6279 GCA_047618295.1 Gammaproteobacteria bacterium | reverse complement strand
AATAGTCGTGCAGATTATAGCGTTGCGATTACTGGGGTAGCAGGGCCTGGTGGTGGGACAGAAGACAAACCTGTCGGTACAGTATGCTTAGGCTGGTACAAGCGAGGTCTTGGTGGAACAACAACGCGAATTCGTTTTGATGGTGATCGTTTAAAGGTTAGAGAACAGTCTTGTCTATTAGCAATACAAGGTTTAATAGACGTATTGCAAAAAGATTCAAAATAAATATTAAAATACTGGAATCGACCGGTTGAGGTCACCACCCAAAGCGGGCATTAATAATTTTTCAAGTTAATTTATTATTATAATGAAAAAAATATTTCATGAACCTATAGACTCCAAAGGTAAAGATTTAAAAATTGGCGATAGGATATCGTGTGATATCTGTTCCTACTACTATTAAGAATATGCCGAGAGAAACTAAAGAGGCATTTAGTAAAGCAGTAGGGCATACTTCACAAATAGAAGACTTTGGTGAAGACGGAAGCCTTGAGTTAGACTTTTATCCTAAATTGGGTTTAGATACTATTTGGCTGGAACCATATTGTTGCGTTCGGTTTAGGCGTTACAACAGATATAGCAAAAATTTCCAAAAGACACTTCAATTGAATAAAGAAATAGACGAAGGTATAAATAAATGACTTTTGTATTTTGTCTGCTTCTGCCCGTTAACTGTCTTCAGCCATAAGCGAGCGGATACTTAAATTGGAAAAATATGCATTAGCACCATCATTGGCAAGGACTTAGAGATCGAACTAGAATTCACGATCATCAGCATTGCCTCAATACACATTGATTAGGATACAAACATGCCCAAAGGTATTATTAAACGTTACGACTTCCGCAAAGGCTTTGGCTTTATTGCCGATGACAAAAACGGCGAAGACTTCTTCTTTCACAAAAGTGCATGGCAAGGTGATGGCCCTATCCGCAAAGGTTTAGCCGTTAAGTTCGTCGACAAAGACTCAGATAAAGGCCCTCAGGCTGAATCTGTTATTCCTTTAGACGGTGCCAGCAGCAAACCATCTAGCAACAACAAACCTGCAGCTAAACCTGCATCTTTAGAAGATCGCGTAGCATCACTAGAAAGTGCTGTAGGTACCTGGAAAGTTTTGAGCTTTTTAGCGCTTGCTGGTGTTATTGCTCTAGTGGTTGAGATGCTCGTACTATAAGTATTAATTCCCTATTTCAATCGCCCTGCGGGCTGAACGCGTTAACGCGCGTCTTTACTTGCGACGTTAACGTCGGCTCTCAAGAAACAGGATCCTTATAGTGATCATGTATGCTTATGGCTGAAAGCAGAAAATTTAGTTAAACGCCCAACCTGCAAAAGGCTCTATCTCGTCACGATTCAATACAATCAATTGGTACTTATTCGGGTTTAATGAGAGGTCTTGTGTGGTATCAACAGACAGTTGTTGTAGTAAATATCCAATCAAGGCACGCCGAATTTTGATCTCGATAATGTCATTATCACTACCGTAATCGATCAGCAGGCTTGCTCTGTTTTTATCTTCCAGTTTTGGGTGGGGAGTCAATTTCATTGTGATGATCTCAACCCAGTCATCATCATATTGAGCACTGGATTCAGCCGGCTCATCCCGACATTCTGCAGCTTCAAATCGTGATAAGACGAAGTCCCTGAAATCAAAGGTGTCCTCATTGTAAGCACGGACATGCCAACGAAAACCAGTGTTAACTAGAGAGTGTGGTTCGATAATACGCTTTTCTTCACTGCTTCTATTTGAAAGTGAATGGTAACTAACATTTAACTTTTTCTTGCTATGTATGGCACGTGTTACCTGTGCCAGCACGGCCTTATCAGGCAATCGATTGGGTAGGGCAAGGCCATCTACAGGAATGCCAAATACCGCACTATCTTGGTTTGGACCACCAACCACGGTCAGATTAGCTTCTATCATGGGTAAAACGGTTGCCGGTGAAAGATCCGCAAAGACCTCTTTAAAAGAGGGGGTTGGTACAAATCCAAACACAGTGTGCTTATAGGTCAGGTTCTCAGGGGCTATATCGCTATAGAGCTTCAGGTCCTTAGTCGCTGCTGCGTCAGAGATACCGAATGCCTTGGCCACCTCACTGCGTGTGACTACACCGGTGTAATAGGCCATTAGCTCGATGTATTGCAAGCGCTGGCGTGTTGCCCATTTGATATCGTTCAGCATTGTATTGTTAGAAGTAGGGTCAAAATCAATTAATGTCATGGATTATACAAAATAAGAACATAAGCTAATAAAATATATTATATAGTAAAAAATAGGTAGGTAGTAAAAAGTATTGACATTAAAAAATGTATTGCCTATAGTTCTTCCCATGGGGCTGTTCGAGGAATGGCTTACGTATTTCGAATAAAGCAATAAATGGAGAATGAACATGGCAAGCGCAGAAAAGATTGCAGAAGATAAGAAAAGAGCACTATCGATGGCGTTAGGTCAGATTGAAAAGCAATTTGGCAAAGGCTCCGTCATGAAAATGGGTGACCAAGCGGTAGCGGCAATACCTACGGTAAGCACCGGTTCAATAGGCTTAGATGTTGCGCTAGGTGCTGGCGGGTTGCCCTATGGACGTGTTGTCGAAATATATGGGCCTGAATCTTCTGGTAAAACAACATTAACCTTGTCAGCGATTGCTGAAGCACAAAAACAAGGTAAGACCTGTGCTTTTATCGATGCAGAGCATGCCCTTGATCCGGTTTATGCGGAGAAGCTTGGGGTGAATATTGATGAATTACTCGTATCGCAACCTGATACCGGTGAGCAGGCATTAGAGATTTGTGACATGTTGGTTCGTAGTGGTGCTGTTGAATTGGTCGTAATCGATTCCGTTGCTGCATTAGTACCGAAGGCAGAAATAGAAGGTGAGATGGGTGATTCACACATGGGGCTAGCTGCTCGTTTAATGTCGCAAGCATTAAGGAAGCTCACAGGTAATATTAAACGCGCGAATTGCTGTGTTATTTTCATCAACCAAATACGCATGAAGATCGGTGTAATGTTCGGTAGCCCAGAAACAACGACAGGTGGTAATGCACTGAAGTTTTATGCCTCGGTTCGCCTGGATATCAGAAGAATAGGCGCGATTAAGAAAGGTGATGAAGTGATAGGTAATGAAACTCGCGTTAAGGTCGTGAAGAACAAGATAGCACCGCCCTTTAAACAAGCAGAGTTTGAAATTCTTTATAATGAAGGTATCTCACGCCTTGGTGAAGTGATAGATCTTGGTGTGAAACTGGAGCTTATCGACAAGGCCGGGGCCTGGTACAGCTATAAAGATGACCGCATCGGTCAAGGTAGGGAAAACGTGCGCATCTTCTTAAAAGAAAACCCAAAAATTGCAGAAGAAATAGAAGCAAATATAAGGGAACAATTACTGCCGAAAATAACACCAGAAGATATAGCTAAATCTAAAGCTGAAGCTGAAGCTGAAGTGACACAAGATGATGCAGAAACAGAAGGAGCAATTGCCTGAGTACAGAACGTCAGGAAGTCCTGCAAAGGGCATGTGACTTCCTGGCTAGGCGCGAACATAGCCGCAAGGAATTGGCCAATAAACTCGCCCGGCGATGCGTAGATGAAGCATTGATCGAAGACCTGTTGGATACGTTAAGTAGTGAAGGACTACAGAGTGATGTACGATTTACTGAAAGTTTTGTGCATCATAGTCTTAATAAAGGACAAGGACCGAATAAAATTACTCAGGAATTACGCCAACGAGGTATTGAGCAAGTTTTGATCGAACAATGCCTCGAATCAGAATCGATAGATTGGATGTTGTTGGCAGAAGAAGTCAGGGTAAAAAAATACGGTGAAAGTGTCCCCGGAGATTATCAAGTTAAGGCAAAACAATCTCGATTCCTATATAGTCGCGGTTTTAGCAGTGAACAGATAAGCCAACTATTAAAATAATGAAAACCAGTAACGATATTCGCCAATCATTCCTAGATTTCTTTAAATCGAAAGATCACGAAGTAGTCTCGAGTAGCTCTTTGGTGCCAGCAAATGATCCTACTTTGTTATTCACTAATGCGGGTATGGTGCAGTTTAAAGATGTTTTTCTTGGTAGAGAAAAACGAGATTGTAAACGTGCAACATCATCACAACGATGTGTACGCGCAGGTGGCAAACACAATGATCTGGAAAACGTTGGCTATACGGCACGCCATCACACCTTTTTTGAAATGCTGGGTAACTTCAGTTTTGGTGATTATTTTAAACGTGAAGCGATAGCCTTCGCCTGGGAATATTTAACAGAAGAATTAAAAATACCTGAATCTAAACTATGGATAACCGTATTTGAAGATGATGATGAAGCGGCTGATATTTGGCTAAAAGAAATAGGTGTTTCACCCGATCGATTTAGTCGTTGTGGTGAAGCCGATAATTTTTGGTCAATGGGCGATACAGGTCCATGCGGTCCATGCAGTGAAATCTTTTATGACCATGGCGCAGATATCCCAGGTGGCCCTCCAGGTACAGATGAAGCAGATCTGGATCGTTATATTGAAATATGGAATCTTGTTTTTACCCAATATGACCGTGATGCTAGTGGTAATTTAAAACCGATACCTCATCCATCGGTTGATACCGGGATGGGGCTCGAGCGTATTACTGCGGTGATGCAAGATGTGCACAATAATTATGAAATTGAATTATTTGAAAAAATCATTCATTCAATAAAAGACCTTGCTGGTAAAAAAGATCTTGATGTTATTTCAAGTCAAGTCGTTGCTGATCATATTCGTTCCTGTTCATTCTTAATTACTGATGGTGTTATTCCTTCTAACGAAGGTCGAGGTTATGTTTTACGAAGAATCATTCGCCGTGCAATTCGGCATGGTAATAAATTAGGTTTCACCGAACCATTCTTTTATAAGTTAGTCGACGTACTCGAACAAGTTATGGGAAATGCCTATCCCGAGTTAGCGCAATCAAGGTCAAATATAGAAAGAGTATTGTTAGCTGAAGAAGAACGTTTTGCAGAGACACTAGAACAAGGATTAAAGGTCCTGGATGATGTTATCAGTAAAATGGAAAGTGATGTGATTCAGGGAGAAGATGTTTTCCGTTTATATGATACCTATGGATTCCCGGTTGATCTCACCGCAGATATAGCGCGTGAGCGCAGTCTAAAAGTGGATATGGATGGCTTTAACAAGGCCATGGCTGAACAACGTAAACGTGCTCGGGCTGCGAGTAAGTTTGATGTCGGTGTTTCGGTAGATACTGATGATAGCTTAGTGAGTGCGTTCACTGGTTATGAACGCTTACAGCAAAAGACAACCATCATTGCACTTTATCAAGATGGTCGGAATGTAAAGTCTTTAAAACAAGGTGATATTGGTGGCGTTATATTATTAGAAACACCTCTTTACGCTCAGTCCGGCGGACAGGTGGGTGACAAGGGTGAACTCTTTACTGATGATGTTTTTTTTGAAATAGAAGATACAAAGAAGCAAGGCCAATCGCATATACATCTTGGTGTATTACGTACAGGCATATTAAGAGTGGGGGATGTAGTACGTGCGTCTGTCGATCAAAAACGACGTATCGACATCATGCGTAATCATTCGGCAACGCATTTATTACATACCGCGTTACGCAAGCTTTTAGGAGATCATGTTTTACAAAAAGGATCTCTGGTTGCGGATGATCGATTACGTTTTGATTTCTCACATAACGAACCATTAACAAAACAGCAGATTCATGAAATTGAAAGATTGGTAAATTCTCAAGTATTAAAAAATGAAGCAACTGAAGTGCAAGTTATGTCACTGGATAAAGCCAAGGCTTCTGGAGCCATGTCTTTGTTTGGTGAAAAGTATGATGATACGGTGAGGGTATTAAATATCGGTGGCGATTTTTCATGCGAACTCTGTGGTGGAACACACGTTGAACGTGCGGGTGATATCGGCTTTTTCAAGATAGTCTCGGAATCTGGAACCGCATCAGGTGTTCGCCGGATAGAAGCTGTAACTGGTGTTGGTGCCTTAAACTGGATTGAAAATGCGGAAGTTAAATTACAACGTATAGCCGAGATCCTTAAAACCGATATTGAGTCAGTTGACTCGAAGCTATCAGTACAGATCGACAAAACCCGCAAATTGGAAAAAGAGCTGGAACAACTTAAAGGTAAGATGGCCAGTAGTGCAGGTTCGGATATGGCCAGTGAGGCAGAAACGATAGAAGGGATTAAGATCATTGCAAAGACACTCGAAGGTATCGATCCAAAAACCCTACGCGATACAGTCGATCAATTGAAAAATAA
>JBLHKL010000107.1:0-6496 GCA_047618295.1 Gammaproteobacteria bacterium | reverse complement strand
TGAAAAAAGTATACCAGCGGACAATATTTAAAATCGAATATGCGTGCCGTACTTGATCGTGAAGTCATCTTTCTATCAATCATTGGTTTATCAATATTCTGGGCGATATCTCAAGTTATGTTGGCGGCGTTCCCTGCTTACGCGAAGGAAACATTGGGCATTACCAATACCATCATCATCCAAGGAATCCTGGCCTGCGCCGGCATGGGTATTATGTTGGGTTCAATTATTTCCGGGCGTATTTCTAAAACGCATATTGAAACTGGGATGATCCCGATTGGTTCTGTTGGTATTGCGCTGTGTTTGCTGATCTTGCCAGGCTTGGGCAATGCTTATCTTCAAGCGGTCCTCTTTTTTGGTTGGGGAATGTTCGGTGGGTTTTTATTAATCCCGTTAAACTCATTGATACAGTTTCATGCTCAAGAAGATCAACTTGGTCGAGTACTTGCTGGTAGCAACTTGATACAAAACTCGGTGATGTTGACCTTTCTTGGTCTGACTGTGTTGTTTGCATACTACGGTATGAATAGCCTTGGATTGTTTAACATATTACTAGTCGTTGCCATAATTGGAACGATCTATACAGCCTATAAATTACCGCAGTCACTGGTTCGCTTTATTGTCAGTTATATCATCGGTCATCGTTATCGTCTTCAAGTACTAGGTTTAAAAAATTTACCTGAAACGGGTGGTGTATTGATGTTAGGCAATCACATCAGTTGGATTGACTGGGGTATTATTCAAATGGCTTCGCCGCGGCCTATCCGTTTCGTGATGATTCGTAATATCTACGAACGTTGGTACCTGAAATGGTTTCTGGATATCTTTAATGTCATACCGGTCTCTACCAGAGCAAGTAAAGGCGCGCTGAAGAAAATTAATGAGAGTTTAAACAACGGTGATGTGGTTTGTTTATTTCCGGAAGGCACTATAAGTCGTACTGGACAGTTAGGTGAATTCCAGCGGGGCTATGAAAAAGCGGCTGAAGATGCCAACGCTGTCATCCTGCCTTTTTATCTACGTGGTCTATGGGGAAGTTGGTTTTCTCGTTCCAGTGAAAAGTTAAAAAACCTGCGTAGTAGTGGTATCAAGCACGACATCATTGTTGCTTTTGGTGAAACCTTACCTATCGATACAACAGCAGATGAATTAAAGAAACGTGTGTTTGATTTGTCAATTAATTCCTGGGAACACTACACCAGTGACTTACCTTCAATCGGTGCTGCATTTATCGAAACAGCAAAACGTAACAGCGATGAATTAACCGTTGCCGATTCATTGGCCGGACCATTAACCGGCAATAAATTCTTAACTGGGGTGATTTGTTTCTCTCGTTTAATCAAGAAGTATTCAAAAGAACAAAACGTCGGTTTGTTATTGCCGACCAGCAGCGCGGGTGCGATTGCTAATATGGCCGCTATCCTTCGTGGCAAGACCGTGGTTAATCTCAATTTTACGGCCAGTCGCGAAGCATTACAGGGATCAGTAAGAAAAGCAGGTATTAAAACTATCTATACCTCGCGTAAGTTTATGGAAAAACTGGCAAAGAAGGGCGTTGACCTGAATGATGTCTTTTCAGATAGTCAGTATATTTACATGGAAGATCTTAATACTGAAATCAGTAAAGCAACTAGTTTACGTACTTTAATCACGGTGATAATCTCACCAGCAGGCTTATTAAAGTTTCTCTATTGCAAGACGGTCGATATAAATACGCCTGCGGTAATCTTGTTTTCCAGTGGTAGTGAAGGTATGCCAAAAGGTGTGATGTTAAGTCATCGTAATATCATGGCGAACCTGAAACAGATCTCGGACATGTTGAATACGCAAGATACCGATGTCGTTATGGCAAGCCTGCCGTTGTTCCATGCCTTTGGTATAACAGTTACGACCTTCATGCCCTTGGTGGAAGGTATTCCAATGATTTGTCATCCTGATCCAACCGATGCGGTCAATATTTCAAAAGCGATTGCGAAGTATCGCGCTACTATTTTTTGTGGGACATCAACATTCTTAAGGCTTTATACGAAGAATAAGCGCATACACCCACTGATGTTGGAGTCGTTACGCATTGTTGTCGCTGGTGCAGAAAAACTCAGCCCCGATGTGCGTGATGCTTTTAAATTAAAATTCAATAAAGATATCTATGAAGGTTACGGTGCTACCGAAACCACACCGGTTGCGAGTGTAAATATTGCTGATGCGTTAGATGTAAATTACTGGTCAGTTCAATTAGGAAATAAACAAGGCACGGTCGGCATGCCATTACCCGGCACAAGTTTTCGAATCGTTGATCCGGAGTCATTAGATGAGCTAGCTACTGGCGAAGATGGTTTAATCTTGATCGGTGGCAGTCAGGTGATGCTGGGTTATCTAAATTATGAAGAAAAGACCAATGAAGTCATCACCATGCTTGATGATAAGCGCTGGTATAAAACTGGCGATAAAGGTCATCTGGATGAAGATGGATTCTTGAGTATCGTTGATCGTTATTCACGCTTTGCCAAACTTGGCGGCGAAATGATTAGCCTGACTGCAGTCGAAGAAGCAGTAAGAAATGCTTTAAATGAACCCGAGCTAGAATTGGTTGCAGTGAATCTACCGGATGAGAAGAAAGGTGAAAAAGTAATACTTATGATTGCAAAAGACGTTGAGCTTGCGGATGTCAAAAAGGCAATGCTGGATGTGGATGTGAACCCATTGATGATCCCGGCAGCAGTTTCGGTAGTTGAAGAAATACCAAAGTTGGGTAGTGGTAAGACTGATTATAAGTTGGCCAAGCAGTTGTTACTTGAAGATGCTTAAATCTTAATGAATATATTATGTAATGGTGCCCAGAAGAGGACTTGAACCTCCACAGGATTACTCCTACTAGCACCTGAAGCTAGCGCGTCTACCAATTCCGCCACCTGGGCATTACTTAAGTTGGCACCAAAATATATTGAGTTTTATTACTGAGCACGTACTCTGCGCGGTCGCTCTTATACATTCGTGCAGTCGTGTCCATCGTCTAGCAGTTCCGTCACCTCGGCATGTGTTATAGTGTTGGAACTAAAGAGGGCGGACTTTAACTAGCCCCCAGATTATTGTCAATCCACCTGAGAACTTTGCACGAATGATCTTTTGCCCTCATACTTCGTTAAAAATATGCTCAAATTGTCATTTATAATTTATAAACTCCGCTTCTGCGCGTATTTTTACCTCGCCTGAGAACAAAATCTCTATCCATGCAAAGCTCTCAGACTTAAATCATGTCGAATAAAAAATCTAAACCACAGTCATCCTCAAATAAGGTCTTCAAGTTACCAGAACGCGAAGCGATATTGTCATTCCTGCGTGAAGCTGGACGACCACTAAAGCGTAAGCAGCTTGCTGAGGCATTTGTTATTCGCGATCCGGAAATCCGTCAGGCATTAGGCCGCAGACTAAAGGCGATGGAGCGTGATGGCCAATTGATTCGTAATCGACGTGGTAGTTATGGACTCATTGAGAAAATGGATTTGATTAAGGGTCGGGTTATTGGCCATCCTGATGGTTATGGCTTTGTCGTTCCCGATGAAGGTGGTAAAGATTTGTATTTGTCGGGAAAGGAGATGCGCACGGTTTTAAATGGCGACCGTGTATTAGTCCGACAGGTAAGCGTTGGTAAACAAGGTAAACGTGAAGGTGGATTAGTTGAAGTCTTGGAACGCGCGAATACACAACTAGTAGGCCGTTACTATGAAGAAGAGGGTATTGCTTATATCGTTCCTGATAATAAACGCATAAGCCAGGATCTATTAGTTCCGGAAAAAAATAAAAACCAGGCAAAGCACGGACAATATGTCGTTGCTAAGATTGTGCACCAACCTGAAAAACATCGACAAGCTATAGGTGAAGTGTTGAGCATTATAGGTGATGGCCTTGATGCGAGCATGGCAGTTGATATTGCTATTAGAAGCTATGACATACCATTCGAATGGCCGGAAGAAATCAATAAGGACATTGAAGGACTGACCGAAGAAGTCGATTCAGAAAATATATCCGATAGGGTTGATAGTCGTGATATTCCATTTGTTACGATAGATGGAGAGGATGCGCGTGATTTTGATGATGCTGTTTTTTGTGAAAAGGTAGGAAATAGTTGGCGTTTATTAGTCGCCATTGCTGATGTATCGCATTATGTTAAAAAACAAACTGCGCTCGATGATGAAGCCCGTTTACGAGGCACCTCAGTTTATTTTCCTGACCGTGTTGTTCCCATGTTGCCAGAGATATTATCGAATGGTTTATGTTCGCTTAAACCAAAAGTTGATCGATATAGTCTGGTTTGTGAATTAAACATTGATGCTAATGGTAAGGTTAAAAATTCTTCTTTCTTTAAGGGCATTATTAAGTCAGCAGCCCGTTTAACCTATACGGAAATGTCTGCGATTGTTGTCGAAAAGGATAATGATGCTAGACAGAAACGTGAAGCACTTGTAAATCATCTCGATGGTTTATATCAGCTATATCAGTTGCTTCATGGGCAACGCAAGAAGCAAGGTTTAATAGATTTTTCTTCACTTGAGTCGCGCTTTGAATTTAATGATGAAGGCCATATTGAAGCCATCCATACCGTTGAAAGAAATGAGGCGCATCGTTTAATTGAAGAGATGATGCTAGTGGCGAATGTTGCAGCCGGTGAGTTTCTTGAGAAAAATGAAATTCCAACAATGTATCGTATTCACGAAACGCCTAAGTTGGAAAAGCTTGAAAATGTACGGTCATTATTGTCGCAACTGGGATTGTCTTTAGACGGTGGTGAAGAGCCCACTTCTAAAGATTATGCAAAGTTAATGGACGTTATTAGAAAACGTGATGATGCGCAAATGTTAGAAACGGTTTTACTGCGCAGTATGCCACTTGCATCCTACAGTATGGTGAATGAAGGTCATTTTGGATTGGGTTTCCCTATCTATGCACACTTTACTTCACCTATTCGCCGCTATCCTGACCTTATGGTTCATAGGGGGATTGTGCATATTATCGAAGGCAATAAGGCTGAAACGTTTAATTATTCCCAACAACAGGTGTTGGAATTGGCCGAACACAGTTCAATGACAGAGCGCCGTGCGGAAGAGGCATCGCGCGATGCGGTGCAGCGACTTAAGTGTGCCTTTATGGAAGATAAGGTGGGCGAAATA
The DNA here is from genome assembly GCA_047618295.1 of Gammaproteobacteria bacterium. Taxonomy (GTDB): domain Bacteria; phylum Pseudomonadota; class Gammaproteobacteria; order Eutrophobiales; family Eutrophobiaceae; genus UBA7359. Next base: position 1,331 of record JBLHKL010000107.1, on the reverse strand, counting down.
TTTAGTGGCATGGTGAGTTCAGTTACCTCATTTGGCTTGTTTGTCGTACTGGATGATATATTTATTGAAGGATTGATTCATATTAGTAATCTCCCTGTTGATTATTATCATTTTGACGAGATTACGCATAGCTTACGCGGCGAACGTGGCGGTAAGGTTTTCAAGCTTGGCCAGAAACTCGATGTGCTTGTTGCACGAGTTGATTTAGAAGAACGTAAAATAGACTTTGAGTTAAAAGAGAATGAGTAAACGAACAGATCAAATTTTTGGCCTGCATGCAGTTAAACAGGTTCTAGAAAACTCACCTGAAACAATTTTGAGTGCCTTGATACAAGAATCGATTCAGTCTGAATCAGTGAGATCAATTCATGAGTCACTTAATAAACAAGGTGTGTCGATTCAGACGGTACCACGGGCTACCTTGAGCAAGATGGTTAAAAACCAGAATCATCAGGGTGTGATTTTGGAAGTTCGGAAGGCAGCAAAAAAAACAGAACAAGACCTCGATGATGTTCTGGAACAAAATCAAGGTGGTAATCCGCTCTATTTGATTCTAGATTCAGTACAAGACCCACATAATCTTGGTGCCTGTATCCGTACCGCTGATGCGGCAGGTGTCACAGCGGTAATTATCCCGAATGATCGCGCAGCAAGTATCAACGAAACTGTGCGCAAAGTTGCCAGTGGTGCAGTAGAGAACGTCACCGTTATTAGCGTGGTGAATCTGGTGCGTGCAATGAAGAAGATAAAGGAAGCAGGCGTCTGGGTGGTCGGAACCGCGGGTGATGTTGAACAAACGATCTATGATCTTGATTTAAAGATTCCAACGGCCATTGTCATGGGCGGCGAAGGTAAAGGCATGAGAGATTCGGTTCAGAAAGAGTGTGACTATACCGCTTCGATACCCATTCATGGTGATGTAGAGAGCTTGAATGTATCGGTTGCAGCTGGCGTGGTTTTATATGAGGTCATGAGGCAACGAAGCATCTGAAGGGTGCCTCCGAAATTGTCTTTTTACGCGATTAATATGCCGTTCCTTGTAAATTATTCATAGTAAGCGGCGTCAGCGCCATGCTCAAATGCCCACAGGGCAGGATCTCCTCATGTATTATCTATACATTCCGGTTTTGCGCGTGATACTTCCTTGCTCTCACGCAAAAATCCTGCTTTCGGTGACACCCTTAAATCTTTTTGATTTACAGGGAAAGTATAGATTTTCACTGGTTTTCAGGATGATTTTTCAATATTTGACATCTGATGCATTGCAGTAGGCAATCCAATCCATTAGAATCGCGCCACTTTATACGTCCTTGCCTCACCCTGAAATGATT
>JBLHKL010000106.1:0-6944 GCA_047618295.1 Gammaproteobacteria bacterium | reverse complement strand
CGATTTCAACTTTTGGTTCAATCCGATAACAGAACGACACTACAAAATACGCTTAAAGACTGGATTAGAGAGCTTGATCAAATTAAAGAAGGTAAAAAAGTTCGTTGGTCTATGGATATAGACCCTCAAGAACTACTATAAAATTATATATACAGTTAACAACGATCAAAATTTTATAGTTCCCCATCTTCACCTGAAAATAAATTTAACCTCAGCCGTATCAATAAATACATCAGGAAAATAATCAGGATATACTGTTACCTTGAATAAAAATATTTGAGTCATGAAAGAGTTAATTAAACAAAACCTAGTTACCGCATTAAATCAATATATAAAGGTAAATTCACTCCATTTGGAGGAGTTTCCTTCTATTGAAATAGAGCATGTCAAAGATTTGCAACATGGTGATTTTGCATCAAATATTGCAATGATACTTGCTAAACCCTTAAGCAAACCTCCTCGAATAATTGCTGAAGAATTAATCAAATTCTTATCAGATCATCCAATGCTGGAAAAAACCGAGATTGCAGGGCCCGGTTTTATCAACTTTTTTTTAGCTAAGAATGCTTATCTACAAATAATTCCAGAAATTTTTATAATGGGAAAAAACTTTGGCACATCAAAATTTGGAAACAATAAGAGAATTCTGCTTGAGTATGTTTCATCAAATCCGACGGGCCCTATCCATATTGGTCACGGTCGAGGGGCAGCGTATGGTTCTGTACTTGCCCAACTATTACTGGCCACTGGCCACAACGTAACACGGGAATATTACGTGAACGATGCAGGCAGGCAAATGGACATTCTTGCCACCAGTGTATGGTTAAGATACTTACAGATACAAACTGACCAGGGAATTCCATTCCCGGAGAATGGCTACCATGGTCAATATATTACGGATATTGCCCAAGGTCTTTATTCTCAAAAAACTATTTTTTCTCTCCCGGAGATTAACGAACTACTCACCACACTTCACAGTGATATTGATGAAGACAAAAAACTTGATAAAATTATCAGTCAGGCGAAATCTACTCTAAAGAATGAATACAAGGAAGTGTTGTTCCCCGCTGCCCTGGATCAAATCCTGGCAGAGATTAAAATTGACCTTGAAAATTTTGGTGTATGTTTTGATAACTGGTTTTCAGAACGGTCACTAATAGATAGTGGTGAAATTGATCGATGCATTAGTAAACTTGAATCCACAGGGGCTATCTATGAAAAAGATGGCGCCAAATGGTTTAACTCATCAGAGTTTGGAGATGAAAAGGATCGAGTAGTCGTTAGAGAAAATGGTATGACCACTTACTTTGCCTCAGATATTGCATACCATATAAATAAATATGACCGTGGATATGACGAAATAATAAATATTTGGGGAGCAGATCATCATGGCTATATCAGCAGGGTTAATGGTGCATTAACCGCATTTGGAAAAAATCCTGACAAACTAAAAGTACTGCTGGTTCAGTTTGCAACGCTATATAAGGGCAAGGAAAAACTGCAAATGTCGACCCGATCAGGTGAATATGTAACACTGAAACAGTTAAGAGATGACGTTGGTAATGATGCTACGCGATTTTTCTACTTAATGCGCAAGGCAGAACAACATCTGGATTTTGACCTGGAACTGGCTAAATCTGAATCTAACGTCAATCCTGTCTATTATATACAATATGCACATGCGAGAATCTGTAGTGTCTTCAAACAACTGGAAGAGAGAGGCTTAATCTTTGACAGTGAACAAGGTCTTAAAAATTTATCTAAATTGGATACAGAACAGGAACAACACCTTGTTAAATCCTTATCACGATATGGGGAGATAGTGCATTCTGCGGCAATAAATTTTGAGCCCCATCAGCTGTCATTCTATTTGCGTGATTTAGCAACAGATTTTCACGGTTATTACAATTCCAGTCAGTTCATCGTTGATGATGACGAACTTCGTTCTGCTCGTTTTTGCTTGATATCTGCAACCCGACAGGTATTAAACAATGGGTTAGACTTACTAGGCCTGACTGCCCCTGAGGAAATGTAATGTCAAAAGACTACAAATCAGTCCCCAAACAAAAGGACAAACCAAAAGGCGGCTCATTTGGTGCAATACTGACATTTATTACAGGGCTTTCACTTGGGTTATTTGTCGCTATCTTTATCTACCTGAATCAAACTGACAGTACCTATATTCCATTTAATTTTAAATCAAAAGCAGAAAAGCCAGAAGTGCTAATGCAAGATACCGTTGTTGAGGTTACGACCCCCGCACCTGAAGAAGAAGGTCTTACCATTCCAAAGTTTGATTTTTATAACATCCTGCCAAATAAAGAACTCAATATTTCTGAATGGGTAGCAGACGACCCTGCATTATCAGAGTCAGGAGAAACGGACGTAAATAGTGTCTATATTCTTCAGGTTGGTTCGTTTAAACAAATTGAAGCCGCCGATCAAGTCAAGGCACAACTTGCATTGATAGGAATTAGTGCTGATATCCAACGAGTAGTTATAAATGGTCAAGATACCCGTTATCGAGTCCGCGTTGGACCTTATGCTGAACAAAGTAAACTAAACGCTGAACGCAAACGCCTGATGGAAAACAACCTTGAATTTATGTTATTAAAACTTCAAGCGGATGATCCAAGACTAGGTGAAGGCTAGCAGTAGTTTAATATAATGTGTATGTGGCACTTAACGATAAATGATTATATTAGAACATCATTAAGTTGTTAATATTGATAAAGCTACGGGCCATTCCCGGATTGATACAACAAAACACAGTCTTCAAAATCGTCTTAATTTCTTGTAAATCCTGTTAGTCCAATCCATATACAAAACTATAATGTAAGCCTGAATTGATTAACGGGATACTGGCAGCACTTATTTATCATATTAAATAATGACTATTAAAAAAACGTTAAACTGTAGCGGGTGAAGGGAATCGAACCCTCACTATCAGCTTGGGAAGCGGTTTTCTGTGGATTTTCAGGTCATATCTCCCACTAAAATCACGAGGTTATAGAAGGCCGTTTTGTTAAACCAATCTATCCCACGTATTTGGTGGGATTGAGCGTGTATCCAGAAACTGTCCCACTTAAGTATTTGTGCAATCAGGGCTATTTAAAGCGAAATATAATATCTTTAGATGATAATCTACTGATTTTATCGAATATGCTCTAAATAATGGATTTAAGCCCTCTAATTTCCCCATTTTATGTAGTATTTTTGTTCTTAATCCCGTTATTAATCATAACGGCATTCTTAAAATCAGCATACTTCAAAGGTAAATTCGGTGAATTTCTAGTTAATGCATTCCTGAAGCTTTTTCTTCCAAAAAGTGAATATCACCCCATCAACAACGTTACTTTCCCAACACATGATGGAACAACGCAAACTGATCATATAGTTGTTTCCAAATTTAGCATATTCGTAATTGAAACAAAGAATCTAAAAGGGTCGATATTTGGTAGCCCTAATCAGAAAACTTGGACGCAAAAAATATATAAACATACCAATAAATTTCAAAATCCTCTTCATCAAAATTACAAGCATGTGAAGGTTCTTGAAGATTATTTAGATGTAGATAGCGATTCAATATTCTCAGTTATTGTATTCATTGGTGACAGTACTTTTAAAACGGATATGCCTGAAAACGTCACATATGCATGGGGATGCGTCAAATACATCAAATCTAGAAAATTAATTAAGTTCAAAGATCAGGAAATTTCAAACATTATCAATAAAATTACAGGTGGAATATTACAGCCTAGTTTCAAAACAGACATTCAACATGTTTCATATTTAAAGCAAGCTAAGCAATCTCCATTATTTGAGAACACATGCCCAAAATGTGGCTCTACATTGGTTTTGCGGTAGCGAAAAAAGGAAAAAATATTGGATCGAAATTTTGGGGTTACAGTACATTTCCAAAATGTAGGTATGTTTTAAACAATATTTAATAGCTGCTTAGTGCCGATAGTGTTGAAAAACTCAGAAATCTGAAGAGGCTAAATTTCAGTCAAGAGCCAATTAGATGGAAAGCACGATACAAATATCATGCATAGCCGCACTAGAGAATCTTCATTGTGATTTCAATTATTCTCCACCTCTTCAAAGTTTAAATCGCTTAAACGGATAATGCTTATTCAACCATCCTACAAAAAAGAATTTTTCAACAGTATCTGCCAAAAGCAATGGGATGGACTCCTCCTCATCTAACGGCATCGGAATGTGCCCATACTTGTTTCACAATCACAAGTTAACGAATACAGAGAAGTCCACTATGAAGATTAGTCGAGCAGGTGTTGATTTGGCAAAAAATATTTTTCAATTACACGCAACTGACCGGCAAGGCAAGGCCCTCTGGAAGCGCCGTTTAACACGTGATAAGTGGTTAAAGACCCTGCTTGATGGGCTGTGAAGTGGGGATGGAAGCCTGTTCAGGCGCCCATCATTGGGCCCGTGAACTGCAAGCCAGGGGAGTTACCGTGAAACTGATCCCCCCACAGTTTGTGAAACCCTATGTGAAGAGCAATAAGAATGATGCCAACGATGTCGAGGCCATCTGTGAAGCCATGAGCCGTCCCACTATGCGCTATGTGCAAATCAAAACCGTTTATCAACAAGACATACAAGCGGCACACCGTATCCGAAGTGAGTTGATGAGTCATCGTAAAGCGAAGGCCAATCAAATACGCGGCTTGGTGGCTGAGTATGGCCTGGTCGCTCCCCAACAACACACGCGTTTATGTGCAGCCGTTCCTGATTGGTTAGAGGATGCTGAGAATGGCTTAACGGACTTGTTCCGTCGTTTGTTACAGGGCGTATGGGAAGATTTACGTACCTTAGACAAGCGCATTGCTGAGTTGGATAAAGAAATTATCCAGCTGGCTAAAGATGATCCGGTCGCCCAACGGTTACAGCAACTTCGTGGGGTGGGACCACTGGTTGCAACGGCACTCGTGGCCACGATAGGTAATGGCACGCAATTCAAACGCGGTCGACAGATGGCAGCTTCCTTGGGCTTAACCCCCAGACAGGCCAGTTCAGGCGGGAAGGAGCGATTGTTGGGGATCAGTAAACGGGGGGATGCGTACTTACGCAGTCTACTCATCCATGGAGCCCGCTCGGTCATTCTCCATGCTAAACATAAGGAAGATAATTTAAGCCGTTGGGTCAATGCGCTTGCAGCACGTCGGCATATCAATGTCGCTGCTGTAGCCCTGGCAAACAAGACTGCTCGTATGGCCTGGGCACTTATGACAGAAGAAAAAGATTATGACTCGGCACTGGCTACAAGCTGACAGTCCAATAAGATGTTAACGATATAACTGATATATAAGGAGACCTTACTCACGATTGCAAAGCGAATGTACCCAGAGGCAACGGTACTACCGAAGATGTCGACAGGTGGAACTGACATGGCGCAGGTCCGATCGATGGGTGTGCCGTCCTACGGTATCGGTCCGGTTCGCACGATTGAGGAAATTAATAGTGGTCGCGGTGCACACGGTGACAACGAACGGATTACAGAGGAAGCAATCAAGCAACTTGTGCAATTTTTATGGTTCACGATCATTGATATAGCAGCGACGAATTAAGCTCGTACTGTAGTATTTGACCAAGTCGGGGCCAGTTTCTTTAATCCAATTCCTCAGACACTTTAGTCGAGATCAACCAAGTACCCTCTCGACTTCGCTTTTCAACTCTTCTTTGGTAAATGGTTTGACGATATAACCAATGCCGTCTGGCATGGAGAAACTTCCAGATACGGATACCGTTTTGTCTCCAAAGGCAGTCACATAAACCACAGGTATTTTGTCCCTTTCTTGGATTTTCAAGGCGGCTTCTCGGCCATCCATTTCACCACTCAACTTAATATCCATCAAAACGACATCTGGCAGGTCCCTGTGAGCCTGTATGATTGCGTCCTCACCGCTCATTGCTATGCCTGTTACCTCATAACCAAGGTCATGCATGATCTGCAATTCATCCATTGCCGTGATGCTTTGGTCTTCTACGATTAATACACGTTTCTTTTTCATTATTGCTTCCCCTCAAAAGTGACCCGAATCGCGGTACCATGCGAACCTTCTATGTGAATTTTACCTTGCAGTTGTGTGACCAGTGCATTTACCAATTTCAGACCTAAAGTCGCGCTCTGATGGGTGTTAAAACCCTTCGGAAGGCCAATACCATCATCGACAACCGTCAATTCTATCCTTCCTTTATCAGCCCGATGCATAGCCACTTCAATGCTTCCAGAACGCTCGTCGGGGAAGGCGTGCTTTATACAGTTAGAGTACAGTTCGCTAAAAATTTGCCCACAAACGGTTGCGGTATCTATGTCGATATTCATCTTGTCCACTACGACGTGAGTTAAAATCTTTTGCTGGTCAATCATGCTGATTTCAGTCGTGTCTGCTACAATGGCGTTAATGTAGTCTCTGATGTTAATAGCACTAAGATTATTGGACTGATGAAGGCTTTCATGTACACGAGCCATAACCCTTATGCGCCGTTGACTTTCTCCTAGCGCCTTTTTGACGGCTGTATGAGGTGTAGTTCCTGCCTGTAATGACAACATACTGGAAATCACCTGCAGATTATTTTTTACGCGGTGATGGTTTTCTTTAAGAAGCACCTCTTTTTCTTGAAGCTCAGCCGCACGTACTTCTTTCTCATCGCTTTCATAGATGAGCTTTTCGTTGGCAATGACCAACTCAGCCGCCCGCGCGTCTTTATCTTCGTTGGCAATGACCAACTCAGCCGCCCGCGCGTCTTTCTCTTCGTTGGCAATGACCAACTCTGCCACCCGCGCGTCTTTATCTTCGTTGGCAATGACCAACTCTGCCACCCGCGCGGCTTTCTCTTCGTTGGCAATGACCAACTCTGCCACCCGCGCGGCTTTCTCTTCGTTGGCAATGACCAACTCTGCCGCACGCACGTCTTTC
>JBLHKL010000105.1:0-7016 GCA_047618295.1 Gammaproteobacteria bacterium | reverse complement strand
CATCTTATTCGTCTGCGACAGCATAATGAAGTGGTCATGGTGCATATATATGATTGGTTGGAAGAATTCTTGCCACCGGCAGGCAATTATCGAATTACCAATGGAAAACAAGAATTAGAATTTGATACACATAACCAAAAGCTCATAGATGCTCACACCAATAAATTTAATGCACACAAAGAATTATTAATAAAGACGGCACGATCATGTCACATGAACTACCTTTGTTGCCGCACAGAAGACGATCCTGAAAAAGTTATAAAACAAGGTCTTCGTAGCAGATGATGCAGGGTCCTGATCCAGCGATTATTCCGCTTCGCGATATCCATTTGCCCGATCCTGTTTCGTGGTGGCCGCTTGCACCTGGATGGTGGGCATTAATAATATTGTTTGTCATCGTTGTGTTATTAACGACGTATTTCATTCGACGCTATCGAAATAACAAGATATCAGCGCTTTATCTGGCCAAACAAGAATTAGAACGAATAGAAACTGATTTTAATATCAATCAGGATAAATCAAATCTGGTGAAAGAACTGTCGGAATTAATACGGCGTTTGAGTATCAGTATTTTTCCTCGTGAAGAGTCTGCGGGATTGACAGGGGAAGAATGGTTGAAATTTCTAGATCAATATTCAGCTAAGAATGAATTCGATAATGGTATAGGTCGCGTTCTGATTGAAGCGCCATATCAAGCCGATCCAGAGTTTAATAGTAATGAATTGATTGGTTTAGTCTCAACCTGGATTGAGACAGTTGCTAAAGGGAAGGGGAATAAGAAATGATTAATTTCGAATGGCCCTGGCTTGCAGCGTTGTTACCATTACCGATAATCATTCGTTTTATATTACCTCCTGCCGAAGTGGTCAATGAAGCTGCCCTACGCGTTCCATTTCTGACTGAATTCAGCATACATTCTAACGATGGGCATCATGTCGATGTTAAACGGCGATTGATCTGGTTGGCTATAATTGCATGGTGTTGTTTAGTCACTGCGGCTACGCGCCCGCAATGGCTAGGTGATTTTATTGATATTCCCATAAGCGGTCGTGATCTGATGTTGGCAGTTGATCTGTCCGGCAGCATGGAAGAGGAAGACTTTATTATAAAGGATGACAAAGTTAATCGACTAACGGCAACCAAATATGTTGCTGGGGAATTTATTGAACGGCGAGTAGGTGACCGACTTGGCTTGATTCTGTTTGGCGAGCAGGCTTATTTGCAAACACCCTTAACCTTTGATCGATTAACCGTTAAAACATTGTTGTATGAATCTGCCATAGGTTTGGCAGGAAAGTCTACGGCAATTGGTGATGCGATTGGTTTAGCGGTTAAACGATTGCGTGATCAAGATGAGAAAAGTCGAGTACTGATATTATTAACCGATGGGGCAAATACGGCAGGTGAAGTCGAACCTCTCGCAGCAGCAGATTTGGCGGCTCGCGAAAACATGAAAATTTATACGATTGGTATCGGTGCCGATGAAATGATCGTGCGTTCAATCTTTGGCTCACGACGAGTTAATCCATCCGCTGATCTCGATGAAAAAACCTTAAGTGCTATTGCAGATAAAACCGGCGGACGATATTTTCGGGCGAGAGACACAGAACAACTAGAGCAGATCTATGCTTTATTGGATGAGCTTGAACCGATAGAAAAAGATGTGCAACGATTTAGACCGCAAACGGCGTTATTTTATTGGCCATTAGCTATCGCCTTAGTATTGATGTGCATTGTTATTATGCTGCGACATTCCTCAGGGGTAGTTAATGCGCGAGGTGAAGCATCATGATGTCTGAATTTCATTTCATTCGTCCCTACTGGTTTATTGCGCTGATACCGCTGATAATTCTTGTATGGATGCTAGCTAAGCGACATTTGGTCAACAAACATTGGGAGAGTGTCTGCGACCCTGCGCTATTACCTTATATATTAGTGGGTAGAACGGGTGTAAAAAAATACACCAACATTTCATTGTTTGGGTTTGTAAGTTTGTTAATGGTCTTTGCCCTCGCGGGGCCAAGCTGGGAACGTTTGCCCGAACCCGTATTTGAGAAAGAGTCAGCACTTGTGATTGCGATGGATCTCTCTTACTCAATGTATGCTGATGATATTAAGCCGAGTCGACTTGAGCGTGCTCGGTTCAAGATCTCTGATCTCCTGGATCTGAGACAAGAAGGACAGACGGCATTGATTGTCTACGCAGGTGATGCTTTTACAGTAACACCGTTAACAGATGATATTAAAACAATTAAATCTCAGCTTAATGCTCTGACACCACAGATTATGCCTTCCCCCGGTAGCAGTGCCGATATTGCCTTGGAAAAAGCCGCAGAGTTATTAAAACAGGCGGGTAACAGCGAAGGGCATATATTGCTAGTGACAGATGAAGTCGATAGTCAGTTAGATAAGGCTTTTAGCAAAACCAAACGACGTGGCTATAAGGTATCACTATTAGGCATTGGTACAGAAGAAGGTGCCCCGGTGAAACTAGGCGATAGTGGCTTTCTAAAAGATAAAGCCGGGACGATTGTGATACCTAAATTAAATCAAGGCGTTCTCCGATTACTGGCAAGTTCGGGTGGTGGATATTATGAGACAAGTCAATTAGGTGATGGGGATATTGAACGGCTCAATCGTCTTTTTAATAGTGGCTTGGAAAAAACGAATGAAACAGCCTCTCAATTCGAAACTGATCGATGGCGCGAATTTGGACCGTGGTTAATTTTATTGATCCTGCCTATCGTTGCATTTGGGTTTCGCCGAGGTTATCTAGCATTATTTGTTTGTGTACTTATACAAACTCCTGATGATGTTATGGCATTTGAATGGGATGACCTGTGGTTAAATAAAAATCAGCAGGCGATGCGTGCCCTTAATAGTGAACAGGCTGAGTTAGCCTCTGAGTTGTTTAATAATAAAGAATGGAAAGCAGCGGCAAATTATCGCAAAGGTGATTTTGCAACAGTTGAAGAGCTCTTAAATGAACACGAGGACACGCGTAGTATTTATAATCGAGCCAATGCCATGGCGAAACAGGGACGCTATGAAGATGCCATTGCTGCTTATGACGAGGTTCTGGAGAGCAAGCCCGAACACGCAGATGCGATATTTAATCGTGACTTGATTAAAAAGGAACTGGAGAAACAACAGCAACAACAGTCTGATTCAGATCAGAAATCAGATGAAGAGTCTGATCAGCAGGAACAAGAAGATTCCGAGTCAAAAGAACAGCAATCAGAGTCTGAACAAAAAGAATCAGACCAGCAAGAAAATTCCGAAGAACAACAGTCTTCACAGCAGCAACAAGAAGAACAAGATAATTCAGAGCAACAACAAGACGGTAAAAAACAAGAGTCAGAAGAACAGCAAAAATCAGAACAAGAGAAGGAAGAGCAACAAGCAAAAGAATCCGGTGATAAAGAAGAGGAAGAACAACAGCAGGCGCAAGCCTCTACACAAGAAGAAAAAGAACTCGATGAACAACAACAAGCAACAGAGCAATGGTTACGCCGAATTCCTGATGACCCATCTGGATTATTAAGACGCAAATTTAAGTATCAATACCAACAACAAAAAAGACGACCATCAAACAATGAAAAATATTGGTAATTAGAATATGAATTACAAACTATTAATCACACTATCATTATTGTTATTTAGCCAAATACTGCTAGCAGAAATAACAGTTAAGATAGATCGAGAACCTGTCGTGGTCGATGAATCATTTCATCTTATCTTTGAAAGTGATCAGAAGGTTGATGCGAAACCTGACTTTAGCTCATTAACTAATTCATTCACGGTGCTCGATACGCGTCATCGCAGTGATACACAAATCATCAATGGAAAAATAAGCTATTCACAGATGTGGATAGTTACACTTATCGCGAACAAAACAGGAACCTTGGGTATTCCTTCAATTCGATTTAATAAAGAGTTGACCAAACCACTCTCTATCAATGTTGTTGCAGGGTCACAGACAACGCAGGGTGGCACTACAGACAATATTTTTGTCGATGTTGAAGTAAATACCAAGTCGCCCTATGTGCAGGCACAGCTTGTTTATACTCTCAGGTTATATCGTGGGGTAGTAACCAATAATGCCAGTCTTTCAGAACCCGAGGTAACAGGCGGGCAGGCGGTAATCAATAAACTTGGAGAAGACAGCAGTTTTGAAACACAACGTAATGGTAAACGTTACAATGTCATCGAACGTCAATACGTTATCTTTCCTCAAAGTAGTGGGCCGATGACCATACAACCTATCGTCTTTCAGGGACAAACGGGCGGTGCGGGCGGTTTCTTTAGTTTCGACCGATTTAATCAACCAACGTCTATTGTAAAGCGTTCCAAGTCGGTAGAAATAAATGTGAAACCGATTCCGGATTCTTTTACGGGGGATACATGGTTACCAGCGAATCAATTATCTATTGAAGAGCAATGGTCAGTTGACCCATCAAAACTGGAACAAGGTGAAGCGACAACGCGTACCTTGACGCTAAAAGCTAATGGACTCGCGGCAAGCCATCTACCTGCAATAAAGAGTAACCTACCGGACGAACTAAAACAGTATCCTGATCAGCCAGAGTTTGACGAATCGAATAATGCGGATGGTTATATAGGAGTCCGACGCGATAAAATGGCAATAATCCCAACTAAAGGTGGTGATTACACCTTACCCGCGATCAAAATCCCCTGGTGGAATACGGATACTGACAAAATGGAAGTTGCTGAATTACCCGAACGCAATATTCATATAGAAGGTAGTACCGCGCCAGTAGCGGTAGATAATGTTGTTAAGCAACAGACAACTATAGATCAGGCTACAGCAACTGAGTCAGAAAATAATAATCAAAATAATTTAGCACCAATTACCCTAACGAAAGAAGAACCCCTCTGGAAATGGGTGAGTTTGTTCTTGCTTGTATTATGGCTATTAACAGTGGTTTTCTTCTGGAGAAGTAAACGTAATGGTTCTGATACTGATACTAAGGAAGAAGAAAATATCTCTAACCGCAAGCTTCTGAAGAAAATACAACAAGCTTGTAAAAACAATGACCCAAAACAGACTCAGCAAGCTTTGCTCGACTGGGCTAAGAGTCATTGGTTAGATAAAAATATAAATAATCTTAATGCGCTAAAAGAATATAGCGATGAAGATTTTAAAATAAAACTGGACGAGCTTAATAGTTGTCTCTATGGAAGCTCAACATCGCAATGGGATGGTGCAAGCTTCTTAAAAAGTTTTGAATCACAGTCTTTCGATAAGAAACAACCAAAAGTTATCAATGGTAAGCTGGAGCCGCTATATAAAACATAAAACGTGACAGAAAAGATTGCCTTATTGATATCAGCAATGCGTGATTCACGTACGCCCTGGTATGCAAAAGCAATTGTCATCCTGACCCTAGCCTACATCGTTAGCCCAATAGACATCATTCCCGACTTTATCCCCGTTATTGGTCTGCTCGATGAGATTATATTAATCCCGATAGCCTACAGCGTTGTAATGAAGTTAATTCCAGCAGAGGTGAAAGCAGAAGCAGCATCAGCGTACATTGAACAGGACAATCATTCCGGACTTAAGATACTCGGAATCATGACAGTAATAATGATTTGGATAGTATTGATATTTATTACATACGTCTTCTTTTATAAGCAGTCATTTGTTTTATGAATTCGGCTTTAGCAGTTCTTGAACTTCACGCAAATTTTCAACAAAGGAGAAAAATATGCCTCAATACGTCATTTTTTATCTAGGTGGTAATCAACCCTCTAGTCCGGAAGAACGAAAGCAACATTTCTCGGAATACATGCAATGGATAGCTTCATTGGGTAAGGCTGCGATCAGCCCTATGAATCCATTGAAGGATAAGAGTACTGTGAATTCAGATCGTAGTGTTACTATAGGTGGCACAACGACTATGTCTGGATACACTATCATTGAAGCGGATTCTATGGAATCGGCTCTGGCTAGTGCCAAGGCTTGTCCTTTTCTTGATATTGGTGGTTCGCTTGAAGTGTCCGAGTTAGTAGACATGTCTGGTTAAAAATAATCTAGGTAAAACTATTGTTTCCTCTTTAATCGTTCATTACCCTTTTTTCCGCCAGTCTCAAACCATCCATCGGTAAGGGCATCGCCACTACTTCTCTTTTCGATAACCTCTCTTTGTACTTCAACATTTTCTGCTATTTTTGCTGGAGAAAATTCTTTGTTGAAATATGCTTGGCAACTAGTAGTTGCAATCTTGAGTGCTTTGTCTGATTGTTCCTGACTCATGCCTTCGACGACTTCAGACTTTAATTGGGCAACGAGTGATACTGCATGTCGTAAACACGCATTATTAATTTGTTTGTCCAGGTCATCAGCAAAAGAAGATGAGGCATACAAACTTATAGCGAATAAGAAAAGATATAGTTTCATAAAATACTCTTTGGTTAAGTTTTAAGTACAGAGATACAGAGGCTCAGCCAGGCTAATATAAATAACAGTCCACCTATCGGTGTCACCATGCCTAACCAACGTAGGTTAAAAATACTGAGCAGGTAGAGGCTACCACAAAAAAGAATGATGCCAACAAACATTGACCAGCCTGAGCTTTTAAGCCAGATATTGGCAGGTAAGTTCATAGCAATAATACCGACGAGTATCAGGCCAAGGGCGTGATAGAAATGATATTCTACACCGGTGTGATAGGCCTTCAGTAAGCTTACATCAAGCCGCGCCTTTAGTGCATGTGCACCAAAGGCACCGAGCATTACGGCTAACGCAGCATTCGCTGAACCAAGTAATAAAAATAACTTGGCGGTCATGTTTATTTCATTCACTTTTTAACAAAGCGTAAGGTCATGCGATCGCTTTCGCCAATAGCTGTGTATTTATCTTTATCGACATCCTTCAAACGATAGCTTGGTGGTAGTGTCCATACGCCTTCAGGATGATCTCTTGTATCTTTAGGGTTGGCATTAATTTCAGATGAACCGATCATTTCAAAGCCGTGCTTCTCCACTAGATC
>JBLHKL010000104.1:0-7020 GCA_047618295.1 Gammaproteobacteria bacterium | reverse complement strand
TCATCATCTACAACAAGAATATGTCGAATACCCATTAAACTATCTGTGTTTTAGTTGTTTGAATCGATTGATTCAACGCTGGTAATCTTACCACGGCACATGCTCCATTATTATCATTATCGTTCTCAAGCCAGACCGTGCCGGAATGTTCGTCAATAATTTTCTTGACGATAGCTAACCCGAGGCCGGTTCCTTTTTGTTTGGTCGTTATATAGGGTTCAAATAATTTATTCACAACTTGTGCATCAATACCCGGGCCGTTATCTTTCACGCGTATTTCAACCATATGATGGTTATCAATATTAATGCCTTTAGCACTGATTATAAGGTGGTTTTCCTCACCCATTGCGTTTGCATCAATAGCATTCGTCAAAAGGTTATTGAAGACTTGTCGTAACTTCTTTTCGTCGCCTATGATTAAAGGCAGTTCAGGATCAATATCTACTTCAATTTCATTTTCATTGTCCATATTACTGAACAAGTCGCGGCCTTCCTGAATGAGGTGCTCTAGCCTGATCTCTTCGGGATTAAATTCAGGAGATCTTGCATAGTCTGAAAAGCTGTTTACCATTTCTTTCATGGTATCTACTTGCTGGATAATAGTGTTTGTCATTCTGTCCAACATGTCTGCATCCGCTGCATTCATTGAAGAAAGATACTTATGGCGTAATCGTTCTGCGGCTAATTGAATCGGTGTGAGTGGGTTTTTAATTTCATGGGCAAGTCGACGTGCCATTTCACTCCATGCCGCATCACGTTGACCACGAATCAAAGCGGTGATTTCATCAAAAACGATAACATAACCGCTCGTTAAACCATCAGTTCCTACAAGCGTAGCACCATTAATCATCAAGATAAGGTTGCCAGTTTTACTAGACAGGGTGATCTGTTCACGCCATTCGTCCAATTGCTCTTCAATATTCGATGAAATGCATTCAAAAAAATCAGTTAGGTATGGAAGTTCTTTAATGAGTGTGGCCATATCTTTTTGTTCGAGAGTACCAACATTAACATGTAATATTTGATTGGCACTAATGTTTGATTTTTCAAGATTGCCATCTTTGTTAAAAACGATGACACCTGAAGACAAGCGAGACAGGACTGTTTCCAGAAAATTGCGTTGAGCCTCTGTTTCTTGTTGGCTTTGTTTCACTGAGTCACGTGCTTGAGAAATTTTATCAGTCATGTCATTAAATGATGAGACCAGAAAACCTAGCTCATCATTTCCCGGCACGGGTAGGCGGGTGCTATAGTCACCTTCGGCTATTGCCTTGGTACCTTCCGCTAGGTTCTTAACAGGTTCTGCAAGTTTTCGAGCCGAATAAAAAGCCGTCCATACAGCACTGAAAATAGTAAATAACAAAACCAGCGTTAATATTATTATGAAACTTACTTTTAGTTGTTCACGCAGGTAGGAGAGTTCCTTGTATTCAATAAAGGATGATTGAACGCTTTCAGCTAATTGATTCATGCGTTCAGAGATTGGAAATAGCACCTGTACAATACGCGCTTCCTGATCAATATCAGTCGTTGGTAGATTTGCAACTGCTCGAATTAATAAGTCTGTATTCTTAATTATATCCAGACCTATGTAACTATTCCCCTGTAATAATTGTAATAATATAGTTTTGCTCGGCGTCTCGGGAACGAGGCTTTTTGTATCGCTGGAACTTGACGCTATCACAACACCTTTTCTGGTTAATAATGTAAGCTCATAGGCACTACTACGCTCTCTTATTTGGTCAACATCAAAAGGTAATTCTGCATCGCTTGTTTCATTCAGCTCCTCTGCGATTTTTTCAGTCGTATTTAATAATTCACGCATACGAACATCCAGTGCGAGTCGACTTAGCTCAAGCGAATCATCAAGTGCTTGTTCTACTCGTAAGTCAAACCAGCTATCTATACCGCGATGCAGGAAATCTAGTGAAAAGTAGTACACAATTAAAACGGGTGTAACTGATAATAAGGAAAAAATAATCACCATTCTGACGGTCATTCGAGAGCCGACAATCTTGTTTTTAAACTGGCGAATCAATCGTTTAAGATTTAAAAGGATTAATATGACCAGACTAATTAATCCTAGTGCATTTAATATAAGCAGGACAGAATAATAACGATCAAATAATTCTGAGTTTTGTAATGCCTCGCTCATCATTACTAATGAAGCAAGCATGAAAATAAATAGACTTGAGCCGATTAATAAGATTAGGTTACTACCTTTATTCATCGTCCCAATTCCCATTCATACCATTCACTTGACAGATCCCAGCTTGGAGAAAAATACGCTTGAGGTCGCATTGGCGGTGGTAATGATTCTATATCAAGATAAGCTCGGATTCTTGCGAGGTATGTTTTATTTTCAATTATTAAGTCTTGATCAAACAGCGTCATTTTTGAAATGTTTTTTATATGGTTTAATGCAGCATCAAGATTATCATGCGAATGACGTAAGCCAGTCAATAAATCGATAGTTAGAAAATTTTCGGTTAGTGGTTTATGCTCTAGTTTATATATCAATGTTTTTTCACTAATAGTTTCATCCCATAGCCAGGTGCGTTTTAAACGTAATTGAAAATGAGCATGAATTTCAAACGATATCCCATGACGTAATGCTTTATATGCTTCTTCTGATAATTCGAAGTCATATGAGGCATCAAGATAATAAGTATTATTTTCAATATAAACATGAGTAGTGTTTATCTTGGCGGTATTCGCATGGCAGGAAAAATGAATACAGAGCAATATAAAAAGGATGCTTATTTTTACTAAGTTAGTAGACACAAAAGACATCAGACTAAATTTTCTCCAGGCAAGCATAGAAGAAACCGTCCATGTTATTTTGCCCTGTTAAAATTTGTTTACCATAGCCCGTGTCTTTACCCCATTCTGCATCAATAGGCTTGAGAACACAGTCGTTGTTATTATCAATAAATTGTTTTATGAGCCCCGAATTTTCTTGTTTAAATATAGAGCAAGTAACATAAACTAATAAACCTTGCGGTTTTAAGGTTTGCCAAAGCGTTTCTAAAAGCTGCATTTGCAACCTGCTAATCGCCTTAACTTCTTCAGGTGTTCTTAATATTTTAATATCCGGATGGCGGCGTATTACACCTGTGGCGGAGCAAGGAGCATCTAATAAAATACGGTCAAAAGGTTCTTTATTCCACCAGTGATCAATTTCAATGATGTCTGACACTTTAGTCTTTGCATCGAGGCCTAGTCTCATTAGCGTTTCGGATAATCTTTTTGCACGGTTTGGATCTTTTTCTATGACAGTCAAAGATTTAATCTTTGCTTGCGACTCAAGTATGTGTGAACTTTTACCGCCCGGTGCAGCACAGGCATCGAGGACAGATTGTTCTGGTTTTAAATCAAGTAGATTTACAGATAACTGAGCAGCAAGTTCTTGTACTGAAACCTCTCCTTTATCAAACCCCGGCAATTTATCAACGTCAATTGGTTTTTCCAGGAGTATTCCCTGTTTTGAATAAGGCGTGGCTAGTCCAGCAATACCAGCTTGTTTCATTTTAATCAGATACTGTTCACGACTTTGGCGTAGTTGGTTTACCCGAAGATACATGGGCGGATGCTGATTGTTTGCTTCAAGGATACTTTTCCATTCTTCGGGCCAATCTGATCTAAGTTGTTCGATTATCCATTTGGGATGCGATGTCTCAAGTCCATCGTCATTATCAACATCAGGATTAAATTTATCTGTTTCTCGAATATATCGACGTAAGATTGCATTGACTAAATTTTTAGCCCATTCCATTTTTATTTTTTTGCAGGTGTTGACGGTCTCAGAAACAACAGCATGAGGCGGAATTCGCATAAAGCGTAGTTGATATAATCCGACAATCATTAAATATTTAAGGCGACTATCTTTTTTCTTTATACGTTTATCTAATAATTGATTAAGAATATATTCCAGTTGGATATACCACCTGAATGTCCCATAGCAAATTTCCTGGATTAACGCTTTGTCTTTTCCTGCTTGCTTGAATGAATCGTTATTACGCAACGCATAGGTGAGGGTGAGTTTACTTTCGAATACCTGCTCAATAATTTGGGTGGCTATTAAACGTGATGACATGACAGTTAAAAAATTAACAGGCAACGATATTATCGTTGATAAATTCAGGGTGACCATTAAGAAAGTCCTTTGCGGACATCGGCCGTTTTCCAGGTAATTGTAACCTTGTGATAGCCAGGACATCTTTACCCGTCATAATGTCCAGACTTGTTTTGTTGTTCAGAATACTGCCGGCCATTAAATTATCTGGGCCTTGTTTTATTTCTGCTTCCCATATCCTTATATTAATGTTGTTTATTACTGTATGAGTCACAGGGAATGGATTAAATGCTCGAATTTTTCTTTCCAGTTCAATGGCAGACAGAGCCCAGTCGATTTTTGCCTCTTGTTTACTTATTTTATTCGCGTAAGTCGCTCTTGAATTATCTTGTTCTGTTGCATTGGTTTCACAATTAACAATTTTACTCAGTAAATCATTTATATTTGCTACACTCAGATCAGCCAAACGATCGTGCAATTTGCCTGCAGTGTCATCAGGCATAATCGAACAAGTAAATTGTTCCAATATTGGGCCGGTATCTAAGCCACTATCCATCTGCATTATGGTAATGCCGGTCTCACTATCCCCCCCTTCTATGGCTCTTTGAATAGGCGCCGCTCCACGCCAACGCGGCAATAAAGAGGTATGTATATTAATACAGCCATATTTGGGTGTAGCCAATATGTCAGGAGTAATAAGCAGGCCATAGGCAACCACCAGCATCACGTCACAATTCTTTAATGTATCTGAAACAAGATCTCTAGATGTCACAGGTTGTATAACAGGAATGTTGTTTTCAAGAGCACAGAGTTTAACGTCACTCGGTTTGAGCTTACGCCCCCGTCCTGCTGGCCTATCAGGCTGAGTTAGAACTAGTTCGACAGTATGGCGTCCTTCACGAATCAGTTCTTCCAGCACAATGCGAGCAATTTCCGGTGTGCCTGCAAATGCGAGCCTTAATTTGGCTTTATTCACAGTACGTTTTGCTGAAGTTTTTCTTGTTTATCGGTTTTTTTCTTTAAGCGCTGACGTTTAAGTAGTGAGAGATAATCAATGAATAATTTACCATCAAGATGGTCGATTTCATGCTGAACACAAACGGCTAACAAACCGCCCGCATTAGTTGTGACTAACACATTATCAAGAGTTTTATAACAAAACTCTATGTGCTCAGCGCGTTCTACAATGTCGTAATAATCAGGTACCGAAAGGCATCCTTCTCGCATTGTTTCACTACCCTCTAATTTCGTAATTTCAGGATTTATCAATATTAATGGCTCGTTTTTCTCTTCAGATATATCAATGACAACGATTCTTTGCTGGATATTGACCTGAGTTGCCGCAAGACCAATGCCATTCTCGACGTACATCGTGTCCAGCATATTTTCAGCAATTTCCTTTATGTCAGGACCTATTTCTTTGACTGTAGTCGCTTTATTACGCAAGCGTGGGTCAGGAAAGTGCAAAACTTCGAGTATTGCCATGGCAATATTCACTCCAAAATGGTTATAACTGACTGATAGTATATAGGAAAAATTATTTGTTGCAGTTAAACCACAATAAAATAGCGACACGACTAACATTTTGTTAGACTTTTTGCTAATCTACATTAAGGAAATCATGTAAGGTAATAGAGATGTTGAATAAAATTCTGATTTCATGCGTCATTTTGCTATTAACTTTTAGCGTCAGAGCGGATGAATTAACGATAAATCCAGATCATCCAGAAAACTACACCGTTGAGAAGGGCGATACGCTATGGGGTATTTCTGCCCGGTTTTTACAGCAACCTTGGAAATGGCCAGAAATTTGGGGCGTTAATCCGCAGATAGACAATCCTCATTTGATATATCCAGGAGATATAGTCTCTCTTACATATCAAGATGGTCAACCTGTTCTGAATCTTCAAAGGGGATCTGGCCAAATAGTATCGGGACGTAATGTGAAATTGTCACCGGCTATTCGTAGTACGGACAATGCTGAGGCCATTCGTACTATTCCAATCGATGCAATTCAGCAGTTTCTCAAGCGGCCAATTGTTCTCGATGATAATGAGATAGAGCAATGGCCCTATGTTGTGTCAAGTTATGATGAACATTTGATAGCAACTACAGGAAATACTATCTATGTGCGCGGTATTCCTGAAGATTCGAATGTTGCAAGATATTCTATCTATCGAAAGGGCGAACCTTATGTGAATCCAAAAAAGAATGGAGAGGATGAAGGTGAGGTTTTGGGCTATGAAGCAATTTATGTTGGTGATGCCACAATACAGAAAAGCGGTGATCCAGCGTCTGCCATAATTACCGTCGTTGATAGAGAAGTACTGAAAGGCGATCGATTACTCCCTCAAACAGATGAAGAGATCAGCACAGAGTTTATTCCACGACCTACAAGTAATGAGGTAGCAGGAAATATTCTATCCGTTGTTGATGGTGTTGCTCAAATTGGACAATATCAAGTTGTTGTCTTAAACCTTGGCAAAGAGCAAGGTATTGAAGCTGGCAATGTTCTTGGTGTTTATCAAGCTGGCTATGTTGTTCAAGATAAAATTGGACCGAATATACAAAAGAGTGACGCACAAAAAGCTGCAGAGTTGAAAGAGCTAACCGAAAATGGAACCGTAATAAGCAAGCTCGCTTATGGAGTTGGACAAGGCGTTGAAGCCTTTAATGAAACATTTCCAACGATAGCAAACATACAAGACAAGTCTGAAAATGTTACGCTACCTGAAGAATATGTTGGTGTTATTATGGTCTTCAAAACCTTTAATAAAGTAAGTTATGCATTGGTGATGGAGACACAAGGACCAGTGCACGTGTTAGATGCAGTAAGAAGTTTATAGGTATATACCAAAGTTTTGTGAATTGCTTCTAGCGCAATTCTTGCAGTAATCAGCAGGTATACAATTATATACCCCTTCAGTAATGTTGAAGGGGTGAGG
>JBLHKL010000103.1:0-7136 GCA_047618295.1 Gammaproteobacteria bacterium | reverse complement strand
AACTGATTAAAATCCGCACCCTGCCCCGAAGTCTCTGCGCCTTGGAACAATCCACAATCGATCAGGATACCCGGGCCATTTTTAAAACTAAGTTCATGACAGGAACCGGTGACGCCGTTTACTGCACCGTGGTGTTTTATTTTTAGAAAGTCCATTTATATTTTATCCTTTAGAATGTTACGAATTAGTATCCTTTTAACGTTTATCAAATAATTTTAAATGTCACCGTGCCTTGAAATAAACCACGACCAAATAGGTTTTTTGTATCCCATCCTTCGTCATCCTCGCGGACGCTTACATGGAGAAGGTGAGACCGTGAGGTCGAGAAGCTGGCCTGGGCCACGTAGGTGATAGAACTGCGCTTGGAGCAAGCAGTCGAGCAATTACCGAGCAACAACCGAGAGACCGAGGCGGGGATCCAATACTATTATCTATTCACTCATTCATAATGAGTCCACAATCGCAGAATTTTTACCGCATTTACATTTTCCAGAACCTGATAAACGAACCTCAGCCAACAAAGAGGCGCCGCGCCTGCATAGAACTAATAATGGTAGTTATCACGCGTTCTATCACCGACAGAATGACCTTTGAAAGATTGATACAAGGTGGCCTATGTGATTATATATTTTACAATAAAAATTGAGTTTAAGTTGTTTAATAACGGCTATATTACCTTTGTGATTTTTTACTTTTACATTTCATCTTCAGGAAGATTGAGTAATCTTTCACTACGCCACACCCTGACTATTTGTATTAACTTATTATCTCGTAAATAAACAATTCGAAAAGGTGGGTGGATAAGTTCGCGTATATGTTTTTCATTGAATTCAGGCACCATTCTACCAATATCAGGATGTTCAATGAGTGTCTCAGCGTGTTTAAAAATTTCAGTGACAAAATTTTGTCCTCTATCAGGAACACCTTGTTCGAAATAATATTTTTTGATGCTTAAAAGATCATTAACCGCAGACTCAGAAAATGAAACCTTCACTTAGAGTAGTCCTAACCTCTTTTTTGCATCGTTCATATCGATTGTTTTCCCTTCTTTAACATCCATCAATCCTTGAGCCACCGCTTTGACAAACGCAAGCTCTTCTTCATTTTTTTCATACTCGACAAGACCTTGGACAACAGCGACACCTTTTCCGCGACTGGTTAAAAGAACAGGACGATGGGAGTCTTTAGTATGATTAATGACCTTGCCCGGATTAACTTTGAGGTCTGAAAGGGAAATAACATCTTCAGAAAATTTTGTTTGCATACAAGCCACCTAGAGAAACCTTAAAGACCTTTTTATAGCACCGGTTAAGAGGTCTTGTCAATTTAGAAACTTGATAAACTAAATCCTATTTCACAGCGTCTTGATAATGGCAGTTATTGGGTGTTCTATCATCGACAGAATGTCCTTCAAACGACCATTAAAACTTGTTGAATAACAACTATAGGAACTGTTTTAAAGGGTAGCATCGCCTCGAAAACGTACTCATTCATAGTGAGTCCATAATCGTAGTATTTTTACCGCATGTTTTTTCCAGAGTCTAATAAATTAGCCAATGCTGAATATTAATTCTTCTTGAATAGCGCCCACATTACCACCCCGGATCCTTATCACACTCATCCAACTCAGAGTCTATTCCTTCACGAATAGACTCTCTCATCCCCGGGATAGACACAAGATAAAGGCTTTCATTAATAGCGTTCCAATCCTCTTCGGAAAGTAGTACGACATTTCCCTTTTTCCCAGAAATAGTAACAGGAGTATGAGATTCAGTAACTTCACCAATGAGGCTATACAGCTTTGAGCGAGCTTCCGTTGTATTGAGAATGGTCATGTTTAATACCTCCTTCGATTACCGAACGTTATTACGTACGTATCGTCAAGGCAAGTTTGTAATAGACCAAACCTTACATGATCAATATGCACATGCGTTACGACAAGAGCTTGAATATGCGCTATCGGAAATTCAATTGATAACTGATTAAAGTCCGCACCCTGCCCCGAAGTCTCTGCGCCTTGATGTTTTATATCTAGAAACTCCATTTCTAAGTTCTTCCACTAAATTTTTAGAAAATCCATAAACAAAAAAGTATCCGCTATAATTTAAAGCGTAGCGTCCCCTTTTCGTTAACGTTTTAAATCACGATAGAAATTTTCATGTGGCCCAAGAGCAATTAATAAACGACTTCCTTCCTCCCACTCATATGCCAATAAATATTGCTGATTAACACAATCAAATTTATAAACAGACACGCCACTCAGATCTCCTTTTATTACTTCTCCTAGATCTGGCGATTCAATGATGACACGGACAGCGTTATCAACCGCAGCACGTTGATTCAAATGTAGTTTGCGATAAGCTCGCCGAAAGGTCGGCTTTTGCTCAATCTGCATAGTAACGACTATTCAAAGTTAAAAGGTTCAGACTCTTCCGCTTGTCCAATTAACACATCCCGAACAAACTCAATAGGAAGATCAGGGTTATCTAAAGCAGCACGACCAATTCGCGCCCAAAACTCAATCTGAGAGGGAATTGTTCGAAATTCAGCCTTGGCACGCACCTTAGCTTCCTGATAAAGAGAATCCTCAATTCTAACTGATATGCTCATTTTCTACTCCTGTGGCAATATACTACATTTGTAGATTATAGCTTACTTTCCCTTAATTTAAAGGATAACGTCCCCTTTTCTAAGCCAACGCTTCCAGACCTTTTTGCTCAACCAGGTTTAATAGTTTTAATGACGGGCCGTTCGGTTTCTTCTGCCCCTGTTCCCATTTTTGCACAGTAGACTTGCTGGTATTTAAATATGCCGCAAACACCGCCTGACTGGTTTTTTGTTTCATTCTAAGATGCTTGATTTGTCGGGCACTAAATTTTTTTATGGATGGTAAACACATAGCATCAAACTCGTGCATTGTCATTTCATCAATCAGACCGATCTTATGCAGATCTGTGGCGCCGTCATGTACTACTTTTAATATTTTTGATTGACTACTCATCGTTGTTCACCTCAACTAATACATTTGCCTCTAGTGCTTTCTTCAGTGCTGCATCACTGTATCCCAATAATTCCTTCGCATAGCTTTTCAATGCGTTCAATTCATCTGTTTTTATATTGTCACGTTCATTTTTGGAAAACCCATAGATGAAAAAACTCGTTGTTCTATCTTGAACGCCAACAAGGTTCGAATACCACTACGCTTACCTCTGCCTTGTAAACCTATCCGTTTTTTATAAAGATGCGCTCCTAAGTCAGCATCGACTAAACCTTCCGATATCTCTTTTACGGCTTGCTTTATTGCTATATCACTCAGCTTTTCATTGGCAGCCTATTTATGGAACCGCTTAGTCTTGAAAATACGCATTATCGTCCCTGATCATGAGATAATAGTGTAGCACTTAGTGTTATACATGCAATTTACTATTGCCTGAATATGCGCTATCGGAAATTCAATGTTTAATAGATTTGAATCAGCACCCAGCCCCGAAGTTTCTACCCCTTGGAACAAACCACAATCAATCAGGATTCTCACCCATCCCGCCACCCGTCATCTTCGCGAATGCGGAGATCCAGTATATTAATACCCAACCGTTTACCGTACCGTGGTGTTTTAACTCTAGAAATTCCATTTCTGTTTTTTTCAAAATTAAAGGGCAGCGTCCCTTTTTTCTGTGAACATTGATGTATCTAAAAGCATTTCAAGTGCCAAAAGTAATTCGTAAAAATATGATTAGGGAAATTCAATAGATAACTGATCAAAGTCCGCACCCTACCCCGAAGTCTCTGCGCCCTAGCCTAAGCAATAATCATCCCATCCTTCGTCATCTTCGCGCACGACTGCATGGAGAAGGTGAGACCGTGAGGTCGAGAAGCTGGCCTGGTCCATGCAGAAGGTAGAGCGACTCAGGAGATAAAGCCGAGGCGGAGATCCAGATATTTATATATCCAATCTTTACGCCATTTACCGTGCCAGATGTTTTATTTCCAGAAATTCCATTTCTATCTCCTTCGTCATCCTCGCGTACGCCTACATGGACCTCGGTACCCCCTTGAGGGGTGTGTAGGTGGTAGAGTCGAGTCTGGAACAGAGACCGAGACGGGGACCCAGCATAAATTTAAGGGCTAACATCCCTTTTGCTTGTGTATCCGGGCATTAATGTCGTAACGTCCACTTCTTCAAAACGACATGACATCTATCAATAATTAACAACAGATTTTAAAAACGACCTATCTTAATGCACATAAAAAATGAACATGTACTCCTCTTGAAAAAATCGAGTCACCGCATAAGTCTTATTTTAGCTGGCCTCCTTTGCATAGCTTTGTTTTTGTTGGGCCGAACTGAACTGGCCATTGGTTTGGCCAAAGCACCCTATGACCTGCTATTGCACGCTGCTTTTTTTGGGTTGCTTGCCTTGCTAATCTGGTATGGCAGCGTCTACAAAATCTGGCTGTCGTTTATACTGGTATCAACCCTGACTATTGCTGATGAACTTATTCAATTGGGATTACCCGGCCGAGTTGGCAGCGAAAAAGATATTATGGCGGGAATCATTGGAGCAATAATTGTTTTGACCTTATCAAGTTTAATCAAGGCAATTATTTCGAAACAGGCTTGAATAGCAAAATTGATCACCTTCTTAATAAACTGGAAGCAAGTGTAGATCGCTCGCTCGAATACAGAGATCAAGACAGAGCTAGCAAGGGTGAAATTAAAGAGAAGTGCCGACTTTAATGCTATTTTTTCTTTTAAAATTAATACTTTAACACTATAATCACCCCTATTTATACTATTTTGGGGTGATTATGTTATGTCATTAGTTCGGGAAAAGATTAAAGAGCTATCGCCTAGTGTATTTCTACTTTATGCACAGCTTCTTGAGCAAATAGCCCATCCCCTCCCTGCTCTTGAAGACGCGACATATATGAGAAAAGAGCGAAATGGCAAAGCTTATTGGATTAGACGAGTTAAGATCGGAAACACTAGCATGGATCTTGGTCTGGGAAGAGAGACAGAAAAACTATTAAAGGCCATTGAACAAGATAAAGTAATAGCAAATGAATTAAAGGACGAAGTCAAAGTCCGTGAAAACTTAATCAACATGTTGATATCTGGCGGCCTGAATAAACTGGATCCATTATCAAATCGTGTTTTATCTTTACTTGAAAGTGCAGGCGTTTTTGCTGCTGGTGGAGTCTTGGTAGGCTCACATGCATTTAATGTATATGGCAATATGATGGGCTATCAATTCCCATTTGAAACGACTCAAACAGCAGATATTGATTTATCTATTTCCATTGGTATATCAAAAAAAACCATAAATTTAAAGAAAGCAATAATGGACTCAAATTTAGGATTTTCTGAGATCCCAGCTCTAAACAGAAAGTCACCATCTACCTCATATAAAATCAGGAACTCAGAGCTTAAGGTCGATTTATTAACACCGTTGTCAGGCAAAGAGTCATCAAAACCTGTTTTTATGCCTGCACTAAAATTACATGCTACTCCGTTACGGTTTTTAGACTACTTGTTGAAAGAGCCAATTCAAGCCGTCATTGCATCCGGTAGAGGAATTTTAGTTAATGTTCCTCAACCAGCCAGATTTGCCATTCACAAACTTGTCTTATCACAAAGACGCACAATAACTCAGCAAATAAAAGTTATTAAAGACTTACGCCAGGCAGCTTCTTTAATAGAAATATTATCACTCGATCGTCCCAACGATATTGAGGCAGCATTAGTCGATGCTAACAATAGTAAAAGCGAAAAATTTAAAAAACAGATGCTACTCGGCTTCGAGTCAGTATGTGATAAAGGATTCCTGTCCACTGAGGCAATTTCATTATTTAAAGCTACATGGGAAAAAGTAGGTGGAGAGGATGACTATTTAAAAATTTAAAGGGTAGCGTCCCTGAGGTATCCCTTTAAATTATCGGCAAAGTGGCTGCACAAAAACTGGCTAAAGTGCTGAAGTGTAACTATCAGCAGTTACTCTAACGAGTAGCGTCCCCTTTTCAGCGCTATCGATAGCTATGCCTACATAGGCGTAATAATAATATATGCATGACGTATCGCGTATTTTCTACTATACTACCCTATGATTAAAAGTTATCGTGATAAAAGGACTAAGGCCTTTGCTAATGGTGAACACGTTAAAGCTTTCCAAGGCTTTAAAAAACAGGCCGAAAAAAGACTGGAAATACTCGATGCTGCCGATAGCTTAAATGATTTAGCCGCCCTGCCGAGCAACCGGTTTGAACAGTTAACAGGTGACAGAAAAGGCCAATACAGCATCAGTATTAATAAACAATATCGAATATGTTTTACATGGTCATCGGATGGACCAGAAAATATTGAAATAACAGACTACCATTAAAGGAGAATAGAAATGAGCAGATCCCCTATCCATCCTGGCATCATTTTAGGTGAAGAACTGGATGAAATTGGCATTAGCGCCGCAGAACTTGCACGCCAACTCAAGGTACCAGCCAATCGCATCAGTCAGATTATTGCTGGTCGCAGAAATATTACCGCTGATACCGCCCTACGCCTTGGCAAGTGGTTCGGCATGTCCGCTGTCTTCTGGCTCAATTTGCAAAAGAGTTACGAACTTCGCTTGGCACAAAAGGAAATTGGTAAGGAGCTAAAAAAGATCCCAACTCGCGAACATGTACAGGCTCATGTCTAGGCTCATACATTAACGACAAGAAAGTCACTTCACTGAACTACGCCTCCTGCCGTTAAGATTATCATTCTCAACTTCGTATCTAATAATTCGAGGGAAGATCATTCCTATATTTTCCTACACCAACTACTTCAGACTTTAAAAAGGGTAGCGTCCCCTTTTTAATGGCCCTGAATTAAAGGGTAACTTTCCTTTTAGACGAAAGGATTACATAAGGTTAGTTGTTTATCAAAAATCTGACCATGCTGCATATCTTCAGAATAGAGTATCTGACAATCATTCTGCAACGCCGCAGAGACAATTGTTGAATCATAAAAAGTAAGGCCATAACGTTCCGCTATGTCTATTCCTCGCTCGTGTGTTTCTTCAATCACCGGGCTAACCTTACAAACTCTTCGTATCGGTTCAAGCACCTCGCGAATCTCGACCCAAGACATTTGTAGCTTA
>JBLHKL010000102.1:0-7291 GCA_047618295.1 Gammaproteobacteria bacterium | reverse complement strand
ATATATATTGAAGTAGCTTGCTAACAAATGCTAACGGTGTTTTCGGGTTGCCCCGTTAAATCTAATTAACGGGATTTCAATCTAGATGTCTTCGTGGCTGACAAAAGCAAATGACGTTATCTACTTCAGTCTGACAATCCCACCTTAAAAATTATAGTCTTTAGTTAAAGCACGTTTTCAATAAGCTCATGCATCTCAGCCGCATCTGGGTCCGTTGTGCTGTCAAATTGTTTTACAACATTACCGTTTTTATCGATTAAATATTTATTGAAATTCCATGACGGTGGACTCGATTGACGAGCGAGTTCTTTAAATATGGGGTGTGCATTTTCACCGCGCACAGAAACTTCTGTAAACATTTGGAAAGTCACGCCGTAGTTGATGTAACAGACTTTAGCCGTTTCTTCTTTAGTTTTGGCTTCTTGTTTGAAACTATTGCTCGAAAAACCAAGCACTACTAGTCCCTGATCTTTATATTTCTTATACAATGACTCCATACCCTTAAACTGCGGGGTAAAACCACAATTGCTGGCAGTGTTAACAATTAAGATGGGATTGTTGCCAAAATTTTCGCAGATATTGATGGTTTTTTTCGAACGCAGCACTTCCATATCAACATCCAGGTAGTCTGGACAAACTGCCCAAACATTTACCACACTGGCGATGTAAAAAATAAATAAAGCAGTGATTTTTTGCATGAAAGTCCTCCGCATGACTTCTTGACATAAACTATTAGGAATAAAAGATGCTCTATAATATTACTTTCTATGGCTAGTAACAGTTTTTAACGCTTATATATGCATTTCGCTGGCTCTGTTGTACTGGACAGTCTCAATTAACAGTTTAAAGGAAGCTAAAATTTCACATTGATTTCACGTTTGATCGTTCAATGTAGGCATAAAATATAAATCGAGAAATTATCATGCGCTTAAACAATGCAACAATTAATATTTCTAATCTTCGGTTACGTACCTATATTGGTTTTAATCAGGAAGAAAAAGAAAAAAAACAGGATATTGTTGTCAATATAGAGATTAACTATTCGGTTACTGAGTCTGTACTGAACGATCATATATCTGATGCACTAAATTACAAAGACATTAGTAAAAAGGTCATTCAACATGTCGAGGAAGGTCGTTTTTTGCTATTGGAAAAACTGGTTGCCGATGTGCTTGATATTTGTAGTCAACATAACTCAGTCAACAACGCACGAGTCACTATCGACAAGCCTAATGCATTAAGGTTTGCTGACTCAGTATCAATAACGCTTGAATATAGTCCTCATAGTAAAGCGGGCTTAAGAATTTTGGAGAAAGCATCATGAGCACGAATCCAGTGTACCTAAAAACGCATGTTCACAATGAAGATCTGACTTTAACACCCGAGGCGATATTGGTCAGGAATACCTTGATTGAACATGGGATAGAAACGCCGATGATTGAAACGTCATTATCTCAAGAAGATAAGTACGAAAAGATAAAGCTCCTAATGAATGAGGTTATAGAAACGCTCGGTCTTGATTTAAACGATGACAGTATCACTGAGACGCCTCATCGCATTGCTAAAATGTATGTTCATGAAATTTTCTCAGGTCTGGATTACAGTCAATTCCCAAAAATGTCTTTAATTGAAAATAAGATGGGCGCGAATGAGATGATCAAAATTAGAGATATCGATCTGACTAGCACCTGTGAACATCATTTCGTCACCATTGATGGCACTGCCAAAGTGGCATATATACCCGAGGAAAAAATAATTGGGCTTTCAAAAATTAATCGTGTGGTTCGCTTCTTTGCCCAACGACCGCAAGTGCAAGAACGTTTAACAAGACAAGTGTTGATTGCACTACAAACACTACTTGAAACAGAAAATGTTGCGGTGAATATCGAAGCAACACATTATTGTGTCAAGTCACGTGGTGTACAAGATAGTAATTCACAAACGAGCACAACAGCACTGGGAGGCTGTTTCAAAGAAAATATTCATACGCGTGCTGAATTTTTAAATCCATGACACAGGAGCCAATCCTCATTACAGGAGTAGGGAAGCGATTGGGTCTGTATCTGGCAAAGACATTTCTTGAACGCGGCATACCGGTCATTGGTACATTTCGTAACGAGTCAGAGTCTTTGTCAGATCTGAGAAAAAAGAATGCGACTATCTTACAGTGTGATTCATACAATGATGCAGACATACAATCATTGATAGATAATGTTAGCCGAGAACATACTAGCATCCGCGCTATTATCCATAATGCATCTGACTGGTTGTCTGACAATGCAGAACTCACTCCAGCAACAATCATTCAGCGCATGATGCAGGTACATGTCAATGCCCCCTATCAACTTAACCTTGGATTGGCACCGTTATTGATGAATTCCGAATATGATTATGCTGATATTATTCATGTTGGTGACTATGTGAGTTCGCGTGGAAGCAAGAAGCATATTGCCTATGCTGCAAGCAAAGCGGCGCAGGATAACCTTACCTATTCTTTCTCAGCCAAGTTAGCACCCAAGATCAAAGTGAACAGCCTGGCACCTTCTTTGATATTGTTTAATGATTCAGATGATGACGAGTATAAAAAGAAAACATTAAAGAAGAGTTTGATGAAACGGGAAGGCGGTTACGAGGAGTTTCAACTCGCTATCGACTACCTTCTTAACAGTCAATATATAACGGGGAGGGTGCTGCCGCTGGATGGTGGTAGACATCTAAGATAGTCTAGTATTAATTAGTTATGGTGAATGAATTAAAAACGATGGCTCATGAAATTCGATAACTATATCGGTATCGATTACTCCGGTGCAGAGACAACAGAGAGTCGACTTAAAGGTCTGCAAGTGTATAAAGCGACACAAACTGACCAACCAGTTAAAGCTTCTACCGCGACACATGGAGTCAAAAATTGGTCTCGACTGGAGGTTGCCCAATACTGTAAGAAAGTCTTGGGATCTGATGAGACTTCAATTATCGGAATTGACCATGGGTTTTCTTTCCCGATAAATTATATGAAACGTTATCGTCTGAATACATGGGATAAGTTTTTAGTTGATTTTGTGCGACATTGGCCAACAGCGGATCCACTTACCCGTGTCGATTCCGTACGTGATAATAATCCACGTACAGGCAACCCAACAGAGTTACGCCTTTGTGAGGAGTGGACGGCGACTGCAAAAAGCGTCTTTATGTTTGATGTTCAGGGATCAGTCGCTAAATCGACACATTCTGGTCTGCCATGGTTACTCTGGTTACGGGAAATTCCAATGCTTCAAGAACGAGTTCACTTCTGGCCATTCGATGGATTTGACGTGCCCGATCATAAATCTGTAATGGTTGAGGCCTATCCAGCCTTATACAAAAGACGTTTTTGCAAACAAAACCGGAGTCCCGATGAACACGATGCTTGGTCTATTGCTGCCTGGATAAAGGAAGCTGATAAACGTGGAATACTGGATAGATATTTTATTCCTCCATTGATGTCAAACGAACGCAAAAAAGCAGAATTGGAGGGATGGATACTTGGCGTTTGCTAGGCATTAATCCAAAATAGCTTAGCCCGTGGGAAGATGCCTGCTTCAAACTCTTGATAAATGTAAAACTCCTGATGCTTTCTGAAAAACATATAGTCAAAATCTAGGTAGAGAGCCCTCGTGGCTTGATGGCTCAGGAAGAAAGCAATCTTTGGGTTTATGCTGAGCCTGTATTTAACGAAATATTATGGAAAAATGAAAAATTTAAATATTAAATCAGTTTAGGAGAAATTTAAGAATGAAAGCCATTCTATCTGCCAGCATTGTTCTTCTATGTTTTTCCTGAACTGTAATCGGCGGTGAGTACATGACTATTGCCACAGAGATAGTCCAAAAGGCTAAAAGCGAATGCACCAGTTTTGAGGATGGCAAATTTAATACGACGGAACAGGCAATCACATTGCATGACTTCACGGGAGATGGTCGACCAGAAGAGATTATAGACGCCTCGCAGTTTTCCTGCTCATCATCAGCTTCCATGTGGGGTGGTACCGGTGGAATGTTTTTGTGGGTACTTGTAGAAGGAAAAGCTTACGAGTTTCTTGCACACCGATGGCGAGTTGTGGATATGGGACCTTTAACATCAGGCAACTTTAGCAATGCCCTGATTCTAGTATCAGTCTCAGTAGTTGTTGGTGCGCTCTTTGGTATGGCCTCAGGGAAACTGAGTGGTGTATTAACCAGTGGTGACTAAAAGATTAGCTAGTTAGTAGATATAAATAAATACCCTGCTTCGGCGGGGTTTTTATTTTGAATGTTTAAAATTATCAATGGCTGCTTACGCTTAACTCCGGCCTGTCACAATAGGAATCTTCCCATTCAGCTATAATCATAGCTAAGCACACAAGAAACAAAATATCCCTATGAAAATCATCATCACCATATAAGACACCGAGAACGGTGAAGTCAGTATCAATGAAGAACGTTTACCTGCTAGTGGTGAGAATGTTGAGTCCGTGACGACAGCTTCTGCTTTAGCTGATTCAATGCTGGAGGTAATGGATTCATTAGGTGAACAGGAAGAGCAATAGAATGACATCCTTATCTATAATGTATAGGTGTTCGGAATAAGATAACGTTACAGAAACAAAAAAGCCCACATACACATGCAGGCTTTTCATTTGATTTGGCTCCCCGGGACAGGC
Source organism: Gammaproteobacteria bacterium (assembly GCA_047618295.1). Lineage (GTDB taxonomy): Bacteria > Pseudomonadota > Gammaproteobacteria > Eutrophobiales > Eutrophobiaceae > UBA7359. Next base: position 2,613 of record JBLHKL010000102.1, on the reverse strand, counting down.
TCGAAGTGCCGACCTAGTGATTAACATAACCAGACACAGCCTTGCTACTTAAGATACTGTAATTAAGAAATAGAGCAACAATGTTTCTGACGGGGAAAAATGGACTAACAAAATACTATGGCATTAAGCTGATTTGGAAACCAACAGAGAGTCAAACTCTACATTGGCTCACTTTATTAATATGAGATGCGCTGATGTTGTGGTCATGGTCATGGGAATCAAGAAATTTTGCTTCGAGTACATAAGCGAGTGATTCGAGTTCATTCTTGCATTGGACGTCTTTGTCTATGCCCGTTTGATATTGCAAATAATGAACAAGCTCATGCAACAATATACCTTTACCTTCATCTGTATCCAGAGCAATGGAATCAAGAAGATAAACAACCTGATCATTAAAGTTATAGAGACCAAAAATCTGTAAGGTATCTGGATTGATGTTCTTAGGTAATGCACCACCAAAAGCGACTTCAGCTATTTCGGTGGAAGAGACTTTTTTAATATCCGGGATATTATCAATATCATAGGTAAACGATGAGTGACTGTTTATCCAGCCTAATAGACCAGCAGCCAATTCTCCTTCTGTATCGAATGAATCCAGATCCAGGTCAAAGCCTGCTTCAACTTGAGTGTGTTCAACATCATTGGAAGTGTGGATACCATGATCATGGTCGTCATCTGTATTTGCGCTTGCAGTTTGAGACATCAGCCCCGCTGTGAGTACCATAACCGACACCACATTTGCGCGGCGGCGATTTTTGACACGTTTTATGCCTTCAAGGAAATCGGAACGCTGATCTTCTTTTAACAGATAACCTTGCGCATTGGCAAAATTAACGATCTGCTGGTAAGAATAGGGGTCTTTTTCTGCTAAACCATGTTCATGAACAAGCGTATGTTGCCCATTAATAATACAGGGGTGAACCACGGCTTGTTCTTTCTTCTTGAAAGACATTGAACACATGATCCTGTCAACCCAGTTGCCTGCATTGGTTTTCTGTTCTTCTATGCGTTTCAGCTCGTCTAATACGTTAGATGTTTTATTCATGAGACGTACTTAGTATGATAGTTTTCATAATCTAATTATAGGCCAAAATGGCTGATTTGGAATCTAATTCAGGTGTTTTGGCGTGGACAGTAGTTTGAATTTGATTTTCTATACAGTTAATTAAACCATCATCTCTTACAGGTTTTGCAAGAAACATAAATCGACCTATTTTTTTGCCTGTGTTACCTGTTTCATCTGTAGTCAAAAGTCCAGTAAGAAAAACAATTTTTATATCATTTAACTCTTCATCCTCCTTGATTTTTGCAGCAACATCTTCGCCAGCCATGTCAGGCATCATGACATCGAGCAGAATCAAATGAGGTTTAAAGGCACGCGCAGCATTAATGGCATTTGCACCTTTGTTTTCTGTTCTTACTATAAATTTTCCTGTTCTTTCAAGAGATAGCTTAAGCAGGCGAGTCATACGTGCTTCATCATCGACTACAAGTATTCTTTTCATTATGTTGCTATCGTTATCAATAAGCTCAGATATTGAATTTACAGTTGCTGCTATATGAACAACTGAACTAACAACTGAACTAACAGGTTTATTACTGACTAATTTCTCCTGCATAAGTTGAGACCGAATATCGACATAGCGATCAAAATCGGCAATAAAGGAGGCGGCCAATAGATAAAGTTGGGAATCTAAATCATGTGTTTGATTATTGTTGATCTCAGAAACCTGCGTGTATGGAGTATGTAATGCTCGAATATATTCTTTATCAGGATTTTCAATAGTAATTATTGATTCCAGATAAGGTAGGTTACTGTGTTTAAATTCTATATTTATCAATGATGCGGCAGATTTAGCTGCATTAATTGTGACTGCATCAACGTAATCGCTAGCGATATTAAGAATATCATTGATAAATGATTTATTGTTCGTTGTAAATGCCGATGCAAGTAAGACACCATAAAGTTGTTTTTCATTAAGATCGGATGTTTCCCCATAAGATAAAAGGGATGATAGTTTCTCAACCAGGTTGGTTGCACATTCTGGTACATTTATTCTTTTCATAATGTTCTTCAATATTTAATTTATTTAAGTCTATTAATACTGATAAATATAAAGGATGCATGTAAGTTAATATTAGTTAATCAGTTAAGTTTAATAAGTATTTGTAATGTTTTGTAATTGCTATTCAAATATAGAAACTATTGCTTCTTTCTAAATGACCCCTTTAAAAATAACAATACAAAAGTTAATCCAATTAGCTGGACTAAAATTCCCCATAACCACCATGTCATGAACATACTCCAGCATAATTTAAGTCAACCGCTATTCCATGCTTGTTTAAATACGCTTCTTCGCTCATCAAAAGCCAACTTGTTATGCTCAGCGAGTCCCTGTGCATAAACAAGAGCAGGTTGCCCATTGATAATGCATGGATGTACAAACATCTGTATGTTAATTCTGCGCAATTTCTGCGATGTAATCAGTCTGAATATCCGATCAGACAAGCTGACTGAGATAAAAGACAACAATGTCTTATATTTATTGTTCAGATAAGCCGGCATATTTATTGATTGCATGATATTTCACCATTTAATTAAATTGGGCGTAT
>JBLHKL010000101.1:0-7341 GCA_047618295.1 Gammaproteobacteria bacterium | reverse complement strand
TATAACTACACCAAAGATAAGCTAACTATTTCTGCAGTTAGAGATGAGAAATATATGGTTATAAAAATTATGGACAATGGTCCTGGTTACCCGGAAGACATGCTCATTTTCAACGATGACCATCAAAAGTCTATTAGCTTCGATCAGGCAAGCACTGGACTCGGCCTATATTTTTCTCGTCTCGTCGCAGAACTACATAAAAATAAAAGTCGTCATGGTTTTATAAAAACCACTAACGAAGGCATCGATGGCGGAGGTTGTTTTTCTATCTATTTGCCGTAATTTTTTGCTACTAGTTCACATTCTAAGCATATAAAAAGATGGGCCTGATAAACTGACTATCTTATTGTTGTAACTCATGAAATTTATCTATCCAGTCACAATTCACGATAGTTTTAATACACAATTATAAAGGAGATGTTTTCTGATCTAACGCTTTAACTAAGACACTGAATTACATCGAGTTTAGGGAAAAAACACCCTGCTTTCACAGAATTACTCCCAACTTATCCACAGGAAATCCGGAACTAGATCACAGGTCATTCCACATCATCTTGTGGTTTAATAAGTGCTTGACCACATTTTATTGTGGTGTTATACATTCATTTACAGAACAAACATCAACGAGTTTCGAGCAGCGATCACATAATCGAAACATATAAAAAAGAAAAACTGGAGGGGTAAATGGAGGCAGAAGGTACTGCTAATACAGAACCGGCTGCTAGCGCTACAGACGATAGTCTCAATGCTGGCATAGACGATACTAATACAGACGCATATCAACCTGATTATTTGACAGGGCAACTTAGTCAGTATCATGTTATTCGCCGTAATGGGAAGGTCACTGCATTTGACCTTGGAAAAATTTCTGTGGCCATGACCAAGGCGTTTATCAACGTCGAAGGCGGTACTGCAGCAGCTTCTACCCGTATCCATCAAATCGTAGAATCATTGTCACAACAAGTCGTTAATGCCCTAACACGGCGTATGCCTGATGGCGGCACGGTTCATATTGAAGATATTCAAGATCAGGTAGAACTGTGTCTGATGCGTGCAGGCGAGCAAAAAATAGCACGTGCATATGTCATCTATCGTGAAGAACGTTCCCGAGAGCGTGCGGCTGAAGCAGCGATAAACCCAGCAGGACAAGAAGAAACGACTTCAATCCAAATCAATGTCAAACAACTAGATGGTCAAAAAACGCCGCTCGATGAAGGTCGTTTACGCGCTGTTGTTACTGAGGCCTGCAATGGCTTTTCTGAGGTCGATGCAGAACTAATTATACAAGATTCTCTTAATAATTTATTCGATGGTATAGACGAGGTTGACGTTGGCAATGCATTGGTGATGTGTGCCAGAACCTTGATCGAAAAAGAGCCTGATTACACCTATGTCGCAGCATGTCTATTACTGGATAAAATGCGACAAGAAGCCCTGACTTTTATTGAAGGCACAATGACTCAAGCGACACATAAAGAAATGAGTGAAAGTTATGGCACTTATTTCAAGAAATACATCAGCACTGGCTCTGAGTTGGAATTGATTGATCATGAACTAACCAAATATGATCTGGATCGGTTAGGAGATGCTATTCAGCCTGACCGTGATCGTCAATTCACTTACCTCGGATTACAAACGCTTTACGATCGTTATTTTATTCACTCTGATGAATTTCGTTTTGAATTGCCTCAGGCCTTTTTTATGCGCGTTGCTATGGGTCTGGCCATCAATGAACTGGACCGTGAAGGACGTGCTATAGAATTCTATGAACTCTTATCATCCTTCGATTTTATGAGCTCAACCCCTACCTTGTTTAATTCTGGAACCTGTCGTCCACAACTCTCTAGCTGTTATCTAACAACAGTTCCAGATGATCTCGACGGTATATTCTCGGCTATTAAAGATGACGCTATGTTGTCCAAGTTTGCCGGTGGTTTGGGTAACGACTGGACACCTGTTCGTGCCTTGGGAGCGCATATCAAAGGCACCAATGGTAAATCACAGGGCGTTGTTCCCTTCTTGAAAGTGGCTAACGATACTGCTGTAGCCGTCAATCAGGGTGGCAAACGTAAAGGGGCAATGTGTGCCTATCTTGAAACCTGGCACATGGATATCGAAGAGTTTCTGGATTTACGTAAGAACACTGGTGATGAACGGCGCCGTACGCATGACATGAATACGGCTAACTGGATACCAGATCTATTCATGAAACGTGTCGCCGAAGAAGCTAAATGGACATTGTTTTCACCTCACGAGACAACTGATCTACACGATCTATACGGTATTGAATTTGAAACACGCTATGTTGAATACGAACAAGAAGCGGCCGCCGGTGGCATCAGTAATTTCAAAACTATTCCAGCCCTGGATTTATGGCGAAAGATGCTATCGATGATATTTGAAACAGGACATCCCTGGATCACATTCAAAGATCCTTGCAATATCCGTTCGCCACAATCTCATGTCGGTGTTGTACATTCATCAAACCTTTGTACTGAGATCACACTCAACACATCAGATGATGAGATTGCGGTTTGTAATCTGGGTTCGGTTAATCTCCCACAACACGTCGACGAGAATGGTCTCAATATAGAAAAGCTTGAAAAGACCATCAAGACAGCGATGCGAATGTTGGATAACGTAATTGATTACAACTATTACAGTGTACTCAAAGCAAGACGTTCCAATCTACGACATAGACCAGTTGGCCTTGGCATCATGGGGTTTCAGGATGCTTTGTATAAACAACGTTTATCTTACACTTCTGATGAAGCGATTAGTTTTGCCGATACGAGCATGGAAGCCGTCAGTTATTATGCTATCAAGTCATCTACTGACCTGGCTGAAGAACGTGGTGCTTATTCAAGCTTTAACGGTTCGCTTTGGAGCCAGGGTATATTGCCGATAGATTCAATGCAGCGTCTGGCTGATGTTCGTGGTGATTATCTACAGGCAAACTTTGAACAATCCTTAAACTGGGATGAATTGCGCGAACGCGTAATGAAGGTCGGCATGCGTAACTCAAACTGCATGGCTATTGCACCCACAGCAACCATTTCAAATATATGTGGCGTAAGTCAATCGATCGAACCGACTTACCAAAACCTGTTTGTTAAATCGAACTTGTCTGGTGAGTTTACAGTCGTTAACCCTTACCTTGCGCATGATTTAAAAGAGCACGGTATTTGGGATGACGTCATGGTGAATGACCTCAAATACTTTGATGGAAGTGTTCAAGAAATTGACCGAATTCCGAAGGACCTGAAAGAAATTTACGCCACCGCTTTTGAAGTCGATTCTCGTTGGTTGGTCGAAGCGGCTTCAAGACGCCAAAAATGGATAGATCAGGGTCAATCATTAAACCTTTACATGGCAGAACCTAGCGGCAAGAAACTAGACAACCTCTACAAACTTGCCTGGGTGCGAGGTCTTAAAACCACATACTACTTGCGTTCACTGGGCGCAACACATATGGAAAAAGGTGCCAGTAATAGTTCTGAAAACCAGAGTGCTCCAGTTGAAGAACCACAGGTCTGCTCTATTCTCGATCCGGATTGCGAAGCATGTCAGTAATCGTTAATAAAACAATTAATAAGGTAAATCTATAAATGTTGGACTGGAATGACCCATTAGCTAAACCGGCAGTCAATAGCGGTACTGTAGAACCTAGTATTGTCGAGCAGACATTAAACAACCCTGCTCCAATAAATACTAACAACATTGTTAAACCTACTGCTGCGCTGAGCAAGCTTGCACCGGTTAACCCGGAAGATAAGCGTGTTGTTAATGGGCAAACCGACATAAATCAATTAGCGCCTTTTAAATATCCATGGGCCTGGAATTTTTTCCTGAATGCCAATAAGAATCATTGGACGCCACTTGATATCAATATGGCACAGGATGTAACCGACTATAGACACAAGCTAACGCTCGAAGAAAAACACGTCTATGAAAACGTGCTGTCTTATCTAACGACCTCTGACATTTTAGCCATGCGTAATATCGGCCTAGCGGTCATGGAAAAGATGTCTGCACCTGAATTGCAAATCTATCAGGCGCGACAGGTTTATGAAGAAGCATTGCACACATGGACCTATCAGCATTGCATAGAAACAATCGGCTTGGATCAAAGCGAGATCTATAATCGTTACCGTGTAGTCCCTGAGATACACCAGAAGATCTCTGTAGCTAATCGCCGTCTAAGTTCAGTGTTGCGATCTGATATTGATTTACGTGACCGCGATGAGCTGCACAATTTCGTTATCGCCTATATGTTCTTTGCTGGCATTTTTGAAGGTTGTTGGTTTTATAATGGTTTCAGCCCTATCTTTGCCTTGCAACGTCGTGGTCTCATGAAAGGTACAGCAGAGCAATTGCAGTACATCATGCGCGATGAAGTCATGCATGCTGCTTTTGGTATTCGTGTCGTCAAACAAATCATTCAAGAAGAAAATCTGACGCTTGATCAAAATGCAATACGCGAAATGTGGGATGAGTCCTATGAAGCAGAAAAAGCCTACACCAGCTATATCCTGAAAGATCCGATACTGGGTTATTCCGCAGAAACCCATATTGGTCAATTTCGGTACATTGCCAATAGACGTGCCAATCAACTTGGCTTGAGCGAAGAACCTTTCCCCGGCGCAGAATCAACACTGCCTTGGTTGGATGAACAAGCCAACATGAGAAAAGAAAAGAATTTCTTTGAAACGCGTGTCACTGAATATCAAACCGGTGGCGCACTAAATTGGGATTGAAAGTTTACCGTGCCCGCATTAGCGGGATCAGCCGAGATGGACGCTCGGCTATTGCCTGGTATCTCCAGCCTCTTCCGGATACCAGGCCTTCTTATTCAGTGAACAAACCTGTAGGACAAGGTTTGTGTTGTTCAATAATGCCGAAATAAACAGGAATTGATGAAGAACACAAATGTCAGCAGTAGATGAACTGGAGAATTCTAGTTTGTTGGACTGCTATCGCATAGCGCTGGATTTTGGAATGCCTGCGGCACTTAAAGCTTATGAGAAATTAACACTTGAACCGAAAATAAATACGTTCGATTCAAATATTGTTAATGAAAAATAATCTTATCTAACTATTTCTGAATGTCCTCACCCCTCAAGGGGGTACCGAGGTCCCTGGGCATTATATTTTTTTAGCCTTCAATCTTGAACTTGACGACATGGCCTTGAAGATCTGAGGCCAATATGGCTAATTCATCACTGGCACTAGCCGTTTGTTGTGAACCCGCCGCAGTTTCTTGAGCAACTTCACTGATATTAACAATATTACGATTGATCTCTTCAGCCGTTGCACTAGCGATCTGCATATTCATGCTTTTGATATTATCAACAACACCGGTGATAGCTTCTAACGCTTCACCCGCCTTGGCAGCTTGCTCAACACTCTCTACTGCCTTGGTACGTCCCGCCTCCATGACACTCACAGCCTGATTTGCACCATTTTGTAATTTTTCAATCATATCGTTGATTTCACGTGTTGATTGCTGTGTACGGCTCGCCAACGTCCTGACTTCATCAGCGACGACAGCAAAACCACGTCCCTGCTCACCAGCGCGTGCTGCTTCTATTGCCGCGTTTAGTGCGAGTAAGTTAGTTTGTTCTGCAATATCACGAATAACATCAAGTACAGCACCAATGCTGAGGCTATCGCCTTTCAGATTTTCAATCATTTCAGAGGCACGTTCAACTTCAGAGGCAAGATTGTTAATGGTTTCGACCGTAGTATTAACAACAGCGCTAGCATCTTTAGCACGGTCATCTGCATCTGTTGCTGCTGACGCCGCGTTAGCTGCGTTTTTAGATACTTCTGATACCGTTGCTGACATCTCGTTCATCGCCGTTGCTACTTGCTCGATTTCACCTTGTTGGCGCATGACACCACGATTTGCCTGCTCAGTTATTGCCGACAATTCTTCTGCTGCTGCTAGTTGGTCTGAACTCCCTAACATTTCTTTGACCAAAGTCATAAACCCCTTGCGAGCCTCAGAATATTCCCAACACATCCAGGCAAACTCATCCTTGCCGGTAATGCTGACTTTATGAGTCAGGTCGCCTTGAGACATTGCATGCAGTCCATGCAGTCCATGCAGTCCATGCACTATCAATTCAGCGCGTTTACCGTTCAATTTGCCCAAATAATGCGCTACACCTAGTGTTATCAATACTAAGGCAAGGCATAACAGCGATGTTGCTTTTATACCAAGGGCTCCAAAATATATAGCGGATTGCACGCCGATCAAACCAACGCAGACTACTCCGGTAAATAAATAAAATTGTTTAATAATATTGAATTTCGTAACCAACTTTTCCATCAACCTACTCCATATTTTATTCGATAAAAAACAAAGAATTTATGTACTTTCCGTAAATACAATTTTTTATATGATCTCTTAACTGAATGTTTCGGCATAGCTCACTAAATCTTTAAATATATTTGCATAATTATTTGAATAAATGAGATTAGGAGGAATCGACATTAGGTTCCTTTGAAGAGAGGCATTGTAGTAGATGATTCCTGGATTGAGCCAGGAAAAGTGCCCTGAGATGCCTATTTGTATTTAAAATAGATCTATTAGCTGCTGAGAATGACGCTTATTAATCAAATGTATCTCTCCCTGAAATTTATCGGTAAGCTTTTGAAATCCTTCATCTAAAGTATTTTTTTTGATGCACTCATTAACCGAGTTTTCGGTTTGCTTCATCGCTTTGGCTTTGACCAAAACCAAGCTATTTGCAGTCAATTTTGTCGCTAGCCACAGGGCAATACTGTCAGAAGTATAATCCCAGCTTGCTGGTATCTCTGATTCGTCCTTAAGTAAGGCCGTGGGGAGCCATAATAGCGGTCTGCTTTTGTCTAAACTTGATGTTAGCGATTCAAGATCTTCGGCAACATGAAGGTTTTGATTCAGACCAGCTAATAAATAACCATATTGAGACATCGCTAGTAATGCCAAACGATGTGCAGTCCGGTCATCAAAACCTAGCGAAGTTTGCGTCTCTCGAACCTTGTCAGCAAATTCACCGCCACCAGGAACAATAATAATATTGGTCATTGCTGCTAGTGATTGAATCGTATCCAACCAGTCACCCAGTTCACTACTTCGCATTAAACTACCGCCCAGTTTGATAACTGTTATGGTCAAATGGTTTCTTCCTGCTTAAATAATTTCAACATAGCTGCTGCCTTGTCAAAACACTCTTTATATTCGGCATCAACATCAGAATCCCAAACAATTCCACCACCAGCATTAAAATAAAGCTGAGCATTATGTTTAATCAAGGTTCTTATACAGATATTACTATCCATGTTTCCATCGAA
>JBLHKL010000100.1:0-7439 GCA_047618295.1 Gammaproteobacteria bacterium | reverse complement strand
TTTGCTAGCTTGCCATCTACAATAATAAACGCTGAGTCTATTTCAGAGGCGTCAGCAATGCTACTCATTGCCGCGTACAGATAGACCATTTGTTTTGCGCTGACTGTTTTTATTAAACGGTCTTGTTTATTTCTTAATGTAATATTTTCTACTGGTGAACGAGCAAGATCGCTTACACGCCAAGAATAAATAGGCGATTCTGCATAAACATGTGTAGGAAATAGACCGAATAATAATGGTATCAATAAAAAATTGATTGATTGATTAGTCATTAATTTAAGAATTTTTTTAATTGTGTGGCCATCCCATCACAAGCATCAGATTTGACACTCGCTAAAAGTGGGATGGGTAATATCACAGCAGGCAGAAAGGATGTGCCTTGTGTTTCAGTATGGATCTTTCCTGATACGGATGTATTTTTTAAATCCCATATCTTCGCTTCATAGATGGCCTCATCTTGCCAAGTGGCAAAGCCAAAGCAACCTGCAGGGCCACCTACGCAAGATATAGCACCGGATTTATCAATAGTTTTTGTATTGCCTTCAATCCAGATAAAGTAATGTATTTTATAATCTGCTAGTTTTTTAGAAATATTTGGATGTTGTATTAAGTTATCAAGTTTTTTCACATTCATCGGTGCTGTGCTTGGATCAAAATAAGGATACATGCTATCGATAAACTGTTGTTCAGGAATTACGTTAAGTCTTCCTTCTCCCGCAGCTAATTTCTCCCCTACACAGCTGATATAATCCAATTCAGTTTCATGTTGACTGAGGTGTCTGCGGCCCAATAGCACAATGGATTCTTCATCGCCTAACTGAATATTAGTAGTTGCTTTATGTTCGTCGACCACCGTTACTGTATTGCAGGCAACAATATTTAAACCTAAGAATGTAATAAATAAAATTCTACTGAAGAGAATTTTCATATTGAATTATTATTTTGACTTGCTATCGAGCCATTCATTGATAGCAGGATCCGATTGAAATGAAACAATAAGCTTTGCAGCTAAATCTCTATATGCCTCATTTGTAGAGATAACCAGACCTTCTCTTTCATCTAATAAGAAGTCAATTGATGTATTGGGAAGTGATTTACCATAACCTGTCAAATTCAAATCGGCAATGAATACCCCATCGGTTTCCTGAATATGAATGATATATTTTATCCATGTCTCATGAATCTTTGTTTTTGTTTCATAGGGCAAAGCAAATTGTATGTCTTTGATCTCAGGAACAATTACCGCATCGTAGTGTTGATATTTAGCTTCATTCAGATTATGGATTGTAGTTATAGTATTAAACATCGCGGGTAGTACTTGTTCAAAGATCTCTATTTGTGAAGGCCCTATAGTAATAGACCAATTTCTTCTATCATCGTTATCTTCTGTATAGGTATATTCTCGTAATGATTCTTCATAAAAAATGGCAATACTCAAAGGCAATTTTGTTTCGACTGGTTGAGGTATATCCAGGCTAGTTTCCAAAATCATAGCTTGTTCGCAAGCTATTAACAGTGATAGACAACATAGTAAAAAAAAGAGCGATAATTTTTTCATTAATTTAAACCTATGAAAGTACCACCATTCTTATGACCAACTTCACGCATTAATGTTGCATATCTTTGACTGGTAATCTGGAAATGTTCAGGTGCACTTGCTGGTATAGGGAAACCAACACCGTGAATACGGATTTTTGTATTACCTTTACTGTCTTTTGGATTCAATCTATCGATAGTCTTTACGACATCACTTATTGATTTACCAGTGAATTCATCGCCAAAGACATAAATACTTATTTTTTTATTTGGGTCGTAAAAAGTACTAATGGCGCGCGTAATTCCTTCAACCGGGCTACTGTTGCTAAAGGTATTCCATCTTCGAATATTGCTAATCATTGCTCGTCGACGTCCTGGCGTGTCAGGTATCCATTTTCCACGGTATTGTGAAAATAGGTAGCTACCCATATCGCTCATGATTTGTAAGCCTTTCACATTTGGGTAGACGTCTAAAGTAGTAGTAAGTTGGTTGATCATTTTTTCCCAGTTGACCTGCACCATGCTACCGGAGGTATCGACGATAAATATAATATACTCACTATCGACTGGTATTCCGCCAACAAGATCAGTGTCTGCATTTTTTAGTTTGGCTAAAAGACGCTGCATTTCTTTGGTCAAAGACTGTTTTGCTGATTCGAATTGATTAGTAATACTCGATTGCACGGAAGAATTATCTTGCAGGCTACTAATCTTATTCTCGTTACTATTCTTATCTTGTTTGAGACGAGCGATACGTTGTTTCCAAACAGAGAGTTGCTCTTTAGCATCAGTCATATCACGATTTAAGATATTGGTTTGTCCTCTGATCTCAAACAGTTGTTTTTGTAAATTTCGGACTAAACCATTATCAGTTGTTTCAGGTGCAGCCTCTATACTCGATGCCGGTATACCTGTTTTAGTGATCACTAATAATAGGATAATCGCTCCAAAACCACAGGTAATGATGTCCAGAAAAGACAAGCTAAAAATATCTGTATCGCGACGTTTTTTCATAACACTAATTATGGCCAATCCTTTGATGGACTCATAAATGATCCTTGAGTTGCACGAGATAGTCGCCAGTAGGCAATCGCCGCATAGGGGTCACCTTCGATTGGAGTCAAAATTATATTAACTGGTATGCGTGCTGGTAATTTTTCGACTGCCTTGTTAAAGAGTTTGACTCTGTCCTTACCTGATATAGTGGTTTTTCGTGAAGGTTTTGAACCCTGAGTCGGAAAACCATCTGTGATGAGAAAAATATTATCAGGTTTTGGGTTAAGCTGATTTACAGCAATAAATGCTTTTTCTAGATTTGTACCATTTTCTGGAACTAAGCCATTAAGCGTCTTAAATGCAGAGTCAAGCTTAGTTTTGTCGCGCACGTCTAGCCATTGTCCCTTTGTATTTGATACAAGCGCATTTGCTTGAGTATTAAAATGATAGATTTGAAATTGACTGTCTAGAGGAAATTTAGCACTTAACCATTCAACGATCTTGATAGTATGTTGCCACTTAGCTGATTGTCGTTTGCGATCTTCTGACATATTACGCCTACGCAAAATATTGACTATGGTTTCATCGAGCATGCTGGCTGAGCTATCAACTAATATTAATAGACGTCTCCCACTCATTTTTAAGCCTGAGACATAAGCACGATCACCATCACCTGAAAATTGTCGTGATGCTTCTCCTGTTTCTTCTAGCCTTTTTTCCAGATTCTTTTTTTGCTGTTCTAGTTTAATTAGATCAGCTTTAAGCGAATCGAGCTCAGTGTCATCACTCGCTGCTAATAATGCATCTTGTTGTCCGCTGAGATTGTTTATCTCTTCCGTTATTTCTCGGGCAAGCCCTTCGGTTATTACAATTTGTTGTTTTATCTCTTCAATAGTATTTTTGGCTTCGACAAGATTTAATTCGCCCAGACGTATTTCTTCTTCCAACAGCGAAACTTCGGATTGAAAATCAGGTGCGCTTATAGCCTCTGGGCTTGCTACATCACTATCAATATTGTGTTTGATTATAAGAAATAATAAAACTGCAGCACCAAAACCACAGGACATGATGTCAAGAAATGACAAGCTAAAAGGGGTAAGCTGGCGCCGGTTGCGGGCCATCTCTTTATGAGACCTTTATTACAGTAGAACTGGTTTCTGACCCAGCTATCTTAATGCTGTCTCCAAGCGTAAGTAATTGTTTGTCATTGACCGTGACGTTATTTAAGGAGACTTGCGAATGATTTTCAGCCTGTATGGAATAATGACCATTATACGATTGAATTGAAAATTGCGTGTTTAAACTAAGCGAAGTTTCAATTTTGTTATTAGAGGCGATGTAGCAACCCTTTTCATTAAGTTTATAAGCGATATTGTCAATCAATATATGCGTGATGTCTGTAGCTTGCCTGCTTTCTGTATGTGGTATTGTTAATTCTTCTGTTCCCTCAATTGCCGGTAATTCAGATAAGTAATTTGCATTTGAATCAGCATCGTTTAGCAATGTTAAATATTTTTTTGCTGATGTGAACACAGCAAATTCATCTAATAAGCGGGCATTACTTAAGCGGTCCATGAAACCAGGCAATATTCGGAAACGATGACTGAGTAGTAGCTGTTTTGACTCTTCAATATGTTTGTAGAAATTGTCATATATGGGAGAAAGTGTTTCTATGATAGCTTCGCGCGTTATATTCGCACTATAAGAACTACCCTGATATTCAAGATCTAATTTAGACATCGATGAGGTCGTTAACTTAGATAAGCATATAGGGATATTTTCAAACAGTAATTGTTCAGATTCGGCATGGTGATGTGGGTCAAAGCGCGACTGATTTATAAATTCATTGCTAATCAATTTTGCGCACTGTTCATAGATACCTAATAACCCGGTTTCGGGTAACACATTTGAAGTAATCACCCTATGCTTGTCATCAGTTTCTAAAGATGTCAATACAGACTGGTGTAATTGCATATCCAAATGAAGATGCTCACCTTTATTTAAGCTATTGATTGATGCGAGTAATGCGCTATCTATTAATTGTACATCTGCATAGTTAGCGGCTTTAAGTAGGCCGAGTAATAGAGCCAGTTGTTCCTGATTAAAACTGGCAGGAATAGCGATGAGCCATTTTTCTGAACCACCAGATTGTTCATAGATCTCAGCCAATTGCATATAAGCAAGATCGGCATTATGACGAATTTGGTTTGATGAAGACTGAATCGCATCCTGGCTAAAGCGGTACCAGAAATCATCATGAGTACTGCGTGGGTAAATACGATTAAGTTTTGCTGCCTGTGTGCCAAATGCGATCTTGTCATCTTTAATTACAGCGTAACCGGGACTGTTAAATAGTATTTGCTCACCTTTTCCGACACGGATATTCGTATCATTAAGATCAATGACTGTTAATGACATTATAAGCTACCTTATAGAGCCTTAAGATGGCGCAGGAGACTGACATCGCAATAACTTTGTGAGTCAAGTACCAGCCGTTCTTGTAATAGTTGTAATTGATGCATTAAAAACATAATAAAAATGCTAATGATAAGAGCAACAAAGGTTGAGTTAAATGCCACCCCGAGGCTTAAGGTAACTCCGAGTATGTCGCCTTCAACGGCTTTGTGTGCCTGACCGAGTGCTTCACCAATGCCGCGCACGGTACCTATAAAACCGATAGATGGTATTGCCCAGATAATGTAACGAACCATAGATAGTTCTGAATCAAGTCGTTCTGACTCATGTTCGCATATATCTTTAATAGTAGTAGCAACATCTTGAATATTTTTAGTCGAGCCAAAACGTTGCAAGCCAGAGAGTAACGCTCTGGGTAAAAGATACTCGCGTTCATCCTCATCAAGGTTTTGTATAGGTCTTGAATACTCGCGTGTATCTTCAGGCAAGATACTTGTCCCCGGGCTAATATTGATCAACGTTTGGGATAATAGCGCACGTTCTTTTAGAATTACTTTGGCCTTAAGCCCCATAATTGCAAACACCCATAATGCCAGGATAAAACAGGCCTCCTGTTCAAAGTCTTTCAGCACGATGAATATTGAGCGTTCAATTTCTACAGTTTCTCCTGCAGCTTGTTGAGTTGCTTGTTGTTCGAGGATGGCATCGGCATTTGGACGAATGACTGTGACATAGATCGTGTGCACGATGATCAGTGATAAAAATAAGGCTATCAATTGATAAAGGAAGTCAGATAATGGATTGTGTTTGTTCATAATAAGTTTGATCTTCTATATATCTATTGGAAAGGCAGTAGGCACATCTTGAGATAAAGTTTCAGTAGGGTCGAATGTGTCGGGAGTATTCACTGTTGTTGCAGCTTGTTTATTTTTATTTGTCTCAGTTTGTTCGCTATTAGGGGTCGCTGTCTTGTCTTCGTCTTCTGCTGCTACGATAGTGAGAGATAACGAAAGTAGGAGAGCTAAAAATAAGAATTTTTTCATAATTTAATTATGCTAATCAAGATATCGTGCAATTCTAAAACCAACGTCTTCGCGTGGCTTGTCAGTATAATCTCTAAAAGATAATCGTAACTCAGTAATAGTACCATGTGACCATGATGCCCCACGGACAACATGAAATTCACCACGTGCTGGGCCGAGTGGATCAATATGTGTTTTATTACTGCTTGCTTTTACAGCGTAATAATCGTGCACCCATTCAGCAATATTACCACCCATATCATACAACCCTTTCGGATTAGGGGCGAAGCTACCTATGGGCGCTGCAACAGCGAAACCATCATTATAATTAGCGATGGTCTTGCCTAAAAAACCGATAGCATTGCTATCTGCATAATTGCCACTCTTTTTGGCAGGAGGCATCTTGTCTCCCCAAGGAAATTTTAATAGCTCAGCCTTGCTAACAGCTCTCGCGGCCCAAGCCCATTCTGCTTCCGTAGGTAAGCGATAGCCATTTGCAGCAGAATCAATACTGTTGACTTTGCTGTTTGAAAATTTATAAAAAGGTATCAATGATTCTTGCTGGCTTAGCCAGTTGCAATAGCTTGCAGCATCATCCCAGCTTATATTTGCAACAGGTTGCTTACTATTATTTAGACTATTGCCTTGTAGAGATCCAGAGTCATGCGCACTTTTGAATAAACGGAATTCGTCATTAGTGACTTCATTGATGCCAAGATAGAAAGCACGTTTTAATTCGATGTTCTGTTCAGACTCATTGGAACGTCGTCCAGGCTCACGACGTGATGCTCCCATGGTAAAAGCATGAGGGTAAAACAATTTAAGTTGCTGCCCAGCCTTGTTTGTAATAATGGGTTTTATATTTTCCAGTTTTTGTTGCCGTAGCGACTTTAATGTCACGTTAATATTTTGTGGAATACCAGAAATAGGGGTAATGGTCGTGCTGTAATCCACATAACCTTCTTTACGTACTGTTATGTTTTGTTGCGTAGTCGGTAGTGAGATTGTTGAGCCAGACAGTTCTACGCGTTTATTATTAATATAAACCTTGGTATCCGCAGGCTTAAGGCTAAACATAACATCAACAAGTTCTGAGGCCATGGATATGGTTAGTTTTTTGCTTTGCCCTGCGCCAACCTTAACACTGCGGGTTGATGCTAAAAAACCTTGTTTATAGAGTCGAACAGAGGCAGTTTCCCCCGGACTTATGGCCGTTTCCAGTGGTGTTTTACCAACATAGTTACCATCAACAGTAACATTAGCAGCGGCTGGAACAGACTCAACAAACAGTGTCGCATCAGCCGGTTTAAGTTGTATATCGTTAAAGGCAATATATTCACTGGCAATGAGGGTAATATTTTTTTGCCAGTCTTTAAAACCGGATTTCTTAATTCTTACAAGGTGTTTGCCTTCTATCAATTCTATTGAAGCCGGTGTCTTTGCTATGCTTTCATCATTTACCAGTATCTC
>JBLHKL010000099.1:0-7478 GCA_047618295.1 Gammaproteobacteria bacterium | reverse complement strand
AAAAGAGTATATGTACTTCAAATATAAGTTAAAATAAGGCAAAGTAAAGTCATAGCACAATTATAAGGAACTGAAGTTGGGGAGACTTCGGAGTATGGATAAACGATCTTTAAGCGAACGTGATATTTCAACTAAGTTTATTACTCCAGCTATTTTGAAAGCAGGTTGGCAACAAGCTCATTTTCGTGAAGAGGTGAATCTCACTGATGGTCGTGTCATGGTGCGTGGCAAGTTGGCGGCCCGAATTAAGAATCCTGATGTTAAGGGCGGCCCCAAACGTGCTGATTATGTGCTCTATGCAAAGCCCAATTTAGCTATTGCTGTTATTGAAGCAAAGAAAAATACATTGGCAATAGGTCATGGTATGCAACAAGCGTTGGCTTATGCTGAGTTTGTAGAGAACGATGAGATTAAAGGTATGTTGAGGGAGATAGGTGTCGATTACGGTCAAGGTTATGGTATTCATAAGCCACAACCGTTTGATGATATATTAAAAAATTAACTAAAATGAGAAGGCTAACTATGCTTGTTTTACTTATTTTTTCGTCTGAATTAATTCAGGCTGAAGGTATTTTTAATTGGACTTCAACTAATATTCAATTCCTGACAGGCGATGGTTTTGAGTTGGGTTCCAGTAATCATAATACAATTACATTTGAGCATGCTGATGGCTGGAAATATGGTGAAAACTTTCTCTTTGTGGATTTCATTCAAAGGGACGATGTTGGTTTAGCGGTTTATGGTGAATTTTATCCTAGACTCAGTTTGAATAAGTTAACAGACAACAATATGTCATTCGGATTATTTAAAGATTTTTCGATCGTAGGTGGAATTAATGCCGGCAGCGAACCCTCCAGTGATCCATTTATGGCCTATTTATTTGGAGGAGGTATTAGTTTTGATATTCCGCACACTGAATATATAAAGTTAGATATCATGGCTTATAAAAATGATGATGTTAATAGTCTTGGTGTGCAAATTACTCCTGTGTGGAGTGTGCCATTTAGTATTGGGGGTTTGGATTTTAAGTTTCGTGGCTTTCTTGATTGGTTAAGTGCCGGTGCAACTGGAGGTGAAGATTCGATTTTAACTCAACCACAATTATTATTAGATGTAGGAAATTTAATAGGTCATAAGAATCAATTTTATGCAGGCATTGAATATTGGTACTGGCATAATAAATTTGGCATCAAGGGAGTGACTGAACAATCAGCGCAAGCAACATTAATGTATACTTTTTAATGTATAGGGCTATAGATTGTGTCAATAAAACGGCAACAAAAGCACCCACAAAAAAAGCCCACATTCACATGCAGGCTTTTCATTTGATATGGCTCCCCGGGACAGGCTCGAACTGCCGACCTAGTGATTAACAGTTAGAATTACTCAAGGAATCACATTAGACTGTTACCGATCTTGAAAGATATAGTAAACGTGGGCTGTTAGGGTAGGTAATTCTCACAATAATATGAACGATGTGAGATAACTGAGTAACCTTCTGCGACGCAACATTATACCGATACAAAGTAGATAGCGTAGTGACAAGGGGTGAAGATGAACTAAGTGACCTTGATATTGTCATAGGGTCAAATGGAAAATAATAAAGCATCATTACCCAGCGACCAAAGGGATAGCAGCAGTCTGCTACGCGTGGCTGGTTGGCTTGGAGTTGTCATCGCCACCCCTTTTTTTCTATGGGTGCCGCTCGGATTAATCGGTCTAGTACCATCCATGATCGATGTTTTTGGCATCGTCGGGCTTCGCATCCCGGCGGGAGTCACGATCGCCGGGCTGTTGCTAGCCGCAATCGGGTTCCATCAGATTTAGAGGGGAGTATCCGGGCCCTTATCCGGACAAACGTCAACTACTAAAATAAGGAAATTAATATGTTCAAAATATCCGACTTTTTCATTCTGCTCGCCGTCGCCGTGTCCTTTGCAGTTTCTGGATTGCTCTGGTTTGAGGGTAAACAAATGGAGGGATTATTCACTGCCATATGGGTGCCTTCGATTCTTGCGTTCGGTATCTACTTCAAATTATCGAGCCTGCTAGCACGAAGAGAGCAATCATGATATCCGATAACTTGATATACTTAGCCATTTTTGTATTCGTGATGATGATCATAGGCCTTGTGATAACCTTCTTAGAGTTTCGCTATGGTGAACCAAAGCAGCAGGAGCGTGCAGAGAGGAACTCAGATTTGGCTGACGGAGACTGACCGACCCGGCAGGTTCGTGGCATTAGTTTTGAGATGCCCAGTATGAAACAAGCACACCAGTCATCTGTATAACTTTTATAAGCACTTGGATTGTCATTATCATGATTAGTGTTGCGGTCCAGAAGTTCGTTACAATTTTGACGAACTTCAGCAGCTACAGGCAGTGACAGAAACATCAGGGAAATTAGTGCGAATAGTTTTTTCATATTTAATCTCCTTTTTATAGGCGGGGTGCCAAACTAGATGTAAATGACCGTTGCTTTGCAGCAAATTTTATTAGCTTTTCCCTATCTGAACTTTCCCATGTGACTTTTTCACCGAGTAGAAGAGATTAACGATGAATATGATTAACGATGAATATGATTTCATGTTTAAAGATATTGTTGAGTCTGCACAAGACATAGTTATTGTTACTGAAAATAATACCGATGATATTACTCAGCAGAAAATTGTTTATGTTAATCCAGCATTCACAAACTTGATGGGCTTTTCTTTTGAAGAAGTTATTGGTGAAAATGCGAAGCTATTAGATTTATTTAAAGATGAAACGGTTCGACAAGAAGTTAAAAGGAAGCTCGCAGAAAAATTACCAATAGAAATAACAGTCCAAACTTTTAGTAAGGATCGTGAGGAGCATTGGCTTCATCTCGTCATGATACCGCTTAATGATAAACAGGGTGACTGTACTTATTTTGCCTCTATAGAGAGGGACATTACTAAAGAAAAACGACTCTTACTAGAATTAGAAGAAAAGTCAAGAACCGATCCATTAACTGGCTTAGCTAATCGTCGCAACTTAATTGAACGAGCAGAAATAGAGATAGCACGTGCTGTTAGAGAAAAACTCACATTTAGTTTTCTGAGTTTTGATTTGGATTACTTTAAGAAAGTTAATGATACATTCGGACATCCAGCAGGTGATAAGGTTCTGATTGCTGTGGCAGACAAACTCCAACACTTGAGTAGAGCATATGATGTGAACTCCAGAACTGGTGGAGAAGAATTTTGTGTGCTGCTTTCAAATACAAATATAAAAGATGCCGGCCGATTTGCTGAAAGAGTCAGGAAATCAATATCTGAAATAATTGTTTATGAGGATGGTAATAAAATTGTAATTACAGCGAGCATTGGCGTAGTTAAATACAATTCCAGTGACAAGGATATAAATTCAATCTGGGAACGGGCGGATAAAGCGCTCTATCAAGCCAAAGATAGTGGTAGAAACTGTGTAGTTGTGTGTGAGGATTAATTATCTATGCTTCAGCCGGAAGCAGAAGTCTAAAATATTAGTAATAGAGCACAGGTCGATAACGGCATCCTCGGCAATTGCTCCTGCATTGCTCTACCTCCTGCACACCCCTCAAGGGGGTACTGTAGTGGTCAAGTAATATTGGCCACAGCCTTGTATTCAATCCAGTATTTTTTCTCTGCCACATTGGGTGCTACGCCGTCGTTATGTCGATGCGGTCGAACCTGTGAGTAATACCCAATAATATAATCAATGATGGCTGTCTTAGCCTCGTTGAATGATTGATAACCACTAGGTCACATCACCACACCAGACTTGATTAGGTGCGTCTACATCGAACTGCCGACCTAGTGATTAACAGTCACCCAGTTTGTTTGACATATACCAATATATTCTTGGAGTATTGGGTAGATATAAGATGTTAAAGGCCAGTTATCTTTAATAAGTGGGGTCAGATCAGACTTTAATTATTTATCTTGAAAAATATAATGACATTGGAGGCCTCTAACTTTAACAACTAATTAAAAGGTGCCGGAGTGATTTAAACACACCACTCCGGCTGTATTTTTCAAGCTGAACGACCGTTTCTCCTGTTGCATAGCATGTATCTTGCTATCCTATGGATTAAATTTGCATCTCTGATTCAGATTCCCCTTAACATCGTTATACCGTTACACTTGCCTTATGAAAACAACATCAATAATTGCGGGAGATGCGCCTCCTCTTTCTCATTCGCCATGGCGCTTTGCACTGTATTTTTATCTTAAAGCACGCTATGCCTTACTGGCGATTTTTGTGTTTGAAGCAGCGCAGGCGGCTTGTACTATCTTGCTACCCTATGCCATCAAAGAAATTATCGATGCAGTGAATCTGGCGAATGAAACGGGGGTGGCTATCTTCACTGCCACCCACGACGGACTGCTATTGTTTGCTTTGTTGAATCTGGGGATTGTACTTTTTAGTCGGGCAAGTGGGGCTGTGCTGGTGATGACGGGGCCGCGCTTGCGCGCCGAGATCCGTATGTCTTTGTTTAGTTATTTGCAGCATCATTCGCATCGTTATTTCATTTCGCATTTTGCCGGTTCCTTGGCGAGTCGTATCGCAGAGGTTTCGATGAGCAGCATGCATGCGTTGTGGACGATCACGTTTGATTTCTACCCATTGATCATCAAGTCTTTGGTGGCGTTGATAATTCTGTTCAGTGTCAGTGGCGATTTGGCCTTGGTGTTAAGTCTGTGGTTGGGGGTTTATATCTTTGTGTCTTATCTGTTGGCGAAGCGTTGTCGGGTGTATGCGCAGGATTTTGCCGCCGCCCGTTCATTAGTCACCGGCAAGGTGGTTGATTCGGTGACTAACGTGATGAATGCCAAGATGTTTGCGCGCCGCCAGTTTGAGGAGGATTATCTGACCGACTACCTGAATCATGAAGTTAAACAAGCCGTGCGTACTTTCTGGTATATGGAAAAGCTACGCTGGTTCCAGTTTCTCGCAGCGATGGTATTAATGATTGGGATGGTCAGTTATGCCTTGAAGGTTTGGTCGGAAGGGAATATGACGGTGGGGGAATTCTCTATGGTTGCGGGATTAGCGATCATGTTGATCGAGGCAGCGCGGGGTTTGAGTCGAAGTTTTCTCGAATTTTTTGAATACCTCGGCAATATCAGTGATGGGGTTTCAGTTTTTATTCAACCGCACGAGATCGTTGATATACCTGATGCGCCGATATTGAAAGTGGGACGAGGTGAAATTACCTTTAACAATGTCTCTTTCACTTATCATGAAGGTTTGCAGGTTTTTAAAAATTTGAATGTCACTATTGAGCCGAAGCAGCAGCTTGGGCTGGTGGGGTTTTCTGGATCTGGTAAATCGTCATTTGTAAATTTGATTCTGCGTCTGTTTGAATGCCAGGAGGGTACGATCAGTATCGATGAGCAGAATATTCTTAATGTCACTCAGGATAGTCTGCGTGAGAATATATCGATGATTCCCCAGGAACCGCAGTTGTTTCATCGCTCTTTAATGGAAAATATTCGTTATGGTCGGCTAGATGCCACTGATGACGAGGTAATCGAGGCGGCGAAAAAAGCGCATGCTCATGATTTTATTATGCAGACGGAACAGCGCTACGAGTCCTTGGTCGGGGAACGCGGGGTGAAGCTTTCCGGCGGGCAAAGACAACGTATTTCGATTGCTCGTGCGATCCTGAAAGATGCGCCGATACTGATTTTGGATGAAGCGACTTCAGCGCTAGATTCTGTTACCGAGAAAAAAATACAACAAGGTCTGGATAACTTGATGAGAGGTAGAACAGTTGTTGTAATTGCACACCGTTTATCGACAATATCGCATATGGATCGTATTTTGGTGTTTGATCAGGGTCAGGTTATCGAAGATGGTAGTCACCAACAGTTGTTAAGCAAAGATGGCCATTATGCCCATATGTGGAACATGCAGGCGGGCGGCTTTTTGCCGGAAAAGGATGAGTTTAAAGAACAGGAAAATGAATTCATGGTGTAGTGAAAGAATAGAGAAGAGGGACAGGTCTTGCCTTTTGTAAAAGGTGTCGGAGCAGATACTTTTTAACCCGTTAAACGTTAATAATTTTCTATTACTTTATTTATCAATCAACCAGATGTGTTCCATTGCGTCTACTTTGCTTTTTAAACGACCTCCGACAACACATTCCTCAAGATGAGTGATTTTATAACTATCAGAGTAATGCTTCTCTATCTCTTTTGTTGAAATTGAAAACGGTGGTCCTTCCATTTGTGCTTGGTCGTATTCAAAACTAATAAGTAATTGAGGTGCATTTTGTGTGATTGCTTTTAAGTGGCTTGTATATCGCATTCGCATGTCTTTTGGCAAAGCTACCAACGCGGCCCTATCATAAATAGCATCGATCGATTTTAAATGTTCTTGCGTGCAGTTAAAGAGATCGCCTGCAAATATATCTAACTTGTTTGAAGAATAGTGTTTTAACTTACCTTGCTGAGTTAGTGTTGGTTGCAAGTTAAGTTCTTCGAATAATTGTTGAATAGCTATTTCGCTAAGCTCCACGCCCACTACTCGGTGACCTTTAGAAAGTAACCATGCGATATCATGGGTTTTGCCGCATAACGGCAAGAGTAGGCAGCTATCTTTCTCAAGTTTTAAGCGGTTAAAATGCTTTATTAATAAATCATTCGGCTTTTTTTCATGAAAACCAATATTATTAGATCCCCAACGTTCATGCCAAAATTCGGCTTCCATCTGTTCTCCTTTAGCGTTATTTCATGAACGATTTAAGACGATTTGACAGAATTTTAAAACGGCATAAAGCACATTTAACAAAGTTGCCATCGATGTGTTTGAAGCGCTTTTTCAGAGGTTTTTTGACTTCCCAAGTACCTTTATAACCATTTGGAAACACCACCAAATCACCTGCTTTGAAAGTGGTGGAAGGCCCACCCACCATCTTCAGGTGTCATTTCACACTCGCCCTCTAAAATAAGCGCTGTTTCTGTTGTTACAAATGCCCAAGGGAAAGTTGCTACTTCTTTTTCCCATGTTGGCCAGTACGCCGACCCCATTTCTTTTAACACTGCTTCACTTGGGTTGCTAGTGACCGTAATTGCTTTCATATTGATTCCTAATTGTTAGCGTGAGACACAGAACCGAAATCATTTCGGATGTGCCACCAACTGTTAAGGCTGTTTTGCCTGAATTTTGAGGGGGATTATACCTAAACTGCGGGGACAGGTCTTCGGCGACATGGTGCGGTTTGGATGATGAAATTACAGGGTAAAGAGTAGGTGTGCTTTTAAGAACGGCAGGGTTTGCTGTACAATCGTGTGTAGTCATTACTAATACTTCCAAGTATTGGTTTTGATTAGTTCGTCCTTGGTGTTCATACCACCTTGGGCGAGCGCTTACTTTAAGTAAATACAACGGATGTAGTTATAACGCGAAGGATCTGCGAACAATGAATTGTTATGTTTAAGTAAGGAGGTTAAAAAATAATAGGGGACAGAC
>JBLHKL010000098.1:0-8187 GCA_047618295.1 Gammaproteobacteria bacterium | reverse complement strand
AAATACTGTCAGTCATTTTTTACAACCGAGAATAACTGTGAAGAACGTTATTATGATTTTAGAAAGCAATTCAACACAACATCTGATATTAGATATAAATCGGCCCTTTTCTTATATTTAAATCGACACTGCTATAACGGTCTATGTCGTTATAATTCAAAACATGAATTTAATACACCATTCGGTCGCTACAAAAAACCGTATTTTCCAACAAAAGAATTAGACGCTTTTCATAAAGCATCAAAATCAGCTAAATTTATCCATGCTAGTTTTGTTGACACGATGAAAAAAGCGAAAAAAGGTGATGTCGTCTATTGCGACCCCCCCTATGTACCATTGTCGAAGACAGCCTATTTTACCGATTATTTTTCAGGTGGTTTTGCATGGAAAGAACAGATTGAATTAGCTGAATGGGCTAGCAAGCTTGCCAAGAAGGGAATTCCCGTCATCATTTCAAATCACAATACTGACAATACGCGTGCGCTATACAAAGATGCTGGCGCAACTACTGAACGATTTATGGTCAGAAGAACTATTAGTTGCAATACCAATAACCGCGGTAAAGTTGAAGAACTACTTGCCGTGTTTCAATAAATTATACTCATGTCTGTCACACTAAAGCTTACTGAACAATTAATTAATCGACAATCTGTCACTCCTGAAGATGCGGGTTGTCAGAAGTTGATTGCTGAACGTCTGGAAAAACTAGGATTCAAGGCAACACACTTGCGTTTTGATGATGTCGATAATCTCTGGATCACCCACGGTGATACTGGCCCCTTGTTTGCCTTTGCCGGCCATACTGATGTCGTGCCAACAGGCCCAATTGAAGAATGGGAAACTGATCCTTTTAATGCTGAAATAATTGACGGGATGCTTTTTGGTCGTGGCGCAGCTGATATGAAAGGCGGAATTGCTGCAATGGTGACTGCTACAGAACAATTTGTACAAGATCATCCAGATCATAAAGGAACAATTGCATTCCTGATTACCAGTGATGAAGAAGGTCCCTCAATCAACGGGACACGTAAAGTCATTGCGTATTTGAATGACAACGATATAAAGATTGACTGGTGCATTGTTGGTGAACCTTCCAGTGATAAACAACTGGCAGATGTGATTCGTATTGGTCGTCGTGGATCTTTAAATGGGATACTCACTGTTAAAGGCATACAAGGTCATGTTGCCTATCCTGATATAGCAGATAATCCTATACACAAAGCCAGTGCCTTTCTGGCAGAAATAACGGCGGCTGAATGGGATCAGGGTAACGATTCATTTCCACCAACAACATTTCAGATATCAAACTTAAATGCCGGCACAGGTGCGGATAATGTGATTCCCGGTAGTTTGAATTTGCTGTTCAACTTTCGCTATTCAACTGAAACAACTCAGGAAGAACTGCAAGCCAAAGTAGCCGAACTCCTAAGCAAACATAATCTCGATTATGATCTTAAATGGAAACTGTCAGGTCTGCCGTTTCTAACTGAGTCCGGTAAACTTGTTGATGCAAGTTGTAATGCAATAAAAGAGGTTTGCGGTATCGATACAATCCGTTCAACCGGCGGTGGCACTTCAGATGGTCGCTTTATTGCGCCAACAGGTGCCGAAGTAATCGAACTCGGTGTTGTAAACGATACCATTCACAAGATTAATGAATGCGTAAAGGTTGATGATCTGGAAAAATTATCAAAAATTTACCAAAACATACTCGAACAACTATTAATTGAATAAAAAATGGATTGGATTGGTTAGGTAAGCTCGATGCCGGCACTTTGAAGCTAAAAGTTGCCGCATCAATCGTTGCGATATCTTCAATTCATTTGCTTCAGATATTTATGGAAGTCGATCAAATTAGAGAATGATAAGTTGATGTGGTACGTGATCATTCATATGACCTTCGTATTATCCGCATTATTACTTGCTGTATTAGACAAGATTGCATTTTCCGAACACCGAGAACACTAACGGGAAAGATAATTATGAATACGAAAAAATTCATATTAGCCTTAACCTGTGCTTTTGTATTTGTCTTTGCTTTTGAGTTTCTCTGGCATGGTTTTTTGATGGAGGATATGTATGAGGCAACTATTACCGTTTGGCGGCCTGAAGACCCCGCCTATATGATATATATATTCGCGAGTCAGTTTCTATTTGCTACGGTACTTAACTTACATATATACATTGACCGGAAAAAATCTTGCGTGTAAACGTAGAATAGCCTTCGGTTTCTTCGCTGGGTTATTACTAGCCATGCCTCAGCTTGGTGCTTATAGTTATATGCCAATACCGCTAACTATTCCTTTAATGTGAATGCTTGCGTCATTACTCAAGGGATTGGGAAGTGGAATGATAATAGCTGCAATTTATAAAGATTAATTCGGTTATCTGAAAAGATTATATTTGACGATACAGTAAATGGCACGGACGCCATCCTTCCAGTTGATTTTTTTTCCTTCTTGATAAGTACGACCGTAATACGAAATACCGACTTCGTAGATCCTGCATTTTAATTTTGCTACTTTAGCCGTTAATTCTGGCTCCATACCAAACCCATTCTCCTCTATATCTATCTGTTCAATTATTTCTTTCTTAAATGCCTTATAACATGTCTCCATATCCGTAAGATTCAGGTTAGTAAACATGTTGGATAATAAAGTCAGGAAACCATTACCTAGTCGATGCCAAAAATAAAGAACTCGATTCGCACTACCAGAGGCAAAACGTGAACCGTAAACTACATCTGCGCGATTATCAGTAATCGGTTTCATTAACAACTCATATTCATTAGGATCATATTCAAGATCTGCATCTTGAATAATCACGACATCACCAGTCGCTTCCTTAATTCCTGTTTTTATTGCTGCGCCCTTTCCTTTATTTTTATCATGCAAGAGAAGCTTGTCGATTTTATCGCGAATATCATTTTCTAATATATTACGAGAATTATCTGTAGAGAAATCATCAACAACGATGAGCTCTATATCTGACCAAGTACAATTTCTAACAGCATCTATTATTTGTTTAATAGTAGGTTCTTCGTTATAGCATGGAATAATGACGGACAGTTTCATAATCAAATATTATATTCAGTATGTTGGGATATAGATTATCTATAATTCGAACATATCGCTACTACAGAGTTCACATCTTAAGTAATGTAAGAATAACAATCCTTTTATCGACGGCAATTAAAGAGCGGGTACTGCTGATGTCTAACACCTGCATCATTAAAGAACGCCGCTCCTGTGCACACGCTTCAAGGGTATACCCAACTCCATACATCCTGCACATAAAAAAACCCGAGGGACGTTAATCTCTCGGGTTTTATATGTCGCTAAATTTACGAAAGGATTACTTTTCGTCGAACTGAGCTTCTTCGGTAGAACCGGTTAATGCTGTTACTGAAGAGGCGCCACCTTGAATAACGGTAGTCACATCATCGAAATAACCTGCACCCACTTCCTGCTGGTGAGATACGAAAGTATAACCGCGTTCACGTCCTTCAAACTCAGGCTCTTGAACCATTTCGGTGTAATGCTTCATGCCTTCGCCGCGTGCATAGTTGTGTGCGAAGTCAAAAGTACGGTACCAGTTCAAGTGAATACCAGCCAATGTAATGAACTGGAACTTGTAACCTAGTGCAGACAAATCTTCCTGGAAGCTGGCAATTTGTGAATCGTTCAAGTTCTTCTTCCAGTTGAAAGAAGGAGAACAGTTGTAAGACATCAATTGACCTGGGACAGCTGCTTGTACAGCTTCTGCGAACTCACGCGCAAAGCCAATATCAGGCGTACCGGTTTCACACCAAACTAAATCAGCATAAGGCGCGTAAGCTACACCACGGCTAATAGCTTGTTCCATGCCGTTTTTAACACGGTAAAAACCTTCTGGTGTACGTTCACCAGTAAGGAATGGTTTATCATTTTCATCAAAATCACTGGTCACTAGATTTGCCGCTTCAGCATCAGTTCGAGCCAAAACAATAGTAGATGTGCCCATAACGTCAGCCGCCATACGAGCAGCAGTCAATTTTTGTATCGCTTCCTGAGTAGGAACTAATACTTTACCACCCATATGACCACACTTTTTAACAGCAGCAAGTTGATCTTCAAAGTGAGCACCAGCCGCACCTGCAGAAATCATATTCTTCATTAATTCAAACGCATTCAAAACACCACCGAAACCGGCTTCAGCGTCAGCTACGATAGGTAGGAAGAAATCGATAGCATCTTCTTCTGATACTTTGCCGTCAGCAATATTTTTCCATTGGATTTCATCAGCACGTTTGAAGGTGTTGTTGATACGACGAACCATAGTCGGGACAGAATCGTATGCATACAAAGATTGATCCGGATACATAGTTTCAGAAGTATTACCGTCAGCAGCAACCTGCCAACCAGATAAATAAACCGCTTCTAGACCAGCTTTAGCTTGTTGCATAGCTTGACCCGCAGTAATAGCACCAAAAGCATTCACATAGCCTTTTTTGGAAGTACCATTCACTTTATCCCAAAGTATTTCAGCACCTCTTTGTGCAAGGGTATGCTCAGGCTGGACACTACCGCGTAGACGTACAACGTCTTCAGCACTGTAATCACGTTTAACATTTGCCCAACGTGGGTTTGTTGCCCAATCTTTCTCTAAATCTTTTATTTGCTGTTCTCTACTACTCATGGGTACTACCTCCTACTTTATATAAAGACGAGTCGTCTCGAATTCGACTCATGTCCCAATGTTTTCAAGTCCGCCATATCTAAAAAATACGGCGCTAAATTTTAGGGACTGCAAAAATAATGAGATATCTACTATTTAGCAAGCTAATTATGTTAATAATAAGTATTAATAATACTAATACTTGAACTATAATAATGACTTATGGACCGTTTCTATTATAAACAAAATCGTCTCAAACAATTACGTGCATTCTGTTTCACCGCGCAATTCAAAAGTATGTCCAAAGCTGCTGAGCAAATGTTTCTCAGTCAGCCATCTATTTCCCTTTTAATTCAAGCTCTTGAGAAAGATCTAGAGCAAAAATTATTCTTGCGTAAAGGACCTAGAATCGAATTAACCGCGGAAGGTGACATGTTGTTTGAGATGTCCCTACCTTTAGTTGAAGGACTGGAAACCCTGCCAGAGAGTTTTGCTGAGAAATGTAAGTATTCAATCGTCGGTAGCCTGAATATTGCCGCCGTCGAGGCAATCATCCTCTATACCTTGCCCGATATCATCAAACGCTATACAAATACATTCCCTGATATCCATATCAAGCTCAATAATTGTGCTGCGGCTATCGGTGTTGAAAAAGTACGCAATGGCGAAGTTGATTTTGCCATCGGATCCACACTTAACGTCCCTGATGACGTCGCTTATTTACCAATCTACACATTTGAGCCTGTTTTAATCACCCCAATCGGTCACCCACTGGCGACAAAAAAACAGCTAAGCATGCATGACATTAGCCAATATGGGCTGATTTTATCGCCGCAACATATGTCGACCTGGCAAATGGTTGATTTGGTGTTTAAACAATATAACGTTGATTACAAAGTAAATTTAGAAGCTGGCGGTTGGGAAGTGCTAAAGAAATACGTAGAAAATGGTTTGGGCGTGTCGATAGTCACGGATATTTGCCTATCCGGTAGTGAAAGCTTAGAGCGAGTGCCATTAACTCAATTTTTTCCTAAAAGAACCTATGGATTATTTCTGCGAAAAGGTAAGGTTCTATCGCCTGCAGCGCGTGAATTTATACAATGTATTAATCCACAAGCATTGGAGCTGTTCAGGACAGAGGGAAGACGTAAAGAAAAAAATACAGAACTTGATATTCAACCAAGAGTCACAATATAAGTAGTGGCATAAATTATGCCTAAATATAATTAGAAAAATGACTTGAAACTAACCATGAGAAGGCATCATTATTAGCAAACGGGATTATGAAAAAGATGCATACATTAAATTCACAAAAGTTAAGCGTTAAATAGATATGTCAGACAAAGCTGACAACACTTTTGATGATGACTTGGCTGTTGAAGAAGCCAAGCCACGAGTCAAACGGCCTCCACTATATAAAGTCATTTTGCTAAACGATGATTACACACCAATGGATTTCGTTGTTCATATCCTGGAAGTGTTCTTCACTGTTGATCGAGAAAACGCTACCCGCATCATGTTACAAATTCATACAAGCGGTAAAGGTGTATGTGGCGTATTCACCCATGAAATTGCAGAAACAAAAGTCTCATTGGTTAATGATTATTCAAGAGAAAATCAACATCCACTCCTTTGTATCATGGAAAAAGCCTAATAGGTAACTCAATATGCTAGATAAAGAACTAGAACAAACACTTAATAATGCATTTAGGGAAGCAAGAGAACAGCGTCATGAATTTATGACCGTTGAACATCTCCTGCTTGCCTTACTTGACAATATCTCTGCCACCAATGTGCTCAAAGCCTGTGGCGCAAACCTGAATAGTCTTCACAGTGATTTGATAAGCTTTATTCAAGAAAACTCCCCAATAATAGAAGACGACGATGACCGCGATACACAACCCACATTAGGGTTTCAACGAGTATTACAACGTGCCGTTTTTCATGTGCAATCGTCTGGCAAAAAAGAAGTGACCGGCGCAAATGTATTGGTCGCTATCTTTGGTGAACGCGAATCACACGCAGCTTATTTTCTAAGCCAACAAAATGTCGCCCGATTAGATGTTGTTAACTACATTGCACATGGCATCGCCAAGATAAATGATGAACATGAAAATGAAGAAAACGTAAATGATATCGAAGACGGCTCAAATCAAGATGACCCTTCTGAGAGCCCGCTTGATAAGTATGCGGTCAATCTTAATGAAGAAGCCATGCAAGGCAAGATCGACCCGCTTATCGGTAGACAAGTTGAAGTACAACGCACAATCCAGATACTTTGCCGTCGTCGCAAGAATAATCCTTTATACGTTGGTGAAGCCGGTGTTGGTAAAACAGCTATCGCAGAAGGCCTGGCAAAATTAATCGTCGATGGCGATGTGCCTGAAGTCTTATTAGACTCTGTCATCTATTCACTTGATTTAGGCGGCTTATTAGCTGGGACTAAATACCGAGGTGATTTTGAAAAACGCTTGAAAGGTGTCATCAATCAATTAAAGAAACAACCTAATACCGTACTGTTTATCGATGAGATTCATACCATTATTGGTGCAGGTGCTGCTTCAGGTGGTGTTATGGATGCGTCGAATATTTTAAAACCTGTTTTAGCCTCTGGTGATTTGAAATGTATCGGTTCAACCACCTATCAGGAATATCGCGGTATCTTTGAAAAAGATCGCGCGCTTGCACGACGTTTCCAAAAGATCGATGTGGCAGAGCCTTCAATTGATGAAACAGTGAAAATCCTTGAAGGATTAAAATCACGTTTCGAAGAACATCATCAAATTCGATACACCCATCAGGCCTTACGTACTGCTGCTGAACTGACCGAACGGTATATAAATGACCGTCACTTGCCGGATAAGGCAATTGATATCATCGATGAAGCTGGCGCAGCCCAACAGTTACTGTCGCCATCTAAACGAAAGAAAACAGTGGGTGTGAATGATATTGAAAATATCATTGCCAAGATTGCTCGTATTCCAGCCAAGACCGTCTCGTCTTCTGATAAAGATGTTATTCGAAAACTTGAGCGTAACCTTAAGATGGTAGTGTTTGGACAGGATGAAGCTATTGGCACCTTATCGAATGCAATTAAGATGTCACGTTCTGGCTTAGGTAACCCAAACAAACCAATAGGTAACTTTCTTTTTGCTGGTCCAACAGGCGTAGGTAAGACAGAGGTCACTCGGCAGCTCGCAATACAAATGGGCGTTGAATTGGTTCGTTTTGATATGTCTGAATACATGGAACGTCATACTGTTTCAAGGTTGATAGGTGCGCCTCCTGGCTATGTTGGTTTTGACCAAGGTGGATTGTTGACTGATTCTATTAACAAACAACCGCATTGCGTCTTATTACTCGATGAAATAGAGAAAGCGCATCCAGATGTGTTTAATATCCTATTGCAAGTATTCGATCACGGCACCCTAACCGATGCTAATGGTCGTAAATCTGATTTCCGTAATGTCATCATCGTCATGACCACAAATGCTGGCGCTGATCGAATGAGTCGTGCTTCAGTAGGATTCA
>JBLHKL010000097.1:0-8300 GCA_047618295.1 Gammaproteobacteria bacterium | reverse complement strand
GCCATTGCATGGGTATTTGCAGAAACATAATAGATGGCCTTTTGACCTTCCTGCATGCGTCCTATGTAATCTTTAATGGATACTTTTTGATCTTCAGAATCATCATGCGTGCTACTAAAGCGAAACAAGTTAGACAGGTCTTCTTTGTAATCATCGCCTTCAACCACACCTTCTTTAAGTACCTTACCGAAGGTCTTCCAAAACTCCGCGTATTTATCCGCTTCTTTTTCAGCCATGGTTTTTAACAAACCGATAACCTTCTTGGTACAACCGGAACGAATGGAGTCGATCACCTTGTTATGTTGTAAAATTTCGCGTGAAACATTTAAAGGAAGATCATCAGAATCCACAACACCACGCACAAAACGCATCCAAGTCGGGATCAACTGTTCGGCATCGTCCATAATGAAAATACGCTTAACATAGAGCTTTACACCATGGCGCTGCTGTCTATCCCACATATCAAACGGGGCACGTTTGGGTATATAGAGTAAGGAGGTGTATTCGAGTTTACCTTCAACCCGATTATGAATATGCGCCATCGGTTCTTCAAAGTCATGGCCCACATGTTTATAGAACTCGTTGTATTCTTCTTTGCTTATATCTTTCTTGTTACGCGCCCATAATGCGGTTGCGCTATTAACCGTTTCTTCAGAGATAACGGTTTTAAATTTCTTTTCCTTGGTTTCTGCTTCCTTGTTTTCCTCACTCTTGCCCTCTTCTCCCTCTGCAATAGCGTTCTCTTCTATCTCTACCTGCTCTTCTTTATCCATAATAATAGGTAAGGAGATATGGTCAGAGTATTTCGTAATCACATTTCTCAAATGGTAATCATTTAAAAACTCTTCATTATCATCACGAAGATGCAACACCACCTTGGTGCCGCGTGTTTCACGATCGATTGATTCAATTGTGTAATCGTTTTCACCTTCAGACACCCAACGCACACCTTCATCTTTGCCTAAACCCGCACGACGCGTAATCACTTCAACTTTTTGAGCGATAATAAAACAGGAATAAAAACCGACACCGAATTGGCCAATCAACTGTGAATCTTTGGATTGATCTCCCGTCAATGCTTCGAAGAATTGTTTGGTACCTGATTTGGCTATGGTGCCGAGGTGCTCGATAACGTCGTCTCGTGACATACCGATGCCATTATCAGAGACGGTGATTGTCTTTAGTTCTTTATCAAATTCGACCTTAATTTTTAGATCTGAATCACCTTCGTACAAGCCATCATTCTTGAGCGCTTCAAAGCGTAGCTTATCCGCCGCATCCGAGGAATTGGAGATTAACTCACGTAAGAATATCTCTTTATTACTATACAAAGAGTGAATCATGAGATGCAGTAATTGTTTGACCTCGGTTTGAAAACCCAGTGTTTCCTGTTTTGCTTCTACAGACATGCTAATTAAACCCCAATTTTATTAATGAATTCATTGTGATGACTTATATAAGGATTCTTCGTCATAATTTCAAGTCTACAAAAAATAAGACACAACAATATACTTGCCAATATTGCCTTTACCGAGATTAAGCGCAATAATCTATTTAGTAGTATAATTATGAGAATACACATTCCGTTGGAGGATAAAGAAATGAATCGTTTTATGAAACAAATTGGACAGGGCATGACGGAGTACATCATTATCGTGGCCTTGATTGCTATCGCCGGTATTGGGGCCTTTACGTTTTTCAGTGACGGCATGAAAGAACAAATAGGTAACGTGACTAATGAATTAACCGGCGGTACTGCTACTATTACTGCAGCAGCAGAAGATGATGCAGCAATGAAACAGGGTTCAACCATGGCAGATTATGGTGGAGCGAATTAAGCCCCTTAGTTATTGAATTACAGCGTTCATCCTAAGTTTAAACAATATACGCCACGAAAGTGGCGTGTTTTGTTTGTAATCAAAATTTTTTACATCTACCCCTACTTTTAGGCAGGATTTTTTTGAAAAAGATAGGAGCATCCCTACAAAAACAACACGGTCAAGCCTCTGTTTTTGTTATTCTTTTTTCAGCTATTTTAATAGTTGCCGCCATGTCTCTTTTCAAGGCGGGTAAAATCACCACCAACAAAATGCAACTGCAAAATGCTGCCGATGCCGCCGCTTACAGTATGTCAGTTGTCGAGGCGCGTGACCTTAATTTTGCCTCCTACATGAATCGCGCCATGGTCGCCAACGAGGTTGGCATTGCCCAGTTTGTTGGCTTGGCCTCTTGGGCCTATCATTTTCAGTCATTTGCCCAATACATCGGCTTTTATAACAACTGCTGCTTGAGCCCCGCAACACTAGGGGCTTCTAATGCCTTCATACAACCTCTCGTAACCGCATGGCAAGGCCCCGGGCAAACGGCTGTTAGGTTGATGTCAAAGCTAGCCAATATAACCACTATCGTGCTGCATAACATCAATAAGATTTACGGAATCGCATCAATGGCCTATCACTCGCTCAGTGTACTTTTTGCTGTCGGTGTAATCGATGATGTTCTAGAGGATAATGGGCCGCCTGGCACAGAACTTTCTGATTTTGGTATTGTGTCGCTAATTGGACACATTGCTAGCTATGGCGTGTTACCCGGATTACCGGGCGCTCAATTCGCTACCGGTTATATGCCCCAGTCTAATATTGACGTCGCTGATTTTGAAGAAAGTGGTTATGCCAGGCTTTCTGCCATCATACGTGATAGTAGAGACCCGTTCAGCACGATAAGAGATTGGCGGATACCCCTGATACCGACAATAGATGTAGAGACACCGCACATACCGCCGATGTGGGTCGATTTGGGTTTTATCGCCTGGGAGACCGGATTCGATTTTTATTTGTCATTCGGTCTACAAAGAAAAGGCGGTGCCGAACTTCGTGTTTTATTACCCGATAGCGGTAATGTAAAAGCGGGACAAGCGGCCAATTGGTCGAGCGCCGACGCCACGGGCATGGACATGGTGCTCGATATTGGTGGGTACGCCAGATTTTATGTGTTACCAGAGCCCTTTCGCCAGAAGATATTTGACGGAAGTTTGCGTGTTTCGCTCGGCGGTGGGAAATTGAGTATCTATATCGACCTTAGCGGTTCGGACCCTATTGACCGTGACGATTGTGAAGACGCTAATGATGATATTACCGCGGATAATGATGCGGACACAGATACAAGCAACGATCTGGCATTGAACGACTGCTCTACCGACGCACCGTCTGGCAAGCCCATTTTGACAATCGATCCTTTTCCAACAGAAATACCGTTTGCCTCAGGCTTTGCCGAAGTCGGCAAAACTACTAATAATGATATCAAATTGGCCGACATGGCGCTCGGTGGCAACCCGATCGAGGGTGAAAATTATGGCCGCGCAGGTGAGAACCTTATCGCCTGGATGTTTCCAGGTGTAGGCGCGCCATCCCCTGCGCCACCAACAGGCATCTACTTCAGTTCGGATGTGCCTGCACAAACCATGACAAAGTCAAAAGTTAGCACCGGTTATGGTGGGCTTCCTTTTTACGTCGATACCAAAGGTGGCGATCCCTTCCTTGGCGTCGGTGCACCGAAATTACTGCTAGGATTCATTCAGAAAGAAGCCGATTTCAATACATATCACCTGGCTAGAACGAGTCAAAATCTCGAAGACAAAGTATACCCTACGGCTAATTCGCAAGAGCCGGGCGGGCGTCTACAGGTAAACGAGGCGTTTGCCGATGACGAGCTGGCAGTACTGACAAAATCAGAGCTCTATTTCTCTCGTCCAACGGATGTATTTGCCAGTCATTTTCATCGAGATGACGGATTAACAGAAATTGGCAGTGCGTTTAACCCTTATTGGAGCGCCAGACTGGTTGATACAAACTATGCGGAACGAACCCTTGCGCTTGGTGTTCAGCAAAAAGAGGATTATATTGGTTTTACCAGTGCATTAGGTTCATTGACCGGAAAATTACAGCAAATCAAAGATTTTATTGTTAATCTGAACCCCTTTTGAAGGCCTTTATTTTTAAGAAAATTGAAGATGCATCATTTAATACGACAACATAAAAGTAGATGGAGAGAAAAAGGTCAGGCGATGACAGAGTTCCTTATTGCCGCTTCCTTCTTCCTGGTACCGCTGTTTCTAGCTATGTCGCTGATCGCAAAATATATTGATATTAAACAAGCCAATGTGCAGGCGGCACGCTATCAGGCTTGGGAATACACTGTCTGGTATGCCAATGATACTGAACGAGATTACTTTGGCAACGACGGTGAAATAATGAGTGGATTCACTGCCGCTGACCAACCCATCAAAGCCGCATCGGAAACACGCAATGAGAGTAAACAACGTTTTTATCGAAATCCTGGCAATGAGAACACAACATTTCCCATCCTAGATGCAGACCAAACTGCACCTTGGGATGCCGCTGAAGCCAACCCACTCTGGCGTAATCATCGGGGCCAGCCACTTTATGCCGCCGCGGATGGTGATGTAGCAACCTTAGCTAGCTCAGAGGATACACCGACTATTCCTGTCGTTGGAGGCATTATGAATCTATTGCTTGACGGGATAGGCGTCGCTTTTAATATAATCGGTAAAATACTAGGTGCAATACAATCTCCCGTTGGCTTTAATGCAATTAATACGAATGGTTATGCCGTAGCAAATGAATCCATGGAAATTTCTGCAAATCGAACGTTTAATAGAATGGCCGGACTCCCAGCCACTAGAGCGTATCGTCTCGATGGTACCGACAATATCAAAATAAACGGTAATAGCGTTGCTAATAGTTTTAGTATTGCCACGACGGCTTCTGTGCTGACTGACGGCTGGAGTGCTGGAGGTGGCGACCAGGTCTACAGGCAGGCGGGGGGTACCGTCCCCACCACTGTGCTAAACGCCATACTGGAAAAGATACCCGGGTTTAACGCCATGTGGTCTATTGCCTCGGCCCTTGCTCCTGAACTGATGCCTTGTGACCCGCTTTATACCCACCCATTCGACAATAATCCGAATGGCAGTTTGTGGCTTGGCTACATTGATACTGATGCTGTACATCCCGATCGTTTGTTAGCCGACATATCAGACCCGGGCACAACCAACGGAACGCATTCGTGTAATGATGCCGGCATGTGCGATTTAGAGCCGGTAGTAGCACGGCCCGCAGTAGAAGACAGGGAATGCAAACGCTTTTAATGAAACGATCAAGCAGCCATTACCATCACTTAAAGAAGTTAAAGATTAGCTGTGTTGCGGCTATATTATTGCTGTCATTTCCCGCATTGGCGAAGGCACCAAAATTCCCACCGCCACCTGATGCTTCAGTTGAGTGGGTTGCACAAGATGTGGAGATGAATGGTATTAGAACCTCGATCCGTGCCTTTCACAGTAACGATGCTATTGAAAAGGTAGTCGAGTTCTATCGCAAGGAATGGAGAAACCCGCCAGAAAGAGGCCGGCCGGGCTATATGGAAACGATTGATGCAGCACCCTGGTACATCATTAACCGTGTTGAAGATGGGTATCTACTGACCGTGCAGGTGCAGGTACAAAAGAATAAGGAAAACCGCTCTTGGGGCTATCTGTCGATCAGTCCTTTACCAAAGAATCCACTGGAACTTCCACCCGAGCTGGGCAGTAACGCGGCGAAGATGCAAGGTAGCCATGTACTCAATGAAATGAAGAGTAATGACCCCGGAAAGAAAGCCACCACGCTGATCATTGCTAATGAACATTCCCTCAGAAGTAACGTGGCTTTTTACCGAAATCATTATGACGGCAGAGGCTGGACAAAGGAATCTGACTATGACGCGGATAATGCTCACACATTAGTCTATAAAACTCGAAAAGAAAGAGCGACCATTATGCTGTTAAAAGATGGTGGCGGGACGCGCATCGTTGTAAACTCTGTAAAAAATTCTATATTTTAAACATTTTGACAATCGCTCAATTGAAACTACATAAAAATACAATTGCACAAGCAGGACAAGGGATGGTTGAGTACATTGTTGTCTTAGTGTTTGGTGTGATGCTCTTGACCACTGGACCCGGTGGTGATGTCTTGCTCGACTTATTAGCCGTACTGAATGACAACCATCAGGGCTATTCCTATGCGACGTCACTCTCAACGTTGCCCGACTATGATAACGCTGGTGATTACCTGACAGAGGTAACTGCTTTAAATACCAAGTTAACTGAAATGGCAAACATCTCATTTGATGATCTAGTTGCTGATGCTATTCCAGCTATGCCTACAGAAACAGAAATTATCGCAGAAGGGGTGTCTAGTATTCTGTCGTTTTAATTTCTATAAACTTATATTTACAATAATAATTTTGCTGTATATTTTAAAATTACAAGGTGTTTATTGTCGCAATGCCTTAAATAAACCTATTTAGATCAATAATATTTATCAGAAGAATAACTTATGGCTAAGAAAGAACAAAAAAGTGTAGTTCCTTTAATTCTCGGTGCTGTTGGTCTCGGCATAGTCGCGGCAGTAATGGCCATGCTCTACCTTAATGCTAGAGAGGGTCAGTTAAAGGCTCTATATGAGAAACAAAAAACCGGCTCGGTTACTGTCGTGGTTGCTAACAAGAACCTCGTCAAGGGCATGGAAATTACAATGGCCGATTTTAGTGCTCGACCTGTGCCAACTGAATTTGTACATGACGATGCCATTAGTCCTAACAATTTTAATAGTTATATTGGCCGTTCGATAATCGCTAATTTAGGTCAGGGGAAAACCCTGTTAAAAAGTTTTGTTGATGATGATTTCCCTCGTGATTTTTCCGACATCATTCCACCAGGAAAACGGGCAATCACGATTACTGTTGATGATATTAATTCAATTGGCGGTTTCTTGCGCCCGGGTAATCGTATTGATATTTATGTCAATATTCCTTTCTCTGTATCTGGTTTTCAACCTGCTTTATTTTCCGCTGCTAAAGACGCAGGACTGCTTGAGTTATTACCGAAATCGATACTGTCAGAAATACCAGCAGAACTTATACAGGTTGCATCTTCAATTGAAGACCCAACTGCATTGTTAGGTGCATTAACGCCTTCAGATGTCATTATTCCGGTTTTACAAAATGTAACCGTTTTAGCCACCGGCAAAGACCCGTATAGAGAAACGCTGGACGCGTTAAGACAACCACAGCGTCGAACAGAAGCACAGTTTTCAAACATCACGCTTCAAGTGGATGCAGAGCAGGCAGCATTAATAACCCTAGCGGAAGAGAATGGGGAAATCGTAACGCTGCTGCGTAACAGGAATGACAAAGGCGCATCGAGCTTTACAAATGTTTCCCCGCTGGATTTATTTGGTAACGCTGCCGAAATGGCCAGTGCAGAAAAAGAACGCGCCTCTCGTGTGACGGCCGCTGCAGGTGTCGATGTTAATGGAAACCTGGTGGATGCCGATGGCAATAAACTGATGAGTAGTGAACAGCTCGCTGCGGCTGGCTATAGCGTTAATGAAAATGGGGACATCGTTGACAAGGATGGCAATATTGTTGACCCCAATGATCTCATGATTGCCGCCGATGGCAGCGTCATTAATAAACAGCAGCTTGCTGCTGCCGGACTCACTGTTAACGAAAGTGGGCAAATTATAGATAAAGACGGCAATGTGGTTGATGCAAATAATATTGTCATCGCCGCAGATGGCACGGTCATGACTAAAGAGCAGCTCGCTGCTGCCGGGCTCAGTGTTAATGCCAACGGCGAGATAGTCGATAAAGACGGTAAGATTGTCTCGATTAATGACATTGTCGTCAGCAAAGATGGGACCGTCCTCACAAAGGACCAACTGACTGCTGCTGGATTAAGTCTTAATGAGAATGGTGAAATTGTCGATAAAGACGGTAATATCGTTAATCCAGAAGACCTTAACATTGCAGCTGATGGCAGTGTTTTGAGTGCAAGCCAGCTCGCGGCTGCCGGTCTTAGCATTAATGAAAACGGTGATATCGTCGATAAGGACGGTAATATTGTTGACCCGGATAGTATTGTTGTTGCTTCGGATGGCAGTGTCATGACCAAAGAACAACTGGCTGCCGCAGGACTCAGCCTTAATGAAAATGGCGAAATCGTTGATGCTAACGGTAATGTCGTCGATAAAAACGACTTAATCGTCTCAGCTAACGGCGAAGTACTGAGCAAACAACAACTCGCTGCAGCTGGATTGAGTGTCAATGCGGATGGGGAAATTGTCGACGCTAAAGGCAACCTGATTTCCGCAAAGGCAATATCTGAATTCGCTGATAATCAATCGATTGCAGGCAAGGTCATTGACCCCGGTAATTATGATTTAATTATAGGTGGT
>JBLHKL010000096.1:0-8323 GCA_047618295.1 Gammaproteobacteria bacterium | reverse complement strand
AGCCATAAAGCTAGTTTCCCATAACGAGTAAAAAAATCTTCAAACGGAGAGATATAAACTTCTCGGAATTCTTGTTTACTTAACAAGCCTAAATTACTTAAAGCATTTCCTGCAGCGATGGCAAGCAGGATAGATATTGTTAATCTCACGGCAGAAATTAAAAGATTAATAAAAGCAGCATCAGACTTGAGATAACTGAATAGACTACCTAGAACAATAAAAGCAATAACAAAAGCGGCAACGATTAATAAGAAATGTAAAAATAATCGCAACTGACTGGTGATGGGTGTGCGCGAGATGTCTACTTGGGGCTCTTTAATTATCAATGTAGTAACAACACCGATGATCATAAATCCTGACATGCATAAGTAGGCCAATTGCCAAGAAGCAAAGTCATAGTTATTTTCTTCACCTACCCATGCACTTATTTCTAATGCGCCAGCACCAGCGAATAACATGCCAATTCGATAACCCGCAATAGTAATACCAGCTAATAATGCTTGTTGGTCATTTGGAGCAATATCAATTCGATAAGCATCAATCACAATATCTTGAGTGGCGGAAGCAAAGCCTAGTAATACAGCACCAGTTGCAAGCAAAATAAAATTCAAATGAGTTTGTTGAGGATCCCATAACGACATCCATATTAGGGCAGCAATAACTGTCGCCTGTGAGACAAGCATCCATGAACGACGCCTGCCAAAGCGCGGAGTTAATAGCGGAATAGATAAACTATCTACAATAGGTGCCCAAATGAATTTGAACCCATAAGACAGTCCCGCCCAACTTAAAAAACCAATGGTGGCACGTTCAATGCCAGCTTCTCTTAGCCATACGGAAAGCGTTCCAAATACTAAAAGTATTGGCAGACCTGAAGAGATGCCCAGGAAAAATAAAGCAACTGTATTTGAACGGAGATTATTGTTCATAAATTCCGCGAATTAATTACAATGAAAGTTTGTAATTTAAAATAAGCGGTGCGTGATCCGAGAAGCGTTGATCTTTGTAAATGGATTCTGAAATGGCCAATCCTTTTAAGCCCGGCGTAGCAATCTGATAATCAATTCTCCAGCCGACATTGTTTGCCCAGGCTTGTCCTCGATTTGACCACCAGGTAAATTGATCTTGCTGTTGATTAACTTCACGAAAGGCATCTACGTAATTTTCTTTATTAAAAAGATCATCCAACCAGGCACGCTCTTCTGGTAAGAAACCAGAATTCTTTTTATTTCCTTTCCAATTTTTCAAATCAATTTCTTTATGGGCAATATTCCAATCTCCACAAATTATGTACTCGCGTTTGCGTCGTTTAAGAGACTTTAAATGTTGCATAAACACTCCCATAAATCGAAATTTGGCTTGTTGCCTTTCTTCGCCTGAAGAGCCGGAAGGCGCATAGAGAGACACAATCGCGATATCGTTAAATTGTACTTCTAAGTATCTGCCTTCGTTGTCGAATTCTTCAACACCTAGTTTAGTAATAACTTTAGTGGGTTTTTTGCGACAATAAATAGCGACCCCACTGTAGCCTTTTTTCTGTGCATCAACGTAATAGTGATGATAACCGTCAGGGAAGAAACTAGGATCTGCTTCTAATTGGTCAAATTGTGCTTTGGTTTCCTGAATACACACAACATCAGCGTCTTGTTGGGGTAACCAATCAAAAAAACCTTTTCTAGCAGCGGCTCGAATGCCGTTGGCATTCAACGAAATTATTTTAGTAGTCGACAATGGAAAATAGGTGAGATTGTTAAAAGGAGGCGGTTACTTTAGCATGCTGAAAAACAACTATCATTAGACTTGAAATATTATGAATGCAGCATCATTTGTGGAATTTGCTCTCGAAAACGAGGCATTACAGTTTGGAGAATTTACACTTAAATCAGGGCGTATTAGTCCTTACTTTTTTAATGCAGGAAAATTCAATCAAGGCGCCGCATTTAATGCCTTGGGTAGATACTATGCCGACACCTTGATCCAGGCGGGAATATCATTTGATATATTGTTTGGCCCAGCTTATAAAGGCATACCTCTTGCTACGGCAGCCTCAATCGCGTTAGATAGCCAATATCAGCGTTCAGTGGGTGTCACATTTAATCGCAAAGAAGCCAAAACCCATGGTGAAGCAGGTAAATTAATCGGTGCTCCACTCGCTGGACGAATAGTAATAGTCGACGATGTAATTACGGCTGGCACAGCGATTCGTGAGAGTATGGATCTT
Source organism: Gammaproteobacteria bacterium (assembly GCA_047618295.1). Lineage (GTDB taxonomy): Bacteria > Pseudomonadota > Gammaproteobacteria > Eutrophobiales > Eutrophobiaceae > UBA7359. The sequence continues at coordinate 6,102 of JBLHKL010000096.1, read as the reverse complement.
ATACAGGAGGCGGGCGCCGAGCCAGCCGCAGTATTAGTCGCACTTGATCGTCAAGAAAAAGGTCCTGAGGGTAAAAGTGCCATTCAAGAAATTGAAAAAGCCTACAATATTCCTGTTTTAGCTATCGCAAAATTACAGGATTTGTTGGAATTCGCTAAAACTCATGACGATCTTTCCAGCCAACTGGAACAATTGACATCCTATCGACAAACTTATGGCATTGATTGAGAACTCCCGGGAAAATTAGTGAACTAATCTAAAGATTTAACCAGGAATGCCTTGTTATAGTAACTAACTATATGCGACCTCATAAAACCACAATTTTAATACTGATATCTGCTGTCGTGTCGAGCAGTTTTGCCTACGCAGAGTATTATCGTTGGACGGATGAAAATGGCGATACTCAGTACGGAGACCAAGTTCCAGCGGAGGCAGCTGATAATGGTCGAGTTCGAGTTAATGAGGGTGGGCAAGTGGTTGAGCAAATTAGCCCAGCAAAATCTCCTGAAGAGCAAAAACGTTATGACGAACAACAACGAATAAGTAAAATTGAACGTCAACGCAAAGAAAAGCAGGAAGATTACGATCGAGTGTTGTTAGCGACCTATAATAGCGCTGAAGAAATCTTACAAGTCCGTGATGAAAGAATTAGTCTGATCGAGCAATCAATTAGTATCTCGCGTGAGCGTTTGCGTAAGCAGCAAATAGAGATGGTGAAGTTAAATGACAGTCGAACTCGGTTTATTGATAGAGATATGGAACCGCCTCAGTGGATTGAAAATAATGAGCATAAAGTACTGAATCGAATGACAGGTATAGAACGATATATCAGTGAAAGAGGCTTAGAGCTGGAGAAACTTCGAAAGCGCTTTGGCAAAGATTTAAATCGTTTTAAAGAACTCACAAAACGCTCAGTTACCTCTCGATAAGCGTTCCAATTCCCTGGTCGGTCAATAATTCAAGTAGCACGGCGTGTTGAATGCGACCATCAATGATATGTGCAGTTTGTACGCCTGACTGTAATGCATCAACGGCACAACGTATCTTCGGTAGCATTCCGCCATAAATTATTTTTGATTCAATCAACTCGTTCACTTGTGACGGCGACAACCCAGTGAGTAATGTGTCTCCATCCATAACGCCAGTGGTGTTGGTGAGTAATATTAATTTCTCACTCTTAACGACAGCAGCAATACTGGCAGCCACAGAGTCTGCGTTAATATTATATGTTTCTCCATTATCGCCAACACCAATAGGCGCAATGACTGGAATGATGTCGCTCGCAATAAAAGTATTGAGTATCGCAGGATTAATTCCGCTAACTTCACCGACATGGCCTAAGTCAATAATTTCTGAAGCATTAGCCTCAATATCTGAAGAAGATAAGGTAAGTTGCTTAGCGTGAATTAAATCACCATCTTTGCCAGACAATCCAACAGCACTACCGCCCTGCTGATTAATTAAGTGAACAATTTCTTTATTGACTTTGCCACCAAGTACCATCTCAACAACATCCATAGTCTCTTTATCTGTGACTCGCATACCTTCAATAAACTTAGATTCTTTACCTAGCGCTTTTAATAGTTCGCCAATTTGAGGGCCCCCACCATGGACAATGATAGGCTGTATACCGACTTGCTTTAGCAAAACGATGTCTCGTGCAAAACTATTTTTTAAATCAGGCTCGGTCATGGCGTTGCCACCATACTTAATAACGATAGTTTTACCTGAAAATCGTTGTATATAAGGTAAAGCTTCGCTTAAAACTTTAGCGGTATTGATAGCGTCACTAGAATTCATAATTTTTTAAAAAGGTAAATTAATCGTTGAGTCAACTGAAAGAATCTGAGCTTTAAAATTATCTTTCAGTTGTTGTAATTTTTGTTCACTTTCGGCTTCAAAGCGAAGTACCAATGAGGGCGTTGTATTTGAGGCACGGACTAAACCCCAGCCATAATCAAAATCTGCGCGTACTCCATCAATAGTAGATAATGTCGCACCAGTAAATGTCGACTGAGCTATGAATTTTTTAATGAATTCATGCTGAGCGCCATCAGTATTTAGAGTAATGGTTATCTCGGGAGTACTGACATCATTGGGTAATTCAGCAAAGATTTCACTGACAGGTCTTGAATCTGCCGCAAGAATTTCTAACATACGCGCTGCCGAATAGAGACCATCATCAAAACCATACCAGCGCTCTTTGAAGAAAATATGGCCACTCATCTCACCTGCTAAAAGAGCACCCGTTTCTTTCATTTTGTTTTTAATAAATGAATGACCCGTCTTCCACATGGTGGCCTTGCCACCTGCTTGCTCAATATAGCTGGCTAAATTACGTGATGACTTTACATCAAAAATAATTTCAGCCCCAGGATTTCGCGATAGTACGTCTTTTGCATATAACATCATTTGACGATCGGCCCATAAGACTTCACCGTGTTCATCAACAATGCCGACGCGATCACCATCGCCATCAAAAGCTAAACCCAGATCTAATTTGTTATCAATAACCGTCTTAATAAGATCTTTTAGATTCTCTGGTTCACTCGGGTTGGGGTGATGATTTGGAAAGGTACCATCAATATCACAGAATAGTTCATCGACATTACTACAACCTAAACCGTTAAATAACTTAATGGCAGTGGGTCCGGCAACGCCATTACCGCAATCTATGGCTATCGATAGTGGTCGCTGTAATTTAATTTCTTTACAGATGGTGTCATGATAATCATCCAATACATTAATCTCTTCAACGCTGCCATTGCCAGTTCTGAAGTTTGCTTGTTCGATACAGGAGTAGATCTCTTGGATCATATCGCCAAATAAAGTCTTTTCACCCATGACCATTTTAATGCCATTATATTCCGGTGGATTATGGCTACCTGTGACCATTAAGCCTGAACCTGTACCGAGCGAGTGCGTCGCGTAATATAGAACTGGTGTAGGTACTTCACCAATGTCGATAACATCCACACCTGTGGAGCGTAATCCTTCAATTAAGTTATCTGAAAGTTCTTTACTGGTGAGTCGGCCATCTCGTCCAACTGCAACTTTTTTGCAATCTGGGTACAGTGTGCCAATGGCTTTACCGATAAGAAGAACGACGTCAGGGCGTAAGTCAGTTTTAACTACGCCTCTAATGTCGTATGCGCGGAATATGCTGGAGGTTAAGTCCATTGTTTTATACTCAGGTTAACTATTTAAAATCATTACTGCTTGCCGGTATGGCCAAAGCCACCTTCACCGCGTTCTGTTTCAGTGAAGTCATCGACGACTTCAAAACTTGCTTGAACAACGGGCACAAAAACCAGTTGGGCAATACGATCCCCTGGTTCAATTTGGAATTTTGTTTGACCCCGGTTCCATAAGGAAACCATTAAAGGGCCTTGATAGTCCGAATCTATCAGCCCGACTAAGTTTCCAAGAACAATGCCATGCTTGTGACCTAATCCAGAACGCGGAAGTATCACCGCAGCTAATGATGGATCATCAATAAAAATTGAGATACCCGTCGGAATCAAATGTGTTTCGCCTGGAATGGCCGTCATTGTTTCATTAATGCATGCTTGCAAGTCTAAGCCAGCTGAACCGCGAGTGGCATAACTAGGTGTTGGAAATTCTGTTCCAATACGGCTATCTAGTATTTTAAGTTTAATTTTATTGGAGATAAGTGACATTTGTTTGAGATGTTAGTTTTTTAATATGGTCAGAGATATGTTTAATTACTTTTCGAGCAAGGTCTGATTTACGAGCCAAAGCTAAAGATACGTGAGTGTCATGTGAAATAACTTCCAATGCATTAAAATCACTGTCAAAGCCTTGGTTAGGTAATCCGATCTGGTTAGCAATAATCATGTTGAGTGATTTATTTTGTAATTTTGCTCTCGCATTTTTGATAAGATTTTCTGTTTCAGCAGCAAATCCTACACAGAATAAATTAGGCTGAGATAATTTGATTTCTTTTAATATATCGGGAGTGCGTGATAGCTGTATTGAAATCGAATTTTTATTTTTTTTTATTTTTTGCTTCTCAATGTTGATCGGCTGATAGTCTGCCACGGCAGCAGTAGCAATAAATAAATCTGCATCGACACAATGCTGCATCGCAGCTGCATGCATTTCCTGTGCAGTTTCGACATGAACATAATTAATACGCTCGTTTTCTTGCAAATGAGTAGGTCCACTTATGACGGTGACTTGAGCCCCAGCTTCCATGGCCGCGTCTGCGATGGCGTAACCCATTTTTCCAGATGATCGATTGCTAATAAAACGAACTGGGTCGATAAGCTCTATTGTCGGTCCTGCAGTAATCACCACTTTTTTAGTAGAGAGGCTATGATTAGTAAACAGAGAGATGCATTGATGTACTAATTCATCAGGTTCTAGCATTCTTCCTTTGCCAGTTTCACCACAGGCTTGAATTCCTTGCGCCGGCCCAAATATTTTTACATCACGATCTTTTAAGGTAGTTATGTTTTGTTGTGTCGCGGGATTCATCCACATGGCTTGATTCATAGCCGGAGCGATTGCTAACGGGCCTTGGTGAGCAAGACAAAGAGAACTGACAAAACTGTCGGCTACGCCATTACTAATTTTGGCAATGATATTAGCAGTGGCAGGCGCAACGATAATAGCATCTGACCAACGAGCCAAGGCAATGTGATCCATACCTGCTTTATCAAAGCTACCATTATCAGAACTATGAACGGGGTAACCTGATAGCGCTTGAAAGGTCAATGGTGTGACAAACTTTGTTGCACTTTCTGTCATAACAACACGTACTTGTGCACCAACCCTTTGTAGTGCACGCACAAATTCGGCACTCTTATAGGCAGCGATTCCGCCGCTAATGGCGACAAGGATATGCTTGTTTGTAAGTTTCATGACAAAGAAGTGTACCAGAATCAATGCTCAGATCGTGAATCTAACCCTAGTTTTATCACTGATGATACGAAATTGGCCAGTAAAAAATCGTCCAAGAGAAAGGTTGATTAATGAAGGTTGTGACGTGCTCTCCGATGCTGAATTGTTAGCAATTATCCTAACAACCGGAACGTTAGGTAAAAGTGCAGTGATGCTAGCACAAGAACTACTAATCCAGTTCGGAGATCTGCGCAGTTTACTGGCTTGTGAAAGTGTACAGCTGCAAAAAATTAAAGGACTAGGTCCAGCAAAGTTCGCTCAAATTTCTGCGATAAACGAGATTGCACAACGTAGTCTGAAAGAACAGTTAGCATCCAAACCGATAATGAGTGGATCAAAAGATGCGGCTAATTATTTGTTTTCTAAAATGCGTGATTATAAAAATGAGGTATTTGCATGTTTGTTATTAGATACGCGTCACCAACTCATTCGCTATGAAGAACTTTTTGTTGGATCAATTAATAGCGCAAGTATTTATCCGCGTGAAGTGGTGAAGTTAGTGCTAAACACAAATGCAGCGGCTGTTATCTTTGCTCATAATCATCCTTCTGGAAATAATCAACCCAGTGCTGCGGATAAGCAAATCACTAAAAGGCTCGAACAAGCATTAGCGCTTATCGATGTGTCCGTGCTTGATCATATTATTGTTGGTGAAGATACTCTTTCTATGGCGGAGCACGGGTTAATGTAATTACGTAATCTGAAGCATCGTATCGTTTTCGATGTCTAATAAGGCATTAACTAATTGGTCAATCTGTTGTTGAGTATGCTCACTAGATAATGTGATGCGTAAACGTGCTGTATTTATTGGTACGGTAGGAGGGCGTATGGGAAGAACTAACAAGCCATGTTTTTCTAATTGTTTGCTGAACCATAGAGTTTGTTTGTTTTCGCCGATGATAATCGTTTGGATTGCTGTGATTGAGTCTAGTAATTCTAAGGTAGTAGCAGATAAGGCTTTACGAAAGTATTGAATATTTTCATGTAGTCTCTGTCTGCGTTCAGGCTCATTAATAATGATATTTAAACTTTGGATTGCTGCCGCAGCTAAGCTAGCGGGAGGGGCGGTGGTATAAATTAATGTACGTGCTTTTTGAATAATAAAATCAACAGTATCGTTATCAGCTAAAACAAACGCACCACTACCACCAAATGCTTTGCCAAATGTGCCAATTA
>JBLHKL010000095.1:0-8538 GCA_047618295.1 Gammaproteobacteria bacterium | reverse complement strand
CGTTCTTCGCGTAGGTGATTCAGGTGAGTTGTTGCATCAATTATCGTTTTGTTCTCAGCTTTAAAATTTAATCCAACAACATGAATAGTTTTATTATTCCATAGGCAAGATAACTCTATGCCATTAATGAGAGTCACACCGTGATTTTTTGCAGCACTATGCGCGGCAGCTAATCCTGAGACTGTATCGTGATCAGTTAATGCCAAAGTATTGATCCCCACTGCACTGGCTTTTTCAACTAGTAACTCGGGTGATAATATGCCATCTGAAGCAGTTGAATGGCTGTGTAAATCGAATACATGTGACATAGACTTAATTTTTAGTCCCGAAAATTTATATATTGCAGAGGCAGTTCAAATTTTTCTTCTTTAATCGCTGCTATCGTTTCTTGTAAGTCATCACGTTTCTTTCCGGTTATCCGAACTTGATCTCCCTGAATCGCTGCCTGAACCTTTAACTTACTACCCTTGATCATTTTTACTATCTTTCTGGCAAGCTCAGTATCAACTCCTTTTTTTATCGCAACAGTTTGTCTAGCTTCTTTATTATTTTCAACAATATCGCCGTACTCCAGACAACGTATATCAATACTGCGTTTCACTATCTTTGTCTCAAGTATGTCATGAATCTGTTTAACCTGAAATTCAGATGAAGAGATGATAGTCAGGCTATTATCAACCAATTCAATCTTCGAATCGGTTCCCTTAAAATCAAAGCGATTGCTTATTTCTCTGTTCGCTTGATCAATCGCGTTAGTAAGTTCATGTTGGTCAATCTCAGATACAACATCAAATGAAGGCATTGTTTAAATCTCCGTTGATTTAATCTTCTTTGTTTAAACTGGAGTCCAGAATTATACCATCAGGATGATCAAGCTGTATCGATTGCAGATGATGACCTATTACATAGGCGGTGCCACTAAAACGGTTTTGACCATCCGGGCTGAATTCAAAACGGTAATAACGGTGAAATGCAAAATTACCAGAAAAATCACGGCCGGGTTTAATCGATGTCATCGCCACAGTTTCATCCAAAAACTGGTAATTAATATCGCGACAATATCGACGTGAGCGTTTCACAGCCAGTTCGCGTGCACGTAAGGCATCCTGCCAAAACCAGACTGCAAGGCCTAGTATGATCAGGAAAATAATTTCATTCATCGATGGCTATCTCTGTAGTGCTTATTTATATAAGCAGACTTAGTTAGTTAGATATGGTTTGAATCTATCATTGTAACGCTCTTCAAAGCCTGCGTCGGTTTTTATGATCATATAAAGTGCAACACCTACTTCATTTGCCAGTGCCAGTGATTTTTCTGGTCCCGATACCATAAAGGCCGTTGCTAACGCATCTGCATGCATTGCTGATCTGTGTAGTACTGTGACTGCGGCTAGTGTGTGACTAATCGGCTTACCCGTCACTGGGTCTATCGTATGTGAATAGCGAACACCGTCTTTCTCAAAATAATTCCGATAATCTCCAGATGTTGCCATGGCGATATTATCTAGGTTAACAATACGTTGTACCGAGCGTTCTAGAGGGTTGGCTTGTTCAATACCAATTTGCCATGCTTGCTGCTTTACATTCGTGCCCTTGCCTATGAGTTCGCCACCTATTTCTACCAGATAGTCCGCAATACCCAAGCCATTCAGGTACTGTGCGATCTTATCTACGGCAAAGCCTTTCGCAATACCAGATAAGTCAATGGTGACAACGGGGTCAGATTTGGAAATTCGCTGCGTTGATTCATCAAAGTCTAGTTTTTCAAAGCCCGTATGTTGCTTTATAGATTGTATGGCTGAGTCAGTGGGTATATCTCGGGTATACGGATCAGGACCAAAGCCCCAGAGGTTTACCAGAGGGCCAAGCGTAATATCGAATGCACCATTGCTTATGGTACTAACTGTAATAGCATGTTGGATAACTCGATATAGATCAGCAGACAAGACTTGCCAATCAGTTATTCTGGATTGATTAAAAAGAGATAATTCCGAGTCTGCAATATAAGTGGACATGGACTGATTTATCTCAGTCAGAATACTTTCAATATCTGTGTGTATTTTTTTATCATCAAGGGCAATATCGGCAGCTACAATCTTGATTGAATAGGTAGTACCCATCGTCAGACCATTGATGGTTACTAATTCTTTGTTCTGACTCTGACAAGCACAAACACTTGTTAATATAGTCAAAAATAGAAGAATACTTTTCATATAAGAATTTCAAGTATGTGATTGTCTAACGCCATAAAGTTTAGAGTAAAGGCCATCCTGAGATAATAATTCGCGATGCGATCCCTGTTCTCCAATAGTGCCGGCTTCAAAAACATAAACATGGTTGGCTTGTTTAATCGCACTCAATCTATGTGCAACAATGATGGTTGTTTTATTTTTTAGGAAATCAGCCAGGGCAGTATGAAGATGATATTCGGTTTCAGCATCTAATGCCGATGTTGCCTCGTCAAGTATAACTACCTTTGGATCGCTTAAAACCATGCGGGCAATTGCAAGTCGTTGTCTTTGCCCTCCAGATAATCTAATGCCTTGTCGTCCTACTATGGTATCAAGTTTGTTAGGAAGTTTTTCAACGGTTTCTTTTAATTGAGCAATCTCAAGTGCGTGCCATAATTGATTCTCATCAAGCTCACGTCCCAATGTTAAGTTAATTCTAACTGAATCATTAAACAGTGCGGGATGTTGTAAGACAGTAGCAACATTTTCTCGGACAACATCCAGGCCAATTTGCGTTACTGGAACGTTATCATAAAATATGTTGCCGCTCTTTGCGGGGTATAAGCCAATTAATACTTGAACTAATGTAGATTTACCACCACCGCTAGCACCAACGAGAGCAACCTTCTCTCCCGGTTCAATTGAGAGATTGATGCCGTTTAAAACATCAGCGTTACCATTATTATCGTTAGTGCCATAGGAAAAATGGAGGTCGGTGATTTTTATACCAACGGTATTCTTATCTTCAAATGGATTGATGATATGCGGATAGTCTGGTTCTAGTTCGAGCTTTATTAATTCATTGATTCGACTCAATGCAGCTTTGGCATTATAAAAGGCGTATTGAATATTCAGAATTTCCTGTACCGGACCCATCATGAACCAGAGATATCCGAATACAGCAAACATCTGACCAATAGTTAATCCGGAAAAAACAACCATCAGCATTGCTACGGCACGGAAGATATCAAAACCAAATAGAAAGACAACAAAGCTTAAACGGCCTGCCGCATCGCTTTTCCAAGCAAAGGCAATGCCGTGATCTTTGACCACACTTGCTTGTTCAATAATACGTTTTAAATAATGCTTTTCTCTGTTGCTGGCACGTATCTGATGAATAGAGTCTAGTGTTTCTACTAAAGATTGTTGAAAAACTGCAAAGGCAGAGTTTTCATTTTTCTTTAATTCCTTAACTCGCTTACCTAAGACCGTTGTGAAATAAATTACGATTGGATTGGCAAAGAGTATCAATACTGCAATTTGCCAATGCATAATAAGTAGAATTATGGCAACACCGATTATTGTCAAAGTGGCGACCAATAACTTGCTGACTGTCGATCCGACAAACTCATCGACAGTTGCTAGGTCAGTCACAAAATAAGAAGCGACTGTGCCACTACCGAGTGTTTCATATTCAGACATGGACACTTTATTAAGACGCGTTAGTAGTGTTCGTCGAATTAGGAAAATGACATCTTTAGCAATGATAGTGAATTGTCTTGTTTGAAAAACGTTCAAAACTAATGCTGTGAGACGCAAGCATAAAGTCATGATTAAAATAATTGATATATACAACACTGGGCCGTGCCATACAGAAGGGGTAATAGCGTTTATAGAACTAACCACTACGCCGGGTTGGTTTAATAAAACCTCATCGACTAGTAAGGGCATTAATAATGGAACAGGTACGCTTGCCAGTGTCGCGATTACGGCAATAATATTTGCCATGACCAACTGACGTTTATGTTGTTTTGCTATCTCGAGAATATATTGCCAGTTATATTCTCTTGCATCTTCATGGATGTGGGCTTTTTCAGATAACGCCTGGTTTGTAACTATTGCTGTAGTCATAAGTTATCAATATTCATCACACGCGACAGAGTACACAGAGATCACCGATAAAAACAATTAATAAATTAAGTTTTATAGTTTTATTGAATGATATTTTTTTTGCCTTTCTTTGTGACCTCAGTGGCAAATTATTTAAACAGCTCTTCATTAATATCGTTTCCAGACAATCGCTGGTTCCTCCATCAACGAAGCTTGTTCACGTAGACTTAGTATTTGTTCTTCCCAATAGTTCTGAGTATTAAAGAATGGAAAAGCGATGGGGAACGCCGGGTCATCCCAACGTTTAGCAAGCCATGCTGAATAATGAATGAGGCGCATTGTTCTAAGAGCCTCGATTAAATGCAACTCGCGTGCTTCAAAATCCCGAAACTCCGTATAACCTTCCATAAAATCATTGAGTCCCACAGTCATATAATTGCGATCACCTGACAGGAACATCCATATGTCCTGTACAGCCGGACCTGATCGAGAATCATCAAAATCAACTATATAAAAGTTTTCATCACGAACTAAAATATTTCCCTGGTGGCAATCACCATGAAGTCTTAATGTTTTGTAGTCGCCTGTTTGTTCATAGCAATGCTTGATTCTAATAATAAGATCTTCACAAAGTGTTGAATAGGCTGGTTCCAAATAAGCAGGGATAAAATCATTTTCTAATAAATACTGAACCGGTTTTATAGCAAAGTCTTCGATATTAATGCTGGGTCTAGATTCAAAGGCGCTGACTTCTCCAATATTATGTATCTGAGCTAGAATTCTTCCTAGCTGTAACAAATGATCCGGATTATCCAATTCGGGTGCATATCCACCAAAACGGGGATAGATTGAAAATCGATAATCGCCGTAATTAAATAAGGTTTCATTGTTTCTGGCTATAGGTGCGACGACTGGAATCTCTGCGTCTGCTAATTCCAGCATAAAGGTATGTTCTTCCCTGATCATGTCATCAGTCCAACGACCAGCTCGATAAAACTTGGCAATTATTGGTGCTTCATCTTCAAGCCCAACCTGATAGACGCGGTTTTCATAGCTATTGAGTGCCAGTATCCTGCCATCAGAGACATAATCTAGTGATTCTATCGCATGAATAATCATATCTGGATCGAGCAGGCTGTAACTGTGTAGGTTTGTTTCTTTAGTCATGCTCAAGAGTCTATCAGAAGTCATACATATCGAGTTTTATAATAATGATTTACTATACAAAATAGGGTGGTACAGGCTAAGCTTTTTAAATAGGATTTAGTCTCAGGAAATTTTTGACTATATGAGTGTTCAGTTATCGGTACTAACAAAAGATGCTAATGCGGGGGATGTCGATGCCCAGCTTCAATTAGCCGATCTGTATGAGAATGGTATTGGAGTCCGGCTAAATCCGGGACAGGCCGCATTTTGGTATCGTAACGCCGCTGAACAAGGTTCAAGCAAGGCGCAATCGCGTCTCGGTCAAATGTATCTACGTGGAATTGGTGTTCCCGAAGATCATGAGCAGGCTGCCACATATTTAAATCAATCAGCAGGAAAAGGTAATGTTATTGCTCAGGCTAATTTAGCGTGGTGTTATCAGCACGGACTTGGTGTAGAAAAAGATTATAAGCAGGCTTTTGAGTGGTACCTCAAATCAGCAGAACAAGGCCATGCGGGTGCACGATATAACTTGGCATTCATGTATTCCAAAGGCATTGGAATACCAAGAAACGATGCTGAGGCTTTGAAGTGGTATTTACGCGCAGCAGAACAAAGTCACATGAAGGCACAACTTAATGTTGGCTTAATGTTGGCACAAGGGCAGGGTACCGAGAAGGATGAAGCAGAAGCAGCCCGTTGGTACCAAGAAGCTGCGAATCAGGGTTATGCCAAGGCGCAATATAATCTGGCTTTAATGTATGGTGGCGGTCTTGGTGTGCCACAGGATGATGAAGAAGCATTTAAGTGGCATCAGCTCGCAGCCAAACAAGGATACGCACGCGCGCAATTCAATATGGGTCTTTTCTATATTAATGGTTTAGGTGTACCGCAAGATTTCAAAGCAGCTGAACAATGTTTTCAATCAGCAGCAAAACAATCCTACGCTAAAGCGAATTATCAACTTGGAAAACTCCACGCCGTTGGTCTTGGTCTCCCATTAAACGAAATAGAATCAGCTAAATATTATCGCATGGCTGCGGAGGCAGGTTATGTTAAGGCGCAGTACCGCTTGGGGCATCTTTATGCCAATGGTTTAGGTGTGCATATAGATGAAGCGATTGCATGTTCATGGTTTGAAAAAGCAGCAAGACAGGGCTTTCAAAAAGCGCAGCATATGTTAGGTGTGAGATATGCAAAAGGACTAGGTGTTGAAAAAGATTATGTCCGCGCCTATGCCTGGTTATTATTGGCAAATGATACGAGTGACGCGGATGTTCATGAGGCATTAAAGCGCGTGCGTGATAAATTATCGGAAGGTCAAGTGTCAGAAGCCGAGGTGCTAGTCACTGAGTTTAGCCAGGCCTATAAAAGGATAGAAAGTAGAGCGCCAGCTTAAGTTACAATGCCGGAGACGTGATTTTCACTTTATCCAGTTCCAGAGGCTGTTCGAGTCTTTCCAGTATTTCTTCTTGCTGATACAAGCGTAATATATCGTAATAACGCCTTATTCTCCTGACAAATGCCACAGGTTCATGTCCTCTTGCATAGCCGTATTTAGTTTTTTGGTACCATTCTTTTTGGCTAAGCTTTGGCAAGTGCTTCTCAACATTAATCCACAAGTCAGGATTATCGCCCAGAGATTCTGTTAGGATGCGAGCGTCTTCTAAATGTCCTAAACCCACATTGTATGCTGCTAGTGTCATCCATGAACGATCGGGTTCCTTAATTCTTTCAGACAAAGACGCTTTTAATATGTTCAGGTATTTTGCACCACCCATGATACTTTGTCCCGGATCCAGCCGATCTTCAACCCCGACACGTTTAGCCGTGTCTTTGGTTAGCATCATTAACCCGCGGACACCGGTATGCGAACGTGCTTTAGCATCCCAATGTGACTCCTGGTAACTAACCGCTGCCAGAAAGCGTTCATCAAATTCATTGTCTTTCGCAGCGTTCTTAAAGAGCGAACTATATTGCGGCAGTCTTTCTTTGATACGTTTTAGATAATGGAAACTGTCAGTATAGTTAAAGACATTAAGATGCCGATAATAAGTATTGTATCGCTGCTCCAATTTACCACTCTGTTTATAGTTATTAATGAACTTCTCTATAGAATTTGAAAGAGAGAGATCCTCACTCTTATAGCTAAGCCAACGCGAGGGGTATTGCTTTGATAATGTAAACGCGATCTTGATCTCAGGAAAAAGATACCGGTAATACCTGTAAACATCCGCGCTGATAACGCTGAGTTTGAAATTATTTTTATTAACCTGTTCCAGTACTTGCCTGTTATTACCATTAGGGAGTTCCAACCAAAATAGCGAGGGGTGTTCTGGTTTCAAATGAGACAAAACTAAAGCAGGTTTACTACCTTTGGCGACAATAATAGTACTGGGTGTTATGTCATCGACTGATTTGGGCAACGTATTTTTTCGGTTTCCTATGACATGCCATTCATCCTCATCGTATGAGGTGCTCCCTAGAATGTTTTCGTCTGGATAGTCGGGTGAATTACCGGCAATGCCAATATGCACCTTACCTTGTTTCAACTTGGTAATGATTTCACTGATGGTATTTGCAGGGATGACTTCTAGCTCAGCACCGATAGACTTGGCGTAACTGGCTATGATTTCATAATCGTAGCCTTTAATAAGTGACTCATCAGGAAAGTAAAGCGGTGGTGTTGCTATCAGCGCAACTCTAAGTGTGCCGCGCGATTTAATGCGTTCGAGTTGAGATAGGTTATCCGAACAAGCACTCAATACAGCTAATAGGCCGATAATTAGCCATGTAGTGGGAAAGCGCATTGATTTATTGTTGATGACCATGATTTCAGTTTTTTAGTAATTATTTTCTGTATTAGTCAGGCTAAAGTTCTATATGTTCACATTCTAAAGCAGACTGGTATATCATGAGGCCTACAATATTTTAAAAATAGTAATAATTAATGTGTTTCGCCGATTACGGATAATCTTACTTTTATGTCTGCTTAGTGTTTCCTACACTACTTACGCTGAGACTTTGCCTGTCGAAAGTTTTGATGAAATAGCCGTCAATACTTTTTGGAATGAACTTTATGCCAATGGTGGCTGGTCCTTGTATTGTGGTTTTCGCTTCAACCCCTCTGCGGCATTAACCGAAGATCGATTATTTGTGATTGAACAGATCTATCCGGCAAGTTGGATGTTGAGATATATGCAGTGTGATAGTCGTCGTCAATGTCGACTCAATGAAAAGTCACGCTTTACACGTATGGAAGCTGATATGCATAATCTTTATCCTGCCTGGCAAGACGCAGATGTGGCACGGCGAAATAGCAGTTTTGGTA
>JBLHKL010000094.1:0-8583 GCA_047618295.1 Gammaproteobacteria bacterium | reverse complement strand
ATAGGCTTTCTCTACAGCTTGTTTGTAAAGCAGTGCATTTCTTAATGGATAAATCAGTGCCGAGATTAAACTTTCAATCTTCTGAATTTCGACTTCAACAAACTTGGTGTTTCTGGAAATGGTTACTTGTCCAAGGCTTTTCCCAAATAGAACCAAACGATAATTGGAGCTATGTAGTGCAACATTGCCGATATCATATTTGATATTTTCATTTACATTTACATAACTAAAATGGTCATGTGGGACTATAGCGGCCAACTCTTCATCAAAAAGTTCGACTAATTTCTCTAGTTCAAGTGTGCTTTGTAAAACACCCATTACATGAATAGACATGTTAGTCACATCAGTCATGTTCTCCGGATAAGAGATCATGAGATTCGAGTTTTGAATACCGGGTGACTCGCTAATGTCTGTAATGTCGGCCATATGTTCTATTTAAGTCGTCATATCATGATATATATAGTTTTCATGTGACGATGAACGCAAAAGAAATGCCAGTAGCATTAATGCCTTGCGCTTACTATGTATAACAATATGTAATTAGATTTATTTATTACTTTCCTAATAACCAGTGTAACTAACTGAATAGTATAGATTACATTTAGACGGCAATGTGACCATTTTCAGCTATTTTTGCCTTTATGACGGTATTTTCGCCTTTATCAGAAATCTCTGCGATAGGGTAATCAGCCGTAAAATGGAGCCCTCTACTTTCTTTTCTTTTTAGTGCAGATTCAATGATCAGCTCGGCAACGACGGCCAAATTACGCAACTCGACTAGATCCTTGCTTATTCTAAAATTACCATAGTAATCAGTGATTTCCGACTTTAACAACTCAATTCTATGTTGTGCACGCTGAAGTCGTTTAGTGGTTCTAACAATACCGACGTAATCCCACATAAATCGACGTATTTCATCCCAGTTATGACTAACTACCACTTCTTCATCAGAATCGGTGACTCGACTCTCATCCCATTCAGGTAGGTTTCCAGGCATATCAATAGCGGACAATGATTGCCGGATAGCTTCAGAAGCGGCATGAGCAAAGACTACGCACTCCAAAAGAGAGTTACTGGCCATGCGGTTTGCCCCATGTAAGCCGGAGCAACTAGTTTCTCCTATAGCGTATAGACCCACTATATCGGTTTGTCCTTCGTGATTAATCATAACTCCTCCACAAGTATAGTGGGCGGCAGGAACAACCGGGATAGGCTCTCGTGACATATCTATACCGAGATCAAGGCAGCGCTTATTGATCGTTGGGAAATGTTCTTCAATAAAGTCGGAGGATTTATGTGTGATATCAAGATATACACAGTCATGACCCAAACGCTTCATTTCATAATCAATTGCGCGTGCAACTACATCTCTCGGAGCTAATTCTTCACGTTGATCGTAGCGATGCATGAAAGCTTCACCACTTTTGAGGACTAATTTTGCACCTTCTCCGCGTAATGCTTCAGAGATAAGAAATGATTTTGCCATTGGGTGATAAAGACAAGTTGGATGAAACTGGATAAATTCCATATTTGCGATACGACAACCCGCACGCCATGCCATTGCAATACCATCTCCAGTACAGCCATCAGGATTGCTTGTGTAAAGGTAGGCCTTCCCTGCGCCACCGCATGCTAGAACAACGTTCTTGGCACTAAACACCATTACGTTATTATCTTTAATATCAAGCACATATGCACCAAGACAACGACTTCCAGAGTTTGATAATTTATTTGTTGTGATTAAATCAACAGCAATATGGTGCTCGTATAAATGGATATTCGGGTGCTGTCGAACACGTGATTCAAGTGTTGTTTCAATGGCCTCTCCCGTTGCATCCGCGGCATGAATAATCCGTCTATGACTATGTCCGCCTTCTTGATGCAAATGAAATGGTGAATTACTCTCTGAGTTAGTGTCCGCGCGGGTAAAATCGACACCTAGTTCTACCAACCAATCGATGCTTTTGTAAGCACGTTCGACGACAAAGCGGACTATATTGGGGTCGCACAGTCCCGCCCCGGTACTCAATGTGTCTTGAACATGAGATTCAATTGAGTCCTGCTCATCAAGGACTGCAGAAACACCACCTTGTGCATACAGCGTAGCACCTTCGTTTAGTGCTTCTTTTGATAGAACTGCAACACTGGCATCATCAGCCAGTTTTAATGCGAGGCTGAGCCCTGCAGCACCGCTACCTATTATTAATACATCATGTTGTTGTTGGTCATGCATCTTACTTAAGGTAGTATTGCCATTTTTTTATCTAAGCCTTTGATTGTTGAATACTAATATAATTTGCAAAGCAAGTGCACAAAATCAAACAGCCCATTTTACATTGCGACATATCAAATAATAGCACAAGAGGATAGGCCAGATGGCCAATAAAGTTACAGACAAAGAGCTCATAGAACGGGTCAAAAATGGCGAAAAAGCTGCCTATGATCTGCTTGTGCTTAAATATCAGCAGCGAATAGTTAACCTAGTTTTGCGATTTGTCAGGAACCATAGTGATGCTTTGGATGTCACACAAGAAGCATTTATAAAAGCTTATCGCGCATTACCTAATTTTCGTGGTGATAGTGCATTTTATACTTGGCTTTATCGAATTGCGGTTAATACAGCAAAAAATCACCTTGCTGTACAATCACGTCGGCCAAGGTCAAGCGATTATGATGTATCGGAGATTGAACAAATTGAAGGTAATAGTGCTCTAATAGAACAGGCAACACCTGAAAATTTATTGCTTAAAGATGAATTACAGGGAACTGTTTTGAAGGCTATTGAAGATTTGCCCGAAGATTTAAAAACAGCAATCATGCTGAGAGAAGTAGAAGGCTTGAGTTATGAAGAAATCGCGAGTGTTATGGAATGTCCTATTGGTACCGTTAGGTCTAGAATATTTCGCGCCCGTGAAGCAATTGATGAAAAGATGAGTCCATTACTGCAAAATTGAAATATAGGCTAAACATATGAGCGAACATAACAACGAAGAACTGTCAGCATTAATCGATGGTGAATACGAAGGTAATAGCGATAATGTCTTTGATGAGCTAATTCATAACCAAGAGATGAAAGAGACATGGTCACGCTATCATCTAATTGGAGATTGTCTGCGCGAACAACTACCAGAAAAAATCTCAAGCCAAATTTCTACATCAGTAAGTAATGCACTTCGCAATGAACCTACAGTTCTTGCCCCTCAAAAAACTAAACAATTTAACTTAAAACCACTCGCAGGCTTTGCTATTGCAGCATCAGTTGCGATGGCTGCTGTATTTAGTGTTCAAAATAGCAACGACTCTAATTCGGTTTCTACTACACCGACTCTCGCAGCAAATACTACAGCACCGCAATCTCAAACTTTTAGTTTCCCAAACGCTCAGGTGTTACCTGCATCTGTTAGAAAATCGGATACTCCAGAAGACGTTGCTAACCAGCGCCTTAACAATTATTTAATGAACCATAATGAGTATCGAAGTAATGGCAGCATGAATGGGATTTTGCCTTATGTAAGGCTAGTCACAATAGAAACACAGGAATAGTATTAGTTGAAGTATCAATCATTATATCTTCTGGCAGCGCTTCTCGTCGGGAGTGTGCACACTGTTTATTCAGCTGACAATCTACCAGAGCCACAGGTCTTGCTAGATGAAATGTCGGCAGCAAGCCGATCTTTAAATTATGATGGCGTCTTTGTCTACAGCATAGGCAAGCAAATGGACACCATGAGAATTATCCATAAATCTGGCAACGGAGAGTCATTCGAACGTTTAATCTCACTGACGGGTCATGCAAGAGAGGTTATACGGGATAAAGACCAGGTCAGGTGTTATTTCCCTGAGAATAAAGCTGTTGTTGTTGAGAAGAGCCGTTTAGGAAAGCTTGTCTCTACCTATTTACCACAACCAATCAAATCAATTTCTGATTTTTATATTTTTGAAATTGCCGGTGAAGATCGCATTGCAGGCTTAGATGCATGGATTATTAATATCAGGCCTATCGACAAGTATCGTTACGGCTACCAATTGTGGATAGACAAGCAATCTAAATTGTTGCTTAAGTCAGAACTCAAGAATCAGTTAGGCGTCACACTCGAACAAATTATGTTTGCTCAATTGAATGTACTAGATGACATTGATGATGCTCTATTAGAGCCATCAACAGCCGCTGAAGGTTTTACCTGGTATAAAAACTCACCTAATGACGCTTTAGACGCAAATGAAAGTGAGAAACAATGGAAGGTTACCTGGATGCCAGCAGGGTTTTCTATGAGCGAACAATCGAAAGAACCCATGTTGACGAGTCGAATGCCTGTTGAACACCTAGTTTATAGTGATGGCTTAGCTATGGTTTCTATTTATGTTGAAAAATTAAATAAACAACCCGATATTGTAGTTGGCGCATCAAATTTTGGGGGTGTTAATACTTACGCAGTTTTTGCAGGTGGGTATCAGATCACAGCAGTAGGCGAAGTACCTAAAAGCACTGTTAAATTAATGGCAGATTCAGTAAAGTCCTATCATTAAGTATTTCCAATTATTAGCAACCTTTAGAATGTCTTAGTCTTAGTATCAGTCATGACTAATGACAGAGAGTAATCAGATAACGACCTATCACGGAATATCAATAATGCAGCAAAAATTATTTATACCATTTTTAAGTTTATTCTTTCTATTGCATACCACCCTAGGGTATGCACGGGCACTGCCTGATTTCACTGGTCTAGTTACCGAAAACGCTGCGGCAGTCGTGAATATCAGTACAAGTGCAAAAAGCACCCGTGCTGCAGCTGGCGGTTTGCCACCTGGGTACAACTTGCCAGATATCCCCGAAGATAGTCCTTTTCATGATTTTTTTAAAAAATACTTTGGTGAAATACCTGAAGGTCAAGGACCATCACAAGAGCGCTCATCTTTAGGCTCAGGATTTATCATTTCTCAAGATGGATACGTGATAACAAATCACCATGTAGTAAAAGATGCCGAAGAAATTATCGTCCGTTTAAATGATAGACGTGAGTTTGTTGCCGAATTAATTGGCAGCGATGAAAGAAGTGATATTGCAGTTTTAAAAATTGAAGCGACGAGCTTGCCCATATTGAAACTTGGGAATTCTTCAAACATCAAAGTAGGAGAATGGGTCTTAGCAATTGGTTCTCCATTCGGTTTTGACGCATCAGTAACAGCAGGCATCATTAGTGCAATTGGTCGCAGTCTACCAAATGAAAATTATGTGCCATTTATTCAAACCGATGTTGCCATTAATCCAGGAAATTCAGGTGGTCCATTATTTAATCTGGATGGAGAGGTTATAGGTGTTAATTCGCAGATTTATAGCCGAACAGGCGGTTTCATGGGCTTGTCCTTTGCGGTCCCGGTTAATGTAGTTGAAAATGTCTATAAACAATTAAAAAATAAAGGCCGCGTAAGTAGAGGTTGGCTCGGAGTCCTAATACAAGATGTAACACGTGAATTAGCTGAATCTTTTGACATGGACCATCCTCACGGAGCATTAATAGCAAAGGTCTTGCCTAATGGCCCAGCAGAAAAAGCAGGGATAGAAGTAGGAGATATTGTAATCAAGTTCAATGGTGGTAAGGTCAGTTTTTCTTCAGACTTGCCGCCATTAGTTGGGGCCACGTTGGTCGATACAACAGTTTCTGTTGATATTATACGTCGGTCTAAACATAAAACTATCCAAGTTAAAATATCAGAGTTACCCACTGATGATGAAGTCATTGCCAAAGCTTCAACTACCTCATCAAGACCTGATGAAAATGCCTTAAATGTCATCGCTAAAGATTTGACTGATGAACAGATAAAAGAGCTCGATCTCGAAGATAATGGCATCTTGGTAGAAAATATAAATACAGGACCAGCACAAAAAGCGGGCATACGCCAAGGAGACATAATTCTTCTTTTGAATAATATTAAAATAAAGGATTCATCTCACTTTTACGAGATAGTTAAAGAATTACCTAAGGGGCGATCAATACCGGTGCTTATACAGCGTCGCGGCGGTCCAATTTTCCTTGCTCTTAAAATTGATGAATAATGCTGAACGGACGCTGATAATCTATTCAAGGGAAGATTGCTGTTTGTGTCATGAAATGCGGGATGCTTTAAAACCATGGCAAAATCAATACAATTTCAAAGTAGAAATAATTGATATAGAGCATGACTCAGAATTAACCGAAAGGTTTGCTGCTCGTATTCCTTTACTTGCTGAGGGAGACAAAGAGATCTGTCAATATCATCTTGAAGAGCAAATGCTTTTAAACCACTTTAAAGATGCAGTTTAGTCTTTAAATCTCATATATATTTCCATAATTGATTTATGGTCTGAATAAGATCGTATAGAATCGCGCGTTTTGTAAACAAACAGTTAGACAACACACATAAGTGACACAATTAATGCAGCACATACGAAATTTCTCAATTATTGCCCACATTGACCATGGTAAATCGACACTGGCAGATAGATTTATACAAATGTGCGGTGCTTTAACGGAACGTGAGATGTCTGAACAAGTACTGGACTCGATGGATATTGAGCGAGAACGGGGTATTACAATAAAAGCACAAAGCGTTACTCTTTATTATGAAGCCAATAATGGTGAGCAATATCAATTTAATATTATTGATACACCAGGACATGTGGACTTTAGTTATGAGGTGTCACGCTCATTGGCGGCATGTGAAGGAGCTTTGCTCGTTGTTGATGCTGCGCAGGGTGTTGAAGCTCAAAGTGTCGCTAATTGCTTAACAGCTATAAATAATGACCTTGAAGTATTGCCTGTATTAAATAAAATTGACCTGCCATCGGCAGAACCTGAGCGTGTTATTAATGAAATTGAAGAAATAATTGGTATAGACGCACAAGATGCCTTGCGCGTTAGCGCGAAAACAGGTGAGGGTATAAAAGAACTATTAGAAGAATTGGTAATTAAAATTCCGCCCCCAAAAGGAAATTCAGAAGGTCCTTTGAAGGCGCTAATCATTGATTCATGGTTTGATAACTATCTTGGCGTAGTCTCCTTAGTACGCATAATTGATGGGCAGTTGGATGTTGGTAAGAAAATCAGAATAATGTCAACGGGAAGAGACTTTCTGGTTGATCAAGTTGGGACATTCACACCTAAACGCAATCCCAAAAAGGTTCTTAATACTGGTGAAGTTGGCTATGTAGTTGCAGGTATCAAAGAAATAGATGGTGCGCCAGTCGGAGACACTTTAACGCTTACAGAAGCGCCCTCAGTAGAAGCTTTACCCGGTTTTCAAACGATTCAACCACGAGTATTTTCAGGATTATTTCCAATTGATTCATCTGATTATGAATCTTTTAGAGAAGCTCTCGGAAAGCTTAGACTGAATGATGCAGCACTTCATTACGAACCCGAATCATCACAGGCCCTAGGCTTTGGATTCCGTTGTGGTTTTCTTGGTATGCTACACATGGAGATTGTTCAAGAACGCCTGGAAAGAGAATATGACCTTGGCTTAATAATATCGGCGCCTACAGTAATATATGAGGTTCTTTCTACAAATAATGAAATCATCAGTATAGATAACCCAGCAAAACTTCCTCCGCCTAATAAAATTCTCGAAATTCGAGAACCTATCATTACTGCAGACATTCTTGTCCCACAAGAGTATTTAGGTAATGTTCTCACCTTATGTATAGAAAAACGGGGCGTACAAAAAAAGTTACAATACTTAGGAAAACAGATATCTTTGTCATTTGAGTTACCTATGAGCGAGGTCGTTGTTGATTTCTTTGACCGTCTTAAATCTGTTAGCCGCGGTTTTGCCTCGTTTGACTATAGTTTTAATCGTTTTGAAGCAGCCAAATTGGTCAAACTTGATATTCTGATAAATAATGAACATGTAGATGCCCTTTCTTGCATCGTACATCAGGATCAATCAATCAGCAGGGGACGCGAGTTGACTGAGAAGATGAAGGAATTTATACCTCGTCAAATGTACGAAGTGGCGATACAAGCCGCGATTGGTTCAAAAATTTTGGCTAGACAGACGGTTAAAGCGCTGAGAAAGAATGTGACTGCGAAATGCTATGGTGGGGATATTTCTCGTAAACGTAAATTGCTAGAAAAACAAAAAGCAGGTAAAAAACGTATGAAGCAATTCGGTTCAGTAGAGATACCACAATCAGCCTTTATGGCAATTCTTCATGTAGGAAAAGATAAATGAATTTCGATTTTTCAGCTTTATTGGTATTTTTGACCTTTAGCAGTGGAATTATTTGGCTGATCGATAGCCTAGTATTTGTCCCTCGTCGAGAAAGGAAAGCTGCGGACGGCAAAGATGCTGACAATACAGAACAATTACAACTACCATTATTTGTCGAATATGCAAAATCATTTTTCCCGATCTTCTTAATTGTATTGATTCTACGATCTTTTATTTTTGAACCCTTTAAAATCCCATCAGGCTCTATGATGCCGACCTTATTAATTGGTGATTTTATATTGGTCAATAAATTTGACTATGGTATTCGCTTACCTGTTATCCATAATAAAATTGTAGACAACAAGACCCCTGCACGAGGTGATATAGTTGTAT
>JBLHKL010000093.1:0-8584 GCA_047618295.1 Gammaproteobacteria bacterium | reverse complement strand
ACCAAGATAATGCAGGTCTATTTCAATTGACCTGCATTATTTATTTATGAGACAGCTTATTAGAAGTTGCATAGAACACTGGCACTAATACCATCGTAAGATAGCTCTAAAACTCAAACTCGCCATTATAACGACCTCCATCCCCACCCAGAACACATCAATTTTCTCGACTATCTCTAATCGCTGACCAGGATGAAGCCATAACGATTTAACCCCAGATAAGTCAGTTGTATTTTTATTATTCTAGACTTACCAAAACCCTCACACTATTACTTAACGTCTTTTATATACTTAAAGTCTGATTCTGTCTCAAATCCAGGTGGACCTTTTGTCCAAGAATAACCTTTGAGGCCCTTCTGATAACCAAGGTCAAACAGTTTAGTCATATAGATTGGATCAAACCCTTCACTAGGCTGTTCTACAAAGCTAGCGGGAATGTAGGCGAGATTAAAATCATTGCCATCTCTTTTACATAAGGCATAGATTTCATATAAATCACCCACACCCTGTGTTCTGATTAGAGATTCAATCGTGCGAGTTGCAATCGGTAAAATTGATCGATCAATACCATGATAATTTGGATCAAGGAAAGAGTTGCGCAACACATACACTTTTGGCTCTCCTTTCACTCTTAGTTTTTCTGTAATTGATTTCCAGTCAACCGCAGCAGGATAGACAAACACTTGTGATCCGGTACCTCCATCCACATGTAACTCATCGTATTGTTTGCCGTTTGCTTCTATCGATACTAGGACAGGTGGAAAAGCAATGGGGATGGCTGAAGATGCACGCATAACATCGCGAATTAATTCGATCTTTTGTGGGTGGTTACTTACCGCAATTGCACCAACATTCCATATTACAGAACGACCCGCATCCAGATTAACTGTCCCTATATAAAGCCTACGCCCGCGCTTATGCTCAGCTGCAATGGCTTCTATCACATCGCCAGTGATGTATTTAGCAATGGTTTTTTTTAGAGGTTCAGTATTGTAAATAGACTCGCCAAAGATTGAGTCAATCAATCCTCGTTTTTTCGCAACATCTTTAGTCGTTATTGTTGTATAGACGTTTTTTAATTCATCATCATAATCTGAGCCTAAAAAAGCAAAGGGTGCAGTGAGTGCACCCGTACTTATCCCTGTGACCATGGTAAATTCAGGGCGCGTACCTGACTCGCTCCATCCGTAAAGCACCCCTGCACCATAGGCACCATTGGCACCACCACCAGAAATGGCAAGATAATTATGTGGTTTATTATAAATTGCAGGATATCTCTCCTGTAAATCAGCATCTGAGGATGATTCAAAACGATCCTTAGAAAAGGTTGGCCACTCGTCGGCCCAGAATCGAGCTTCTGAAATCCCAGCAATACTTGTATGATTAGTATACTCAACAGGAACAGGGTTCCGTTCCGGCAAACTGGCGCAACCAGTGATGGCTATTACAGCCATCACTGGCAGCCATTTGAGCCCCATGATATCTGTCGGAATCATTTGATTATGCATTTAGCTCTTTATGGTGTGATGGGAGAGATTTTTGAGCCTTGAATACCAAGCCCTGCCATTAATCCTTTTTGATCAAAAAAGAACGCGTAGATATCTTCTTTTGCCGTTGTGGTTGTTAATGATTTCGCAATACCTTCATCAACTATAACCACGCTTGGACCCACTCCGATTTCCCAGCCCTTAGACTTCTTCAGGTGATCAAGTGAATCTTGCGTCATTAGAATAAGTGCATATCCAAATTTTTGTATACCCAACTGGAGGCCGTACGAGCCTGCTACCGTATTGTAATAATTCTCAGTTTTACCACCTACTCTCAGCGCGCCTTCACCATATTGCCCGCCCACGATAACACCTGCTTTGACCACATCTGGGAACACTAAAATTCCTTTCGCCACCTTCATTAACTCAGCGGCAACAGGAGAGCTTTTAAAAAGATGTTGCAATGCGACATCGACTTCTCTGTCGATTTCTTCAGCACTGCTTTCAGCTGCTTGTAACGAGAGTGATGAAATAGCCATCAAAATGAACAGCATTAGCGTTAACGTAGATAGCTTTTTAATTACATTCATTATCAATTTACCTTTGATGAATTATTTGAATTTTTATCAATTCAGGTGATGAGTCATATTTTCACAACCCACCACTTGATTGAATTAATGTTAACTTTATTTACATAACTTGTGCTTGAGAAATTCTGTCACCAATAATTTTAGCCCAGTAATCTAAAACTTCTTGCAGAGGCGCCCAAGTGTCTTCGTTTTTACCCGTGGTTTCATTAACAGAATGCTTATCCATTGCAGCTACTAGTCGATCACCAGATTGAGTATCTCGAATCTCCATTTCAATGGTTGCCTCATATGCATTCAAATGCTTTCCTGCCAATTTACGATAACCTGCATTACCAGCATTCCACACCAGTTTCACCGGAATGAAATCATAGACTTCTCTTTTAGGCTTGGTTTTTTTAATACCCGTAATAGCAATTCGCAAATTCATAACATCTGGACCGTCTTTTTCGACGATTTCAAGAGTTTTGCCTATTCTTCCTTGAAGTTGTTCTAGAAAATAATCTGTAATCAGTTTTAACTCATTGGGATCAATGCCTTGATATCCAGACGATTGATCCATCCATACTTCAATGGGTGAAAATACAATTGCTTTATAACCTTTTAAAACCGAAAGATCTTCATGCGGTTTTTTAATCCAAACCTTTGCATTGGTCTGTGGATTAATAACCTTAAAATCATCGTAATTTCCTAGAAAGCCACTAGGTTTAATTATCTTGTTTTGCGTTGCCGCTTTCGGCTCTGATTTTTTTTCTGCCACTGCCACACCAGCCAACAGCATTGCTATTAAAATGCTAAAAATTATTTTGTTCATTATTTTAATTCCTTGAGGTTAAACTTCACATAATTTTACTGGTAAGCATGCTTACCAACAAGCCTTAACATGCCCCGAAAGCTACTATTTTCATCGATCTATACAAAATTATACTATTCCTTACTATAAATAATCTATCTTCGAACCCTATTTTTCGCATCCATAAATACTCAAATAGAGTTCCCATTCCATTTTGACGAAGGCAATTACAAAAAACATTAGGATAACAACGTGACTCTGAAGCATAAATGAATCATGGAATTATTTACGTGAAAATATTAGTTATCGTTAAATTTTTATCGCATTTTTGCTTTAACAATTTTAATCTCACGCACAAAAAAGGCTGCAGTTAGCAGCCTTTTTCGGTAACTCAGTTATGTGATATTTGCTACATTGAACGTCTTCTTCGTCCGAAGCCAATAAGCCCGATCAAACCTGTTCCCATTAACCACACTGCAGCGGGCACAGGAACAGCACTAACACTAACAAATGACTCGCCGCCATCTCCGCTACCAAGATTTATAGATCTAACATGAAAACCTAACCTCAAGCTTCCATCTTCGATAGCATCGACAACATCACTAAAAGATGTCATGGCTAATAGAGCAAAAACTATTTCTAATGAGCCACCTGGCACTAATGGTGCGTCTGGTGTTTGCCCAGTAAAATCTGAGTCAAGCGCAAAATCCGTGACAAAGGCTGGATTAGCTGTATTTTGACTTGGTAACTGTGGTGGGGATACATTCTCGTTCCACTCCGGGTTACTAGAAATGTAGCTGCCAAGATTATCGCTACCGTCAAAGTACACTTCCGTTATCTCACCTGTGTCAGTCATAGTATCTGCGTGAAAAAGCGTAAAGGTAACTTCTCCCGCTAGCACTTCTTCAGCAGTGAAACTAAATGCAGTCTCTGCCGCACAATTCCCCGGCGTATTACTTGTAATGCAGCCAAACCCATAGCTCGTTGCCATCAGCGCTGATGCGTTACTTGATACGACTAGCGCAACAAATCCAAATAACACTAATGCTAAACTTTTCATATGACCTTGTTTTCTTAAATTGTCTGGTAATGATAAGCAATAAACTTACCTCTTATCTCGATAATAATGCAGCTAATTTTAACAATCAAATGCCCCGTTTAATCAATTAAACCATTAATTAAACGGGGCATTTGATTCTTTTTTTTAATTCAGTGAGTTACCACGTTTACCGGATTGTTGTTTATTGAGGTTCGAATAGCGGTAAATTCACAGTATGGTGCGATGGCCAGAAACAAACTGGTTATTCAAGCTGGTGAATTATATAAGTTAGTAAAACTAACTTGCCATAAATACCCCCGTTTGTACCCCCAAACTTAAATGTCATGGGTGTAAAAATAAGAAAGAGGATGGCCATCGTAAGTAGAAATAATGAATGACTGCTTTCGGCACACACCGGACGCCCGAATAGCTAGAGCGAGCAGCCGATCACGAACCTAATCAGACATCCGATGATCGATATTCACCGCTATACATAAGTACCACTAACCAAGGGGGTAAATCGGTTTCTGATAAAGGAGAATACAGCCACTGAAATTGCCAGTGGAGCCTTACGCATAGCTACCATGCAGTAACGCTCCTGCGCCTGTCAACGTAGACTGGGTTGTTAGCCCGTTTAAATCAGGGTGTATACCAAATTGGTGTGGTGTAAGCACGATCCTGTTGTGTCGCCGGCACGCCTTCTGGCAGATCAACATTAAAGTGGGCGGCATCATAGGTCGTCCAACGCGGGGTTGGAATTTCCAGCACGCGCACGTAGTAAAATGCATGTTGCGTGGCATCAAACTCAGGGTCTTGCCAATAGGCGCTTAACACAGCATCGCCGATGCTGTTGTTATAGGTTGCTGTCTTGACATCAACGGTACTGCCTACGGGGCCTTCGCAGCGATTAGCCTTAATAGCGCGTTCATCTGAGCATGCGACATCGTAAATACGTTCCTGTGTTTTGCCGTTGGCATCGAGCCAGCCTTTAATAATTTGCACGCGATCAAGGTTGGCACCATCAGGATCTCTTAGAGATTGCACCATCAACCGTGGTATTTGACCTGCGGAGGCAACTTTCAAGTCTCCACCCATAGGGACGCCCTTATCATATCCTAGGTGTACAAAATCAGGGCTGTAGACATCACTCTCTGTATAGTCCCAACCACCAAACACTCGAACACTGATGCGTGTACCGGTGGTGGCGTAGGTTTCTTTATTACGCATGGCATCAAACAGCGACTCACGTGTATTTTCTCTCGACCAAACCCCTTGCAGACCTGATGCGATTGTTTCGAAGTCATAAGTAGCCGTGCCAACTTTGCCTGGATCTGGAACAATTTCACCTTTAAACCTGTCAGCACTGGGTTCCATAGGGGAAACTTTACCAAAGAAATTATCTTCCCGAGTACTTGCAAGTGAAGTGTGCGTATCGCTTGCACCAATTAGACCGAATTTAAATGGGTTAACCCCGAGTTCTTTTTCAAGCTGGAGGCCCAGCTTCAATCCACCCCGAGCATATTCGTGAGCAAGCATTTCTGGAGTTTTCTTTTCGCCGGCCCAGTTGCCCCGATCCCAGTTTTCATAGTCTGCAAACTCATCATCGGGCGAGAGTAGTGGGTGCGACTCTCCATCGCCTTTCATTTGAGTGGCTTCGTATAGAGGCTCCCATTTAATTCTGCGCTCGGCATATTGACTATCAATGGCATCACCCTTTTGGTTTTCTAGGGCGAACATTACTCCATTGGAAATATTGCCGTTGTGAGCAATAGCAAATATCTCGTCTCCTGTTTTCTGGGTATATTGCTCCATCCAGGTCCACAAGTCTTCAGGATCGTCGGAATCATAGGCACTAAAAGGCAATACTTGTTTTGCCTGTTCTCCATTACCACGCATGATCAATACACGGTGTAAATTATTACCCTGTGGAGCAGAAGACCACTCGTAGCCAATAAATGCGGTAAATTTACCCGGGTCATTATGCTCTTCGGCATAGTCGACTATTTCACCCCAAACGGTTTGGGTTAATTTAGGGTCTTTTAAGGGGTCATTACCCTTGACGATAGCATTAAGACCCCAGTGTGCAAATGCCTCATAAATCTTTCCCGCCTTGTAAAAATCGTGAGTCGCCTTGCCAATATCCGACGCCATAATGGCAGGATCAGATCGTTCGATTAATACCGAGACCCCCATACTCTCAGCATGGTCAGCCACTACGAGCCAGTCGAGTGGTCGTACAAGTTTTGCAGGAATATTGTGACTGCTTATCACTCGCTCACCTTTTGCGAAGCGATAAGCCTTATCCGGCCCTAAAGTATTCCCCACCAGGCCAGCATCCCACGAATAAGATGTGTGAACATGCGAGTCGCCCCAGTAGACATTCTGCGGATAATCACGGTTGACGTAGGGCGAGTATTCCTTCTTGCTGCTGGCAGTATCCTGCGCGAACGCCGATTGCATCAAAGTGACAATGGTCAGGGCAAGGATAATCTGTTTGCTTCGTTGCATAAGTTTTTTCTCTCGTATAATTCAGCCCTGCTTCCTGAACTGTTGACGACTAGCCACTAATTCTGGACTACTCAGAATTGTAAGGACATGGATGATGTCAATGTATAGGAAAAACGTTTTGTTCAAGGCTATGTATGACGCTATCTGTAATTTGATACCCCCCGAAAATACCCCCAATATTTGAGGATGTCAAAGGATGACACTGGATGGGAGTGGAGCTATAAAGCCCCAAATATAGCTACGATAGAAGAGTTTTAGGAAGTTCACGGACTTCGCTGGATAGTAAGTGTGGTGCCGATGGCCGGAGTCGAACCGGCATAGCTTTCGCCACTGCCCCCTCAAGACAGCGTGTCTACCAATTCCACCACATCGGCTATGTTCTTTTTAAGCTGTAGAAAACAGCCTATGAATAATTACTGAGGGATATCAGACGGTATTGCTTGCTCAGCATTGTCTATGCTGTTATCGAGTGCATCGCCAGCAGCTTGAGGTAAATCAGACGCTTCATCTGATTTCTTTTCCATTTCTTGTTTAACAATATCGAGCATCTCTTCTGCTGATGATCCTTCAGGCAAATTAATTACATTAGGAACATCAGACGATGTTTCAGGCATATCAATTTGCTGTTCTTGTGTAACCGACTGCATCACGCTTTCAGCCACATCACGGTTACTGGCTAGATAAGCGAGAACAATACTATTGATAAAGAAAGCTGCTGCCAGTACTGCCGTTGCACGTGTCATAAATGACGAAGAGCCTTTTGCACCAAACACAGAACCAGATGCGCCACCGCCACCGCCGCCGCCGCCGCCGCCGCCAAACGCTGCCCCGGCTGCTGCACCCGCACCTCTTTGTAATAATACTAAGCCAATTAAACTCGCAGCAATAAGTACGTCTACTGAAACCAAAATACTATATAACATTCGTAACTACCGTATTTGTAATAAATCTATTAAGAAGAACCTGCAGCCACAATTGCATTAAATTGTTCTGCATCCAAAGAGGCACCACCAATTAGGCCACCATCTATATCCGGTTGTGAAAATAGCTCAACCGCATTATTTGCTTTCACGCTACCGCCATAAAGAATTCTTAACCC
This sequence comes from Gammaproteobacteria bacterium, assembly GCA_047618295.1. GTDB lineage: Bacteria > Pseudomonadota > Gammaproteobacteria > Eutrophobiales > Eutrophobiaceae > UBA7359. The sequence continues at coordinate 1,071 of JBLHKL010000093.1, read as the reverse complement.
TTCTGCAACTTCTGCAGATTGCTTAGCTATCTCTGATCTGATGATTGCATGCACTTCTTGAGCTTGTTCTGGCGAGGCAGATTTACCTGTTCCTATCGCCCAAATTGGCTCATAAGCCAACACTGCATTGTGCATGTTGGATATTCCTGCTTGAGCCACTACTGTATTCACTTGCTTCACAATAGTGTCTTGCATTATTCCTTGTTCGCGCTGCTGTAAACTTTCACCCACACATAGTATAGGAATTAGTCCAGCAGCTTGAATGCGCAAAAACTTGGCGGCTACAATAGCATCTGTTTCGCCATAATACTCGCGTCTTTCTGAATGACCGACAATGGCATATCGACAACCTACCTCAGCGACCATTTCTGCAGAAACTTCACCGGTATAGGCGCCCGTTTCATATTCAGCAATTGATTGTGCACCTAAATACACATTACTCGCTGATATCATGTCACCCACATGACCCAGATATGGAAATGGTGGGCAAATAACCGCATCTACGCCCTCTAGTCCGTGACTATGCGTATCAATGGCGGTGACTAACGATTTAGCCATTCCAAGATTGCCATTTAACTTCCAATTTGCCGCTACGATGGATCGACGCATAAATATAATCAACTAGATAGGTTGGAGCGCGCAAGCTTACCTAGCGCGCATAAGAAATTCAATCAAGGATCGGTAATGAGGCGCTATTAGGCAGCACACTCTTCAGAAACAGCCGAAGCAATCTGCTCAGCCAGAATACGCACTTGAGGCGCATCAACGCCCTCAACCATCACGCGGATTAACGGTTCGGTACCAGAAGGCCTCAATAGTACTCGACCGCTATCTGCCAGTTGAGACTCAGCATCACTAACGGCTTGCTGAATTCTTTTAGATTTTGAAATATCGATTTTCTGCTTAATAGGCACATTCACTAGCGTTTGTGGATATTTGCTCATTCCTTGCTTGGCTTCGCGTAGATTAATACCTTCATCAACCAACACTTCGAGCACTTGCAAGGCAGCCACAATGGCGTCTCCGGTTGAGGTTCTATCTAAACAAATAATATGCCCTGAAGATTCACCA
>JBLHKL010000092.1:0-8714 GCA_047618295.1 Gammaproteobacteria bacterium | reverse complement strand
TGTTCTCTGTGTTTTCTGTGGCTAAAAATTATCCCATGACGTCATCAAACATTGCGTCCCATTTACCGTTGATGGCGCAAAAGCAGCCGAATACCCATGCTGTGGTTGTGCAGTCAACAGGTGCTAGTGATAAGTCTGATCTTGTTCTTTATAAAAAATCATATACCTATCAGGAACTGGATGAAGTCAGCAACATTCTTGCAAATGGTTTAAAAGTTCATGGCATAGGCAAAGGGACGCGAACGGTATTAATGGTTAAGCCAGGTCTTGATTTCTTTGCTTTGGTCTTTGCCTTATTCAAACTTGAGGCAGTTTTAGTCGCTGTCGATCCGGGTATGGGTATTAAAAATCTGGGCAAGTGTTTAGCAGAGGCTGAGCCGGAAGCGTTTATTGGTATTAGTACCGCACATATTGCACGTCTGACACTCGGCTGGTCAAAGAAGACAATTACTAAGACCGTACTTGTCGGCAACAATCCATTATTAGCTCGTTTTATAACTAGTATTGGACAGATTAGAGCTAAAGCAAAAGATAAACACTTTAGTCTTAACAACACACCTGCCGAAGATATGGCTGCGGTTCTGTTTACTAGTGGTAGTACGGGCATTCCAAAAGGTGTTGTTTATACGCATGCTAATTTTACAGCGCAGCATGAGGCATTGAAAAAGCTCTATGATATTCAGCCGGGCGAGATAGATTTGGCGACGTTTCCATTGTTTGCTTTATTTGCCCCTGCATTAGGCATGACGTCTGTGATACCAAAGATGGATTTTACGCGACCAGGTCATGTCAATCCCAAAACCATTGTTGATGCTGTTAATGATTATAAGTGTACAACCATGTTTGGGTCGCCGGCCTTATTAAATCGTGTTGGGAAATGGGGCGAAGCGAACAAAAGTAAATTACCCACATTAAAACGTGTTCTATCTGCAGGTGCCCCAGTTGCTCCTTCTGTACTAAAGAGATTTAAATCTCTAATTAATAATGAGGTGCAGATATTTACACCCTATGGTGCAACAGAGTCACTCCCTGTGAGCTCTGTTGGGAGTAATGTCATCCTTAACGAGACTGCAAATGCAACGGTCGAAGGCAAGGGAGTCTGTGTTGGGAAAGCTGTTTCCAATCTAGATATTAGAATTATTAAAATCACTGATGATGTTATTACTACTTGGGATAAAGATTTAGAGTTGCCCGCTAATCAGATTGGTGAAATTTGTGTCAAAGGCCCACAGGTGACACGGTCTTATTTTAATCGTGATAATGCTACGAGATTGGCCAAGATACAGACTGATGATGGTTTTTATCATCGTATGGGAGATATCGCTTATCTTGATGATGACGGCCGTATTTGGTTCTGTGGACGTAAGAGCCAGCGTGTCATTACAGAGACCGAAACTTTATATACGATATGTTGCGAAGGTATTTTTAATAAACACGAATCAGTTTTTCGAACCGCGTTAGTTGGGGCAGAACTTAACAATAAAATTACTCCAGTTATTTGTGTTGAATTAGAAGCGGAAAAGAAAAGCGTGGATAAAAACAAACTGACTGAAGAATTACTTGAGTTGGGTAGTCATAATTCCGTGACAAAAAATATCAAGCATGTTTTATTTCATTCTGGCTTCCCTGTGGACATTCGACACAATGCCAAGATTGGGCGTGAGAAATTGGCAAAATGGGCTGAAGGAAAATTAGCATGAAGGCCTTAGTGACAGGTGGCGGTGGATTTCTCGGTGGTGCAATTGTCAGGGCTTTATTAAAACGAGGTGACACAGTAAGGTCAATTCAACGAGGTCATTATCCCGAACTATTAGAATTAGGTGTTGATGCGGTTCAAGGTGATTTATGTAAGGCTGATGATATCGATGCTGCAGCGAGTGGCTGCGATATTGTTTATCACGTTGCAGCGATGGCCGGCGTGTGGGGTGATTATGATAAGTATTATCAGGCTAATGTGGTTGCGACACAAAATGTTATCGGTGCGTGTAAAAAACATAATATTAACTATCTAGTTTATACCAGCACCCCAAGTGTGGTGTTTGACGGTACTAGTGAAGAGGGTATTGATGAATCAACACCCTATGCAGAAACATTCTTCAATGCATATCAAGAAACAAAGGCAGAAGCAGAGCAACTAGTATTAAGATCGAATGATGCAATGCTTAAAACAGTAGCTTTACGACCGCATTTAATTTGGGGGCCGGGCGATCGGCATCTTGCGCCACGTGTTATAAGTCGTGCAAAGGCCGGCCGATTAAGGCTGGTTGGGAATGAAGAAAATAAGGTTGATTCATGCTATATCGACAATGCGGTTGATGCCCATCTACTTGCTGGCGATGATTTACAGGATGATGCTACGTGTGCGGGTAAGGCTTATTTCATTAGTAATGATGAGCCGATCTTAATGTCAGATTTGATCAATAAGATTATAGCGACTGTTAATTTACCACCTATACGAACGAGAATTAACGAACATTTGGCCTACTATATAGGCACACTGTTTGAACGAGTCTATTCCTTATTTAAGATCGAACAAGAGCCCATAATGACGCGGTTTGTTGCTAAACAATTATCGACATCACATTGGTTTGATCTAACAGCGGCAAAACGAGATTTATCATACAAGCCAGCAATAAGTATTGATGAAGGCATGAGACTTCTGAAGGCATCATATGATACTGAAAAAGAATAATGAATACTCTCGATCAGATATTAAAAGAAAGGATAGTACTGACAGATAATAAAATTCATGTTTATTTAATTCAATTCAATTTATTTGATGATAAAGAATGCATTCAGTATTTATCAGAAGATGAGCTTGTTCGAGCAGAAAAATTAAAGATAGAAGAAAAGAAGAATCAGTTTGTTATAGCGCGAAGTGTATTAAGGCTCTTGTTATCTAGTGTTGTTGGTAAGTCATATCAAGATATTGAGTTCTTTTATGGGGAACATGGAAAGCCGAGTATTAAAGAATCGTTAAATAAACAACCAATAGAGTTTAATATCTCTCATTCAGGGAATTATGCACTGATAGCAATTACCCTGAGTCATAAAGTTGGTGTTGATATAGAAGAAATAAAATTTGACTTAGATCATCAATCATTATCAAAGCGGTTTTTTAGTGAACAAGAATATAGTGAATTACAAAGAATTAATGAATCCCAACAATGTGATGTCTTTTATAGCGTCTGGGCTAAAAAAGAATCATTCATTAAAGCAACAGGGCAAGGGATTGCATTTGGACTTGAGCGGTTTTCTGTTTCACTAGATGAAGAGAGTGAGGCAGGGTTGAAAGTCAAAACAACTGTTCAGTTAGAGGACGATTGGTTTACTTTTAATCTATTGGAACTTTATGATTATAAAACAGCGCTAACAACCTCTACGAAATATAGCGATATAATTATCCATAAATAAAATATTCACAAATTTTATTTCTTACCGGTTAACATCTCGGCAAGTCGTTTAGTAGTATGTCTCAACCGTGCGGTTAAGATCCTGGCAAGTTTCCATAATAATTTATTACCAATCTCTATATTTTGTTTAACGATATCCTCGAAGTCTTCACGCGAAATTAATAAAACAATCGAATCTGTAGATGCGATCGCTGAGGCTGAGAATGGTTCGCCATCGATAATGCCCATTTCACCGATTGATTCACCTGCAACTACCTCTGCAATCTTTAAATGTTCGTCTGGCAACTTTTTAAAGATGTTGATTTCGCCTTTGATGATGATGCAAAGACAATTACTCTTATCCCCTTCATTTAATACCACACAGCCGGTATCAGCCGAATAGGCCCTGGTCCAACGCGCTAGAATATCTATTTCATCATCGCTAAAATCGACAAAGAAATCAGATTCTTTTATATGCCGGTAAGCAGACTTTCTGAATGAGTCCCCATCATCAAGCAATTGAAGTTCTTTCAAAGCCAATACCTCTCCATTAGTAATCTGACTATTCTATAGTATTATTTTATTTGATAAAGAATTATCAAATTATAGGACTTAAGATAATTAAATATAGTCAAAATTAATGGATTAATTTGAGTAATAATAATGCAATGAACTGGTATAGCTTGCCTTCGTATTATGATGTTTCTTTCTCTCATGAGATGAGAGAGGAGTTGTTTTTTTTGCAGAATATCTTCAATAGGTATTGTAAGACTAATCGTCCGAGCTTAATCGAACCCGCTTGTGGTACTGGTCGTTTGATTATTCCTCTTGCTCGCAACGGTTATGATTGCACGGGTTTTGACTTAAATGAACATGCACTGTCGTATTTAAAAGACAAACTCAATCGCAATCAATTAAAGGCGAATATATTTCACGGAGATATGACTAATTTCGATAGTAAAAGAAAGAAATATGATGCTGCGTATTGCACTGTAGATACCTTCAGGCATTTATTATCAGAAAAACAAGCAGCTCAACATTTATTAAATATCTCACAGTCATTAAAGAAGAATGGAATATATATTCTTGGCCTACATTTAATTCCTGAACAAGGGATATCAGAAAAAATAACACGTTGGACAGCAAAGAGAGGTCGTTTGACAGTCAAGACAACAATGAAGATGTTAAAGCTAGATAAAAAGAACAGGACAGAAACATTAAAAGTGATACTAAACCCAAGGACAAAAAAGAAAAATGAAAAATACGAGTCTATTTATAAACTCCGTACTTATACATTGAAACAATTTCACAAACTTCTTTCAACGACAGGTGTTTTTGAAGTCGTCAATAGCTACGACCATTTCTATGATCTATCTAACCCAATAACACTTAATGCCAGATCAGATTATGCTGTATTTGTACTAAGAAAGAAGAATTAATAGTTTGTCTGAATCGGTGAGGGTCTCACCGATTCAGACAAGGGACTACCAAGATGTCAGTAACTACTTGGTAAATTCAATTAGCCTTGAATTGGAGAACATATAATCATTGTCAGGCATCGGTAAATGACAGCTAGCACAATCAAGTTTGTTATCTTTAACGGTGCCATCTGTTTTGTATAGAGCAAAACCCCAATCTCCTGCACGTTCTTTTGTATCGAAGCTGGTATCCCAATTCGAGCGTTTTTCCATAACTGCAACAGCGGCGAATTTTCCCTTCTTATAAAGTCCGTCTTCACCAACAGTAGGTTTACCATCTTCTCCGGGCACAGTTTTATAAACTTCCATAATGATCTTTGCGCCATCACCCAGTTTCCCATTGGCAGCGGTATCAGTAGCAATTTTATTCGCATAGAGTACGGCCACTTGTTTGCCATTAGCTCTATTACGCGTATCGTATTTCGTAAATTCAGCTTGGTATCCGTCTGGAAATTTAACATGGTCAGGGTTTCCACCCGCATAAACAATAAAACTGAGCGATAGTGAAATAAGGGCAAATACGAATTTTTTCATTTTATATCTCCACTTAAGCAAAATTAGCAGTAAAATAGTTAGTGTACGAAATAATTATATTTGCGAGTATAGAGAAGATACAAATTTATCGCAAGTATTTAGTGCACGAAGTAAATAAATGAATCAATATAGAGAATATGAACGCTCCTAAATTAAATGAACAGGTTTGTTACGCCTTATATTCCACCTCAAGGGCTATAACGAAAGCTTATAAAGGCTTACTGGAACCGTTGAATTTAACTTATCCACAATATGTTGTGATGATGGCTTTGTGGGATAAAGAGGCCGTGATGATCAGTGAAATTGCCGATACAACGGGACTCAGTAATGCGACATTAAGCCCATTACTCAAACGTCTAGAGACTAATGGATATATAGAACGTCGGTCAACTGAATCAGATGAACGGCAGAAGCAGCTAGTGTTAACTAAAGAGGGAAAAACACTGGGCAAGAAAGCCAAGAAAGCCAGTGAGTTGGCATTATGTGCAACAGGCCTGAGTGAAAAAGACGCTAAAAAATTAATGTCACTTTGCGAGTCAATTAAGAAACAGCTTCAGGGCAGCTAAAAAATTTTAATCAGCCAAGCCAAAGCCAATCAATGCATCACCACTTGGTGTCTTTAATAATCCATGGCCGCCAGCAGCAACAGCAATGTATTGTTGATCACCAATCATGTAACTCATGGGCGGTGCATTCACGCCTGCCCCGCAATTAAACTCCCATAGACGTTGTCCGCTTTTACTATCGAACGCAGCAAACATGCCGCTACCTTCACCCATGAAGACCAAATTTCCGGCTGTTGCGAGCGTGCCACCAATGAGAGGTAGATCAGTTTTGACTTGCCATTTAATACGACCTTGATTATGTATATCAAGCGCTGTGAGTGTCCCCCAACTCGGTTCACCTTTAGCAATCTCGGTTAATATATAAGGGACTTCTTTACCTTCGAAAGTAGTGTGTTCTGTTCGATAGAGTGTGGGTTTGTGAATTCCTGCAATAAATGCAGTACCAGTTGTTGCATTGTACGAAGTGGGTGACCACGAAGCACCACCCCATGATCCAGGGTAGCTGACTACGCCTTCATCGCTTGGTGCTTTGTATAGATTGTTTTGTGGGACAAAGGCTTCCGATCGGTAAATTAATTTACCTGTCTCTCGATTATGGACATAAAACCAGCCGGTTTTACTAGCGATGCCGATAGCCGGAATAATATTATCGCCATCAGGTAAATCAAATAATACTGAGGTGCTGGCAAGATCATAACCCCATAAATCATGTGGTACGTGTTGATAATGCCAACGAGTCTCGCCGGTATAAGCATCAATGGCGACCAGTGAATTTGCATAGAGGTTATCGCCGGGTCGTGCACTGGAGACATCATTAGGTGAAGCGTTACCTGTGCCGACAAATATCAAGCCCTGTTTCGGATCAAATGACGGTGTCATCCAGGTTGAAGTACCACCGATACGCCAACGGTCTTTTAATGTCGGTGCCAATTTTTTTTCAAGGGCTATATCGCGAGGTAAAGTATCGCCATCAGGCGTGGTGGTGGCAAACTTGCCTTCCCAACCTTCACTTTTAGTGGTGTACCAGCGCCAAACTTCTTCACCCGTATTTACATTAAAGGCGGCAACATAGCCACGTAAGCCTAGAAAACGATCCGCAGGTGGAATTTCATCGGGTGAGGTACCTTTTAAAGCAAAACGTGAAAAGATATTGTAAAACATGCCATAGCCGGCTGCAGTGACTCCGACGACGACCAAGTCGCGATAAACAACTGGCGCCATTTTGGCGGGAAGGGAATCACTATTCTCTTTCAAAAAGTCTTTTTGCGTTTGAGTAAGTCCTTCAAGCTCGGCATCAGTGGGGCGCGCAATAATCTTGTCCCAAACGATTTCACCCGTAGTTTGATCAAGCGCAATCAGTCGTCCATCATTTGTGGCCTCAAATACTTTACCGTAACCCAGTGCTGCACCACGATTGGCCGGACCGGCTTTATTTTTTTCTTTTCGATTCTTGTGTTTATAGCGCCAAAGAACGGTACCTTTTTCAGCATCAAGTGCGACTACATCGTTACCCGGGATGGTGGCATACATAACACCGTCTGCAACTAAGGGTTGTGTTTGAAACGATCCTTTTTTTCCGGTTTGAAATATCCATTTTGGAACAAGTCGTTTGACGGTGTTGGTATTGATTTTCTTGAGCGGGGAAAAGTTTTGGTTAGTGTAGCCGCGACCAAATGAGAGCCAATTATCAGGGTCGTTTTCTGCTGCAAGCAGTCGATTCGCATCAATAGAAGGGCTACTACTCTCGGCAACAGCTGATAGTGTTAACAGTGACAAGAGAATCGATGTGATTAGTTTTAGAATGATCATGCGTTTACTTTATCTCGCTTTTGGTTATTAGCCTGTAATTATCTACTTATTATTAGTTTTTAAAAAGATAAAAAAAATTAAAGGGATTAGTGAAGGCTGGCGTAATAAATTAGCACTAAGTACAAAGAGATAAGCGAATTAAGATAAGTCAAAAAAATAAAATTATTCATAAACAATTCGTAAAAGTGTGAATTCTATCGATTGCTTCAGATTATGATCTACCAAATTTAAATGAGAGGTTTATAGATTTTACCTACCCTTTTTGAGGAATTGTGCATCGATAACCATCTGTATAAAGTGATCCAAAAACAAACGTCTTATATAAGAGACAAATGTTAAGGGAGTAGAGACTTGGATCAAGGAAAACCCGAACACATAGACTCCGGTTTGGTATGTCTTGTCATGTTGTCAAGATTGCATGATATGCCTGCGGATCCAGGACAGCTCAAGCACCATTATGGCCAATCGGAGAATCTCTTTACAGATTCTGAAATATTACGTGGTGCAAAATCACTCGGTTTAAAAGCAAGATCCATATCAAGTAATCTCGAAAAATTATCAAAAACGCAACTTCCCGCCATCGCGCAACATCAAGACGGACATTACTTTATTCTCGCTCAAGCGGCTGAGGATAAAGTCTTAATTCAAGACCCTCTGAACCAAAGTCCAGAAAGTCTGAGCATTGACGAATTTCAGGAAAGATGGAATGGTCAATTCATACTTATTACAACACGCGCAGGACTGTTTGGAGAAATCAGAAAATTTGATTTCTCCTGGTTTATCCCAGGAATTCTTAAATATAAAAAACTTTTAGCAGAAGTCTTGCTTGCTTCATTCTTTATTCAAATCTTTGCATTAATCACACCCTTATTCTTTCAAGTTGTTATCGATAAGGTCTTGGTTCATCGCGGATTAACCACACTTGATGTGCTCGC
>JBLHKL010000091.1:0-8872 GCA_047618295.1 Gammaproteobacteria bacterium | reverse complement strand
CTACTGCCGCTGGGTTTACTTGTGCGGCCTGTCATACAGGACAAATAACTTATGGTGATAAGCGTTATGTTGTAGATGGTGCACCAGCCATGATAGACCTTGGATTGTTCACACAGTCTTTGGGTGCTGCCTTGGGTCAAACCGTATTATCCAGTAAGTTTTCGATTTTAAACGGACGCTTCGAGAGATTTGCAAAGCGGGTGCTAGGTAGCAATTACAACCCTCTAACAGAAGGTAAACTCAAAGCGGAGTTGACAAAAACTATCGGCCAGTTGGTTACAACCAGCGATGTAATCGATGTTACTGAAGGCTTCACTCGCTTAGACGCGTTAAATCGAATTGGTAATCAAGTGTTTAGCGTAGACATGTCGGCCCCTGAAAATTATGTGCCTATTGATGCGCCGGTAAATTTTCCGCACCTGTGGACAACATCCTGGTTTGACTGGGTTCAATACGATGCCTCAATTATGCAACCACTAATTCGCAATACTGGCGAAGCGCTCGGGGTTAAAGCATTTTTAGATACCACTGGCCCTAATGACCAGCGCTATGCTTCCTCTGTTAACGTCCACAATCTGCTTAAGATTGAGGATTGGATTGGTGGCAAGCATCCATTCGACACGACCCCACCGAGATTCAACGGTTTAGCCGGACCAAAGTGGCCTGCTGAGTTCCCTCCTATTGATAAAAAATTAGTCAGCAAAGGTGCGAATTTATATCAAGATCTGTGTCAAAGTTGTCATTTGCCGCCAATTGACTCTGAGGAATTTTGGAGTGACAGCCATTGGCAACCCATTCGATACGTACAAGGTGGTGAGAACAAAGAGACCGATCAACCCTATCTTGTAATGAAGGTTATCGAGTTGTCAAAAATAGGAACCGACCCCGGTCAGGCAGGTATAATTGCCAATAGGACAGTCAACACCACCGGCTTGGAGATGGACACTGATATTTGCGCTCCGGTTGAAAATGATGCAGGTGAGTGGGCGCTGACATTTGTGCCGATGAATGATAGCGCCACTTCAAATTTTGGTTTTGCTTTGGGCGCAGTAGTAGAAAGAACTAATAATCAATGGTTCAATCAAAATTTCATTCCTGAGGCGCAGCGCCCCGTTTTCGAGGGTGGTGGACGTCCCAACTGTCTGCAGGCAAGCGGTGGCTACAAAGCTCGTCCACTTAATGGGGTTTGGGCTACTGCACCGTTTTTACATAATGGTTCCATTGCTGCGATTTACGACCTGTTATCAACTCAAAAAGAACGACCTACCTTTATTCAACTCGGCAACCAGGCTTTTGATCCCGCTAAGCTCGGTATTGTACAAACTGAGTTAGATGACGTATACCTGAATGAAGAGGACCGTAAGATACCTTCATCAACACCGGATTACTCAGACGGCTTATTTGTATTGGATACTCGAGAAGCTGGAAATTTCAATACCGGACATATATTTGATGATCGCTCTGCTGATGGTGTGCCTCAAGGCCGAATCGGCAGAAAGCTAAACGAAGATGAAAAGCTTGCCTTGATTGAGTACTTGAAAATATTGTAATCGTTTTTGTGTTGGCCTTTGCAAGACCAAATCCTTGCAAAGGCCCTTATTATCGAGCTGGTTTTAGACCGGTAGGTTTTGATTCAAGTGCAATAGTCAAAAGGGTTAGTTGATAGATTTATTATTTATTTATTCAAATGACAAAAAAGAGTTCTTTGATTATATAAGTTGAGCCTTTTAGTTCATCCCAGTCTGAGCCTTGCCGACTCCAGAGAGCCGTCCGAATGAGGAGCAGAGTTCTAGCTAGGTTCGTCTGAGGTGCCTGTGCGCGCACGGCATTCTCGTCAAACGCTGCATCACCTCTGTTGCAAGGTACCTATTACTGATGCCCGCGAGAAAGCCTGGTCCTTATTACTATTGCACCTCAGTGGCCCTCTCAGTTTTTTTGAACCCAAAAATCAGCATTCGCCCTATAGTCTGACTCCGGCTCATAATCTAGGATAGCTGAAGCTTTAACATTCGTTCAGAGTTTGAACATGTTTCTATAACACGTGAAGTCCTAGTTTGACTATTACGTGAAATCGACATTCAACGAAAGTTAATTAACACTAACCCCGATGCCGAGCTAACACCTGACATCATTATGGCAGCTGCCTGTGCCGGAAAACTAGCCGTTTGGATCCTGTTAAAGATCGTGATGAAATAGTTAAACGCATCTCAGCGTCTAAGGTCAGTGATCTGCTGGAGTATTTAAGAACCCTTTAATAATTAGTAAACATGTTAAAAAAGCGATCAGCGATATTTATTGATTGCTTTTTTAACAGTGTAAATAAATCTGGCTGTTAGTTTACGGTTTACCTGATTTTAAATAACAATAAATTTGCAAGCAAAGCCTTACCAATAATTTATTCACAATAATCTGTTATACCCGATTTAATCCTGATGTGTCCTGACTTTAATATGAACGCATGACCACCTGTTCTTGGTCTGATCTACAAATTTAGGGAAAACTGACGTTATTGATCCGGTTTTTCATTTTGTAGTATGAAAAACCAGTGGCAGTTATTTTGGGTAGTTTAGAGAAATAATATGAAATCACAATTTACAGAAGAAGTCTTTCCATCAGAGCTTGAAGAAATAATCAAACGTCGCCGTGAGCGTAACCTAGTCTGTCCAAATGCAGACGGTCCGCCCGATGCTAACAAGGGATTAACAGGTCTGGCTCTATCTGGTGGTGGCATTCGTTCCGCAACCGTTAGTCTGGGTGTCATTCAGGGTCTGGTTTCTAAAAATCAGTTTCATATAATAGATTATCTATCAAGTGTATCTGGTGGTGGATATATCGGCTCCTCTATAAGCTCCACACTGAACCGCCCAGGTGCATCAGAGTCATCCTTTACTAACGTTGATGGCTCAGTAGATACCCCAACTGTAAAACACCTGCGTAACAGCTGCGATTACCTTATTGGAGGTACTGCTGTCGACAGAATGCGTGTGCCGATGATTATATTACGTGGCATGCTTATTAATCTCTGGTTAGTTATTCCAGCACTCATACTCGCTGTTTTTCTTACTGAATTATTAACCGAAGCATGGCATTTGATAGGCGCACCTATTGTCAGTCCCTTAATCATCTGTGCGCCGTTTCTTGGCCTGGCACTGCTTTATCCGACGGTAATACGTGTTTTTGCTGGTTCGTTTAATTGGAAAATGCGTAATTTTTACGAAAAAGGGCTGGCTATACTATTTGTGTTATCCATTGTAGGCATGCTGTTGGTGCCCTTACTCTGGCTCGTTGGTTATTGTATCGATAACAATTGGGACGGACAAATCAACAGGTATTTTTCAAGCACCTCTGCCACATCTGGCATGATCCATGTAGGCAGCGTCATCGGAATCACAGGGGCTCTGTTTACACTTAGCAGAATGGCACGCACATTTCCAGTGCTAAAACGTTTTGTCATTAATACTATTTTCGCCATCGTCGGCCCTGTATTTATTTTTACTGCATATCTGTTTCTGTGTGTTTTTTTCGTCGAGTCTCCCTACTTCACTGATGCGATTGATGAAACTACAAAAACAGAAAAAATTACGAGTTATAGTGAAATTTTAAATCAACTGTCAGATAAAAACACAGAAAATCTAAACAAAAACGAACATCATCAACTGAATTTACTCATCACTAAATTACGCCATAATAACGTAGAAATCCCATACGCTAAGGCTGATGAATACTATAAGATCAGCAGTGAAAACCATCGATCTAAAACTGCTGAGAAAACCTGGCAGCTCTCGATGGGCACAAACTTTAAAGTTTCGATTCAGTCCGCAGGTGATTATTTATTCCTGCCAGAAAAATCCCTATTTAATTTACATGCTGAATGGGGGTTTTATGCGGCGGGACTACTTTTCCTGATTCTCAACTTTATATTCTTTGATGCGAATGTCACCTCAACCCATGGTTTTTATCGTGACCGACTTTCCCGTACTTTTCTATTTAGAATAAAAAAAGACGAATTGTCAGAAGAAAGTTTTCTCGAAACTAATGATGATCAAAAACTCTCTGAGCTAAATGCCCACAGCCATATAGCCCCCTACCATCTGATTAATACAACACTTAATCTGCCAAAGAGTAATGACCCCGACCTGCGTGGACGCAAAGCAGATTTTTTCACCCTGAGCAAACGTTATTGTGGCAGTGATCACACAGGTTATTGTTTAACCACGGATATTGAGGCTGCTGATCGCAATCTTAACCTGGGCGCCGCCATGGCTATTTCAGCCGGCGCTGCTTCACCAAATATGGGTACAGAAACAAAAAACTATTTTGTTTTTATCATGACCCTGTTAAACATTCGACTGGGTTACTGGATTCCAAATCCAGCAAAAATACTTCCTGCAAGCCGGCTGAGAAAAGCATTATGGCCAAATGTAGGGCCGCGTTATCTATTTCGCGAAGCCTTAGGTCAACTGGATAATAAGTGCGCACATGTCAACCTCTCCGATGGCGGTCATATAGAAAATCTTGCAATTTATCAGTTGTTAAAAAGACGCTGTAAACTAATTATTGCCGTTGATGCAGAAGCCGACCCTGATGCTACATTTGGTGGTCTGATTACACTGATTCGATTTGCCAATATTGACATGGGGATCCGTATTGATATTAATCTTGAAGATATGCAAAAGGATAACGCTGGTTTAAGTCAGACTCACTGGAAGCTGGCGACTATTCATTATGGCGCAGATGAAAGCGGTACTCCTGAAACTGGCCATCTGCTCTACCTTAAATCATCCATGACCGGCAATGAAAACGAATACATCAAGGCATACAAAAGAGATAATCCAAGCTTCCCTCACCAGTCAACCGCTGATCAGTCGTTTGATGAAACACAGTTTGAAGTTTACCGTAGCCTGGGTGAACACATTGCAAACACGGCATTAAACAATCATGAAGTACAGAAAGTTATGCAAACTCTATGCTGATTATCAATGTTCAGGCTGGCAGTCTGTTTTACCGGTGAAGACAAGCGGTTATCTAACACTCCTCAATTTCAAATTATATTACTCCCGTTTTAAGGTGCTGATTTAATACCAATGTTAAGGGATATATAAGAGAGATAATCCAATACGTAAGGCCGTGGAAAGAGCCTGCTCCAGTAAATAGGCGGGCACATATATATATGGCATGGGGTCGGTGATAATTGGTCTAAAGGTTCTCAATCCGGCTCAAGCGAGGGATGAAACTTTTTGTCCGTGGTTAGATTTGCACGAGGTCAATGTAGAGGAAATTATGTTAAACAATGATGAAGTTGGTGAATTAACTATGGATCCAAATCATGGTCCTGAATGTATTAAGATTCCTTTAGTAACTAGCCCTGACCTTTACTCCTCTCTATGCGAAGCCCGGTTAATTGTATACCCAGTTGCGTGGAGTAAACGAAAGGGAGCTGAGCACCGTCAGAATAATCGATATATCAGGTGAGATATATTTTATACATTAATTTTTGCCATACCTTATGAACGTTCGTTTAAAACAACTATGTTTAGTATCTTTTCTTGTCTCTATTACTGTTAGTTTCGATGGTCTTTATAAAGTATTAAATGAAAAACGCCAGCAAGAGACTGAAGCATTAGAGGCAATGCAATTGCTTACTAATGAGCAGGCCCAAGTCTTATCTAGAAAGTTTGTTGCGATTGAGCCAATTGTGTCACGTATTGCCGAAGATATTCATGATGGCCGATTGAGTGTTGGTGATTTGAACGCTCGATTGCAAAATGACCTAGGTTCTAATAAATGGATGTTTGGTCTTGGCATTGCGTTTGAACCATTTCGTGTAAGTCCGTCGCGACGTCTTCATTCACACTATGTTGTTTTGGGTGATGACGAAGTTATTAAGCAAGTGCCGCTTGAATACGACTACACACAATTTGACCATACTTGGTATCGCAAACCATTGCTATATGGAAAATTTTGGAATGAACCTTATTATGGACAAACAAGTAAAACACTAATATCAGAATTTGCAGAACCCTTTTGGTTGCCAGGCGCAAATCGCTTAACAGATAACCCTGATGGGGTTGTATTTGGTTCTTTGTCTATTGAGAAAATTAGGCAATTACTACAACTAGATCATGACTTAGTTTCTTATTATAAAGTTATTTCTAAACAAGGGCGCCTTGTAGTCCATCCAACTGAAAGTCATGTACTATCAGGAAAGACTATTTTTGAGCAAGCATGGCAGAATGAAGATGCGGAGCTTAATTCAATGGCCGTGCGCGCGGTCGCAGGGGAGTCAGGCTATTCTGAGCATACCGATCCAGCAACTAAAATTAAAACATGGCTGATCTATGCGCCCGTAATCGGGCCAGATTGGTCTTTGATTGTGGTGATTGATAAAACACGCATATTGGTTGAAAATGATATGCGTCAACAATGGTTTATTGTCATATTTCTACTTTTAATATCAATTATTTTGTTCGCGGTATGTTGTGTATTGCAATGGTCTAAAGCGCCACATCAATATTTGTTACTGATATCTATAGCAGTATCTTCAATAGTTTTTGTTGCTGTTGTTGCCTTGTGGCAAACAGCTGGAACCTATCCCATAAAGACAGATAGAGATGGACTTCATTTGACCAGCAATATTGTATTAGATCGCTTTATCAATGGCGAAAAAATTAATTCTGAAGAAAGACAATTAGTACCACCAAAGTTCGTTAGAACGGGGGTCTATTTGCAATCGCTTGAGTTCGAGGACTCAAACGATGTAAAAATAACGGGATACATTTGGCAGAAATATAATAAAAGAGAACATAAAGGCTTGGCGCGTGGTTTTGTATTGCCAGAAGCTTATACGCCTACAATTGAAGAAGTGTATAGAGATATTGATGATCCAGATGATCCAGATTGTCAAGAGCAACAAGTCTCCATGCGTGATTGTGGAGAATTAATTGGTTGGTATGTCAGTGCGGTAATGCGGCAGAATTTCGACTATTCGCTTTATCCTTTAGATTTGCAACAAGTATGGATACGTATGTGGCACGAGGATTATCGAAAAAATATCATTTTGGTTGCTGACCTATCATCTTATACGCAGTTAAATCCTAAGTCAGTACCTGGCATACAGCACGGATTGGTTCTGCCAGGTTGGAAGATTCAGGAAAGTTGGTTCAGTATTAGTGATCAAATTTTCAATACAAATTTTGGCGTACAATCTATTAGAGACATTCAATATAAGCCAGAATTATTTTTTACTGTAAACCTTAAAAGAGAGTTTTTGAACCCTTTTGTTTCGAGAATTATTCCAGTGGCAGTGATTCTTATTTTAATGTTTTTAATTGTGTTGATATGTACGAAGAAAGGCAAATCGGCACCTTGGTTGGGTTTTACTGCCAATAATGTTGTGGTCGGACTTTCTGCATTGTTTTTTGTTATTGGATTGAGTCACACTGATCTGCGTCAAGCATTGAGTTCTCCAAAAATAATGTACTTTGAGTATCTGTATTTCGTGATTTATGTGATGTTGGTTTACGTTGCTGTTAGTTCAATTTACATCGCTAAAAAAAATGAAAGTATAGATCGAGATGAAAACTTTTTTAGTAAAAACTTTTACTGGCCAATATTGTCTTTAACCTTTTTCACTGTGACCTTTTGGGTCTTCTTTTAGAGAGGGTGTCTTTATGAATATAACAGTAGGTAAGTATATCTTGCATGGCTCTATCGCTATGTCATTGGTTGTTTCAGGAGTTACTTTATTTAATAATTTTGAATCAAAAGATGCAATTAAAATCGGAGTGATGACCTCACTAACAGGCGATATGGCGAGTCGTGAAAGAGTATTAGTTAATGCGACAGAACTGGCTGTGGAAGAGATAAACAATAATGGAGGCTTACTTGGAAGGAAAGTGGAGTTAGTTATACTAGATGGTGCTTCTGATCCAAAGAGTTTCGCAAAGGCTGCTGAACATTTAATATTAATTGATAAGGTCGAGGCTGTTTTCGGTTGTTGGACATCAAGTTGTCGTAAGTCAGTGCTTCCTGTTTTTGAGAAGTATAATCACTTACTTTATTACCCAGCGCAGTATGAAGGTTTGGAGAATTCAAAAAACATTATTTATCTTGGTTCAGTACCTAATCAGCAAATGATCCCGGCACTAGAATGGTCGTTTAGTAAGTTTGGGAAAAAGGTGTATTTATTGGGATCTGATTATGTTTATCCACGTGCGGCTAATCAATTCATTAAGGATAAAATTGTGCAGATGCGGGGTGAAGTAGTAGCAGAGCGTTATATCAAATTAGGGGGTGATGATTTTTCAACAGTAGTAGAAGAAATAAAACGACTTAAGCCTGATGCTATTTTTAATACAATTGATGGTGTAAGTAATCTACATTTTTTTAAATCACTTAGAAGTTCAGGCATCCGTTCAAGAGATATACCAACGTTTTCGTTTTCGATATCTGAAACCGAAGTTGCTGATTTTAAGGATATAGATATGAATGGTGATTTTGTTGTCTTGAGCTATCTTCAAGGCTTAACCAACCCAAAAAATAGAGATTTCATTAAAAGTTATCAGCAAAAGTTTGGTAAAGATACTTCTCCTGATCAAATTATAGCATCTGTCTATTTGGGAGTGCATCTGTGGGCAAAATCAGTATTGGAAGCGGGTAGTAGTCGAGTTGATCGTGTTCGAGCGTTTGCTAGTGAGAAATCAGTACATGGCCCTAGTGGGATGGTGTATATCGAGGGCGAAACCCAGCATGCATGGCAGCAAATGCATCTTGCACAAATAGGTGAGGCCCGTGTTTTAAAGAGTGTTTGGCGTTCGAATGCGCCTATTCCACCTATACCTTATCCAGTGACCAGAAGCCGATTTCAATGGCA
>JBLHKL010000090.1:0-8910 GCA_047618295.1 Gammaproteobacteria bacterium | reverse complement strand
CAGTCAATAGTGGTGTTCCATCATCGCGAAAGAGGATATTGGCGGGTTTGACGTCTCGATGGATTACATTAAGTGCGTGGGCACTGCCCAGGGCAGAGCCAATTTTCTCAACAATATCTAAGGCTACGTTGGGAGATACATGTGATTCCATGCGTTTTTTTAAATCGCCACCTTGAACATATTCCATGGAGATGTAGAGCTCATCCCCAGCCGTGCCGATATCAAATATGGTGACAATATTGGGATGATGCAGCGAGGCTACGATGCGTCCTTCATCGATAAATCGCTGGGTCATATCCGCCACAGCAGCACTACTTACTTTATCCAGTATCTTCAGGACAACAGAGCGACCTAGGGATTCCTGTGTGGCCAGATAGACTGTTGCCATACCCCCTTTTCCAATCTCTCTATCTATTTTATAACCAGGTATTTCCATCATGTTGATTCTTATAATTATATTTCAGGCATTACCGGAATAAGTTCTATTAAGACGAGTATTCAATTTCCTTGCCCAGTTTATCCGATACGGAATTTAAAGAATATAGTGAATCCAGCAGCAAATCGCCTCATTAGGACTGTAAAATAGTATTTTTGTAATTTGAGCTTAAAATCAAATGCCTAATAATCAGGATTATATTCAGTTAATTCGAATAGAGTAACGATGCTATAAGTCTGTGGTGGTTGACGAGTATGTTTGTCATGTCATTATAGTAAATATGGAATCAATTTTGCTTTGTTTTTACTGAGTAAAGCAGAAAATAATAAATATGCAATAAACCTAAGTATTTGGGGTTTTAAAGAGATATCCAGTTAGGTGATAAGACCTTAGCTGAGATTATATAATAAGACTGGGAACAGGGTTTCCCCATAAATAATGGACGGTATCATTATGAAAGAACAAGTGGAAGAAACACAAGAGAGGCGTTGTAAGAGTAATGAGTTAGTTCAGCACATGTTGAAGGAACGAAACCAGCTATTATCATTAATGCTGAAAGTTTCTGCGGAAGGTGCTGAAGCGTCATCAGTAAAGTCGGTCGCTGATCTTGAAGAGTTTAATCAAGTTTTAGTGGACTATATAGCGGCTGGACATTTTGGATTATACGACAGGATTGCAGAGGGCAAGGAACGTAGAAAATCAGTTTCTGAGCTGTCAGTTCAAATATACCCACGAATAGAACAGACAACTCAAATTACTTTGGCTTTTGATGAAAAATACAATCCGGAAAATAATGAACATAAGCTCAATCATTTTCAGGAAGATCTTTCAATGCTGGGTGAAGAACTAACAACCCGTATTGAACTTGAAGACCAATTAATACAATTATTGCTTGAGTCTAAATCCTGAATGCTAGTCTCGTAGTCTTATTCAGCCGCTTTTAGTTTGGTCTGGATATAATCTGAATGTGAGATGTAGAGCAAGTCCGCTATTTTTCTAATGTAGTATTCTTCATATTTATCAAGTACCGCATCGGCATAAGCAACATGCCATAAACTCTCAATAATATTTATCTTGTCTGACATAGATAGAGCATCGTTCAAGAGCCGGGTAAACTCATAAAGAGAAACGGCATGGTTAACCTCATTCTCGGCTAAATCTATTAACTCATTAATCTCTTCTTCACTCAGTTTGAAATGATCAGACAATACGGTTTTTATAACGTTTCTTTCTTCGTCCTGAATATGGTCATCGGCCAGACTAATTTCTATCATTAAGACAGCAGTTGCTAGCTCAATTGTTTTGCTATGTGATGATTCGTCTTCTGAGTCATTATTAAATAAAGACTCAAAATAAGTTTTAATGTTTTTAATCATGATTCGTATTAGTTGTTGGTATTATTATGTAAATAATGACCATCGATAAAATTATTAAAATAGTGATTAATTAGAGGGTGATTTATTGGTGTTACTGAATAAGTAGTCTCAATATTCCTTTCTGCAACATAAGTGGTTTGATGTGAGTTATCTACTAATACATGATACCAAGGTTCATCTTTCGGAGGATTTGATTTTGCTACAGTTGCATACCAAGCCTCTGTTCCACTAAAGGCAGCATCCATATCAAATATTACACCCCTATAATCGAATTTTCGATGATGAATAATCTGACCGAGAGAATATTTAGCGTGTTGCATAAAGAATTTGTAAGCTGATTCGTGTGATAAGTATTATCATAACAGAAAGATGATTGAACTCTGGAGCGTTTTTAATTTTCTTTCTCAGATTAAAAGATACTACTAACTATACGAAACAATATTAAAGTAAACGATGCGAATTCCACGACTTTTTATAGATATGCCATTAACGATTGGTGAAATTATTAATTTACCACGTGATAAAGCGCATCATATTTCCCATGTGCTGAGAATGCGTATTGGCGATTCAATAAAATTAATTAATGATTCTGGTAATGAATATCAGTCAAAAATTATTGAAATAAGTAAAAAAAGTGCACAGATCGAAATTGGAGAATCTATACAAGTAACGAATGAATCATCGCTAACTATCAATCTGTGCCTCGCTGTAGCGAGAGGCCAGCATATGGATTTCTCTATTCAAAAGGCGGTTGAACTTGGCGTAAAGAATATCACCCCTGTTATCTCTGAATTTAGTAATGTGAAGATACAGGATGATCGTGTGCATAATAAATTGGCGCATTGGCAAAACATAATAATTAGCGCAACTGAACAATGCGGCAGAAGCCATTTAACTCAAATTCAAAAGCCGGTGTCATTGGCCGAATGGTTGAGCTTAGAGGCATCAACGACTCGATTGATATTGCATCCTGAGAGTCAACAATCTATGCCAAACATTAGCCTTTCTGACAATGAGTTAACATTGATGATTGGTCCAGAGGGCGGTTTTAGTGATGCCGAAGTCGAGCAAGCTCAAGAAAACGGTTGTCAGCCAATAAGCCTGGGTCCGAGAATATTAAGAACTGAGACAGCCGTGGTCTGTGCGGTGAGTAATGCCCAGCAGCTATGGGGAGACTTGAATTAAATGTACCCGATACCCATATATAGAGAGCTTTGCACGAAACAAATCTCGTCATCCCGGTATGCTTTTGAGCCGGGATGACCGCCAAGGAAGGTGGAAATGCAACAGGATTGTCTGGAACAATCCTTGCCCAGTGACTTCGAGTGCTGAAAAATCGCTGGATTCCCGCTAGAAGCATGTGGGAATGACAAAGTCTTTGTTTGTTTTTAAATAATCTGTTTCGTGAAAAGGTCTCATATAATTAATCAGACTGTATAATAAGAAGAACTCTAAAACCCATCATGACTTTAAATGAAACTGTGACAGTCCCACATCTAACAACCGCATTAAAGGGGCCATTTCAGAAATTGGAACGGCAGATGCTCGATAATCAAACCCGCATTGAAGCCTGGTTCAGGAATGCCTGGCGTGATACGCAGGCACCATTTTATGCCTCTGTCGATTTACGTAATGCGGGTTATAAAATTGCACCGGTAGATACAAATCTATTCCCTGCCGGGTTTAATAATCTAAATCCTTCATTTGAAGCCTTATGTATTCATGCCGTGCAGATGGCGGTTGAATCAATAGAGAAACCAGTCGACAAGATATTAATAATCCCGGAAAATCATACGCGTAATTTATTTTACATGGAGAATATTGCCAGTTTGCAATCAATGATTGAGAAGGCAGGTTTTGAAGTTCGTATTGGTAGTTTAATGTCTGATTTGAATGAACCGATGCGAATTGATCTCGAGTCATCACGCTCAGTATTGCTAGAGCCCATTAAACGCGATCAAGATCGCATATTTGTTGGTGATTTTAATCCGGATCTTATTTTATTAAATAATGATCTGGCGACAGGAAAACCAGAAATATTGAAAGGCGTAGAACAAATTATTACGCCACCAACAAGTCTAGGGTGGTCTTCTCGTTTAAAATCAAACCATTTTAAGATTTACCAGCAAGTCACACAGGAGTTTTCTGAATTAATCGATATTGATCCGTGGCTAATCGATCCCATGTTTCGTAACTGTGGTGAAGTTGATTTCATGAAGCGTGAAGGCGTTGATTGCCTGTCAAAAAATGTAGATGCTTTATTGAAGGCTATTCAAGCTAAATATGATGAACATGAATTAGATTGTGAACCCTTTGTTATGGTGAAGGCGGATGCAGGTACTTACGGCATGGGTGTTATGACGATTCGAAGTTCAGATGAAATAGCGGCATTAAACCGTAAAGAACGCACGAAAATGGCGACGACCAAAGAGGGCCAAAAAGTCAGTCAGGTTATAATTCAGGAAGGCGTGTATACCAATGAAACCTGGGGTGAAGAAGAAACTGTTGCTGAGCCAGTGGTCTATATGCTGGGACATCAAGTTGTTGGCGGATTTTATCGTGTTCATGCAAAACGTTCAACAAGCCAAAATCTAAATGCGCCTGGTATGCGATTTGAGCCACTGGCATTTGAAGATTGTTGTATTCTTCCGGATCCAAGTCAGGAACCAGATTGTCACCAAAACCGTTTTTATACATATGGTGTCATAGCACGTTTAGCCTTGTTGGCAGCGGCGCGCGAAATCGTCAATGCTGTTTGATTATTTTTTTAACGTCACTAAAGTGTCGTCGACTTACTGATAATTCAATTGGCATGTCTGCTAGTTTAATGACGTGCTGGCCTTCGTTTGTTTTCCTGAGTGCTTCGATATGATTAATCGCAACCAATGCATTTCTATGGACTCGGATAAAAAGATCTGAGAACTCTGCTTCCAAAGTAACTAGTGGTTCATCAATAAGTATTTCTCCACTTGGCCAGACAGCAGTGACATATTTTTGTTCTGCCTTAAGGAAATAAATATTTTCGACAGCAATCAATCGAATGTTGCCTTGAATCATAGTGCTGAGATGTGTACGTGCAGAAGTTTTTCCTGCGCTACTATTCAATAAAGTTAGTTTAGACTGGCTAACAATAGCAGCTCGTTCAATAGCAACTTTAAGTCGTTCTTTTCTGATCGGCTTTAGTAAGTAATCAACAGCATTAGCATCAAATGCGCTCAATGTATGATCTTGATAGGCAGTAGTGAATACTATCGCAGGAGGTGATTCCAATTGTAGCAGGTGATTGGCAAGTTCAAGCCCATCCATGCCCGGCATGCGGATATCTAACAAAATTATTTCTGGTGAATGCTCAGAAATCTTTTCTAAAGCATCAAGCCCATTTATTGCTTCAATAGTAATAGTGTCCGGGTATAGCTCGATCACAAGATCGTGAAGTCTCTCTCGTGCTAAAGCTTCATCATCAACGATCAATATTTTCATGACGTTTGTAAGGTAAGGTCAGTTTTACAGTGTATTGCTGGTGTTCATTTTCAATAATTAAATTACTTTCTGCGCCAAAAATCGTAATCAATCGTTGGCGAATATTATCCTGCGCATGTTTATTTCCTTTATGTGTATCCTCAATATTTTCGTCAGGCATGGGGTTTGAAAAGACGATAATAAGTTTTTCATCTTTAAATTCACCACAGATCTTTATTGTGCCTCCTTCAGATAATCGTTCAATTCCATGATAAATAGAATTTTCGAGTAAGGGCTGAAGGCTTAATGGAGGGACTAAAGCATTATCAGGTAATGAATCAATATCCCATTCAACGCGTAATCGTTCCCCTAAACGGTGGCCTTCTATACGAAGATAATGCTGGCAGAGTTTCCATTCATCAGCGATTTTATATAGTTCGGTTGGTTCGAGTAGGCTGGCACGAAATAGATCAGCCAAATCTTCCACGGATTGTTCAGCTAGCTCGGGGGCCTTGCGCGTCAAACTGGCGATAGTATTCATGCAATTGAATAAAAAATGAGGACGTATCCGAGACTGTAAGGCTTGAAAACGAGACAGGGCAGTAGCCTCGATATTCTTACGCCATTGATGTTGTACATACAAATAGCGTAATACGATCGCCCCAACAATTGCCGAAATACCTAATGAACGTATTAGAAAGAGAAAGTGTAATTTCTGGTTAGGATTGCCTCTGTCTGGATACACATATAATGACCACCAAGCTAATTCGGTGATGATGAATGAAACCAATAGTATTAATAAGTAACTAACAACAGCGGCCTGTCTTTCTGAAAGCATCGCAATGTATCGTCTGGATATACAAAGAATGCCAACGCAGGTTAAGGAAATCCATTGTACGAAAAGTGAATTCATTGCCAGATTAAACAGCATATCATCCGTGTAGAGCGGTAATGCCAGAGTTAAGACGATTGCTAGCAATTCCGAGCTAAGAACGACGATAAATAAGACGTCTGTACTGCAAAAATTTGGCAGAAAGCTGGTCTTATCTAGACTCTTAAGATTTGGCATTTTTAATGTCTACTCATGTAATATGCAGGTTAACCATAAGTTATACTGTCCATTGTAAATAAATAAACACACTACCACTGAAAATGAGCTCAAAAAATACAGAAAAACCCTGGGGCGGGAGATTCACGGCTCCAACAGATAAATTTGTTGAACAATTCACCGAATCTGTCTCCTATGACCAGAGGCTGGCCCATTATGACATCATGGGTTCAATAGCTCACGTGCGCATGCTAGCTAAAGTCGACGTTATCTCTGCAAAGGAAAGTGCTCAGATTATCCGCGGCTTGAAGAAGATTGAGAAAGAGATCAAAGTCGGCGAGTTTCAATGGTTAACCGCCCTTGAAGACGTTCATATGAACATAGAGACGGCCTTGGTAGCGCATATCGGTGATGTGGGTAAAAAACTACATACCGGTCGCTCAAGAAACGATCAAATTGCGACTGATATTCGTTTGTATTGCCGTGATGAGATTGACCTAATTTGTGATCAAATTGAGGCGGTATTGAATCAATTACTAACGTTAGCCGATGATCATATTGATACAATAATGCCGGGCTTTACACACCTACAATCTGCGCAGCCGGTCACCTTTGGACATCATTTACTGGCATGGGCCGAAATGCTATTACGAGATCGATCGCGCCTGCAGGATTGCCGAAAAAGACTTAATTTATTGCCGCTTGGTTCTGCGGCGCTCGCGGGCACAAGCTATCCCATTGATCGAAATATGGTTGCCAAAGAGTTGGGTTTTGACGGCATCACTCAAAACTCACTCGATTCGGTCAGTGACCGTGATTTTGCAATAGAATTTACTGCGGCTGCGAGTTTGATCATGATGCACCTATCCCGTTTTTCAGAAGAGCTGGTAATCTGGATGTCACAGGCTAGTGGTTTTATTGATCTAGGTGATGCCTGGTGCACGGGATCGTCTATTATGCCGCAGAAGAAAAACCCTGATATTCCCGAGTTAGTCAGAGGTAAGACTGGCCGAGTTTATGGTGATTTGATGGCATTGCTTACCTTGATGAAGGCACAGCCGCTCGCTTATAACCGAGACAATCAGGAAGACAAGGAAAGTTTATTTGATGCGGTTGATACGGTAAAGATGTCTCTGATCGCCTATGCGGGTTTGATACCAACAATAAAAGTAAACCATGAAACGATGTATAGGGCTGCAGCAGCGGGTTTTGCTACGGCAACGGATCTTGCCGATTATTTAGTGGTAAAAGGCCTGCCCTTTAGAGATGCGCATGAAGTCGTCGGCAAAACCGTTCAATTTGCAATTCAGCAAGATAAGGACTTGTCTGGGTTAACGCTGCCTGAACTTCAACAATTCAGCAAGGTCATCAAAGATGATGTCTATGCCGTATTAGAACTCGAAGGATCGGTGTCTGCCCGAAACCATGTCGGTGGTACGGCACCAAAACAAGTTAAGGCAGCCATTAAACGCCTTAGAAAAAAACTAATTAAATGACACAGGTAAAGTGAAATGAAATTTCTTATTAAATTGATTCTTGGTCTTGGCGTTCTAGGCATTATTGCTATAGGTGCAGTTGCCATTACATTGGCCTACCTCGATCCAAATGACTACAAAGACACCATCGCGAGCAAGGTAAAGGACGAAACGGGTCGCGATTTACGTATAGACGGTAATATCGGGCTGACGTTTTATCCCTGGTTGGGACTTGATGTCGAAGGCGTCAGTTTGAGTAATGCCAAAGGTTTTGGTGAAGCGCCTTTTCTACAAACAAAAACCATTAAGGTTCGCGCAAAATTGATGCCGCTACTACGCAAAGAGTTAGAAATGGATACGCTGATACTGCATGGTGCAACCATCAATTTAGCTAAAAATGCAGAAGGCGTGACCAATTGGGACGACTTGATTAAACCTAAAGCAGAAGAATCTGCTAGTAGTAATGAGGGTATGCCATTAGCTGCATTGGTATTGGGCGGCATTGATATAAAGAACGCCAATATACATTGGAACGATATGCAGCAAAAAGTGGAATACAAAATCTCTGATGCAAATATTGCTACCGGAGAATTAAAGCTGGGTGAACCTATTGATATTACAGCATCACTCAATGCCTCAGCTTCAAAACCCGCGTTGTCATCTGCGATTCAGTTTAAAGGCACCGTCGCTTATGCAGATGGTGGCGATGTATTGACCTTAAAGCCAATGTTATTGGAAGCTAACGTTAAAGGAAAAGAAATTCCAGGTGGGGCGGCAGTAATAAAGTTGAGCTCTGAGATTAATGTGGATGTGAATAAAGAAACTGCACAGATTAAAGATCTTATTTTTAGCGCATTTGATACTGAAATTAAAGGTCAGATTGATGCAGCGGAGATACTTTCGGGTAAGCCGCAGATTAACGCTAATGTTGACGTTGCAGGAAAAGATCTGCCGCAGCTTTTCAAGATACTTGAAATAGAGCCACTTGCTAGTCAATTGGCAAAAATGACAGATAAGACATTTAATTTGAGTACAGCATTCAATGCCGATATGAGCAGGAATGATATTGATATCTCGAAGCTGGATCTCAGTGTATTAGGTAATAAGATTACGGCT
>JBLHKL010000089.1:0-8946 GCA_047618295.1 Gammaproteobacteria bacterium | reverse complement strand
AGGCTTTCTTATCTTCAGAATGCCTGTGTTCGGTATGCCAGTATATGAAATTGGTCTAGTTCTACTCTATATCGCCGCAATTTTAACTTTAATATCCATGATTCAGTATTTATTAGCGGCTTGGCCACAATTAAAAGAATAATTTGGTAATTTGATTGACACCTTAAAAGCCGAAGCTACAATATGCGTCCTTTGCGGGAATAGCTCAGTGGTAGAGCACCTCGTTGCCAACGAGGATGTCGCGAGTTCGAATCTCGTTTCCCGCTCCAAATTATGGAAACCCCGGTATTTCCGGGGTTTTGTATTTTGCAGGCGAAGAAATTAGTAAAATAGTAACACTGGCTGAGTGGCAGAGTGGTTATGCAGCGGTTTGCAAAACCGTGTACCTCGGTTCAATTCCGGGCTCAGCCTCCATATTACTATCTCAAGCGTTTGCCCGGGTGGCGGAATTGGTAGACGCAAGGGACTTAAAATCCCTCGTCCTTACGGACGTGCCGGTTCGATTCCGGCCCCGGGCACCAATATTATGACGATATAAACGGTTTCTTGACTTAAGTCATATACTTTTTAAATTTCCTTGCTAATAATAAATTTTGTATATGAGCTGAATATTCAAACTATTATTTCTAGCTCAATACACACACACAAATTACGTTATCAAATAGCAATTACGAGAAAAAATTAGATAGAAAAATTGATTAATGCGTTACAATACGCGTCCGTATTAAATCCAAATTTTGACTTAAAACATAAAGGGAGCGCTCATGGCCACGAATAAAATAACTTCTGTCAAAGACAGAATGACGAAAGCACAAGTTATTGCTGAAATATCAGATGCTACGGAAGTATCAAAAAAAGATGTTAAAGCAGTATTAGCGTCTTTATCAGAACAAGCTCAACGCCATTTAAAAGCACGTGGCTGTGGTGAATTTATGGTGCCTGAATTAGGTGTTAAGCTGAAACGCGTTAAAAAACCTGCAACAAAAGCACGCAAAGGTATTAACCCGTTTACTGGTGAACCAATGATGTTTAAAGCAAAAAAAGCATCAACCAGCGTGCGCGCGGTTGCTTTAAAAGCTTGTAAAGATATGGCAACTAGTTAACCAAGATATCTTGAAATAGAAGTATTTTAATTTCGATATAAAATGCTTCTGTTGTTGAATTAAAGCAAAGGGAACTTGCTTAATTCCGATATTGATTTCTTCTGTTATTCAACATGTCGTTTGAGAAGAAAATTACTGTTAAGTTATCAGACGCTGCCCACCGTCGAGTAGACGAGGCACCAGATGAAAATTTTTATAAAATACCCCGATTTGTAACACACATAGATGCTGCTGCTATTGACGCAGTCACTGAGCTTTATAGAAAGCACATTCCCATTAATGCTGACGTTCTCGATTTAATGAGTAGTTGGATAAGCCATTATCCAGAGGATGTAAATTATCAGCGTGTCGTAGGGCTCGGCATGAATGCAAGAGAACTTGCAAGAAACAAGCAGCTTGATGAATGGCTTGTGCATGATCTAAATACGCAGCTAGAATTACCCTTCAGAACAAATGAATTTGATGTGTGTACTATCTGTGTGTCTTTTGATTATTTGATTCAGCCTATAACCGTACTTAAAGAGATAGGCCGTGTGTTAAAGAAGAATGGAGCTCTCGTTATTACCTACTCAAACCGCGTTTTTGAGACGAAGGCAACCACAGCCTGGCTTTCTTTATCTGAACAGGATCGAAAATATTTAATAAGAACTTATTTACTAGAGTCTGGGGCTTTTACCGATATTGATTTCTTGGATTGTAGTCCTGTTACTGGTGACCCGCTCTACGCAATTATAGCTAGCGCAACTTAAGCCTCTATGACGTACATTAGTGATATTTGTTTTGGTATACTTAATCATTAATAATTATACCGTCTGAAACTCACACTTTAATGCTTACTACCACCGATCACAGTCGCGACAAGGCTGGCCTGACTTATGTTTACCCGGTTCTTTCCCGTCGAGCTGGTGGGCTATCAATTGGTATCAACCTGAACATTAACAATGCTTGTAATTGGCGTTGTATCTATTGCCAGGTACCAGACTTAATTAGAGGTAGTGCGCCTGCTGTTAACCTAGATAAATTAGGCCATGAATTACGTAATTTTCTAGCAGATGTTGTTCATGGAGAGTTCTATGATAGGGAAGATGTGCCGGATGAATATCGAGTCATTAAAGATATTGCGATATCTGGTAACGGCGAACCGACAACAGCCAATGAGTTTGACCAAGTTGTAAACCTGATTGAATTAATACTAAAAGAATATGGCTTATTGAATTCTATTAAATGCGTGCTGATCACTAATGGCAGCATGGTAAACAGGGTTCATGTTAAGAAGGGATTGAGGAAGCTTGCAAAAATGAATGGAGAAGTATGGTTCAAGATTGATAGTGCCACTCCAACAGGTATTGCAACTATAAATCAAATAAAAGGATCGAATATATCGACACTCAAACGATTAAAGGCATCGGTTGATCTTTGCCCAACATGGATACAGACGTGTGTATTTATTTATAAGAATAAACCACCAAGTAAGTCAGAGACAGAGGCCTATATTAATTTGCTTAAGGCAACAGTGAGTCGGAATATCTCTGTTAAAGGCGTGTTGCTTTATGGCGTTGAGCGACCATCGTTGCAGCCTGAAGTAAAAGTAATTAAAAAACTGCCAGAATCATGGCTGCAAGATTTCGCATTACGTATAAACGAGCTGTCTCTTGATGTTACGATTACGCCTTAGGTCTAAAATAGGCTCTTAAGCTTATCACCTACCGCACTTGCAGCATCTTTAACAGTGTCAGTAGCTTTTTCCACTGTGCTTTTATCTTCGGCTGGTTTTTCAACAGTAGTTTCCTTCTGCGGAGCTATACCTAACGCAATATCACAAGGGTTTTCGTCGCCGCTAGATTTATCTAACAAGCCTTGAGCCAGTATCGATAGCCCGCCAGTAGCAACAGCTGCGCCTGCTGACAAACCCGCTTTTAATGCAGCTTTCGTGTCTGTTTTTGGAGTTGGATTTGCTAATGTTCCACCAAGTCGTACTAGTTCTGCAAGTTGGCTCATATTTATTCCCACACCTTCGCGAGCTTTAGGCGTAATACCAATATCCAGTTCTTCTGTTTTTAAATTAACGCTGCCACTACCGATTACGTTTATCTGATTAGTAGATATAGCAATACCCTTATCCGCAGTTGCTATTCCATCTTTGATATTGAAATTAACCACGGCACATTCGAGCGTACTGCCATCTTCTTTTTCAGCTCCTGTTGGATTTAGCATAGACAGTGTGCTGGTTAGTGCGTCGGCACTAGCGACATCTAAAGCAGAATTTGATATGTGGCCGTTACCGACTTTTATTAATATCTTGCCATTGAGTCCAGCCATTATTTTACTAACGCTTGTGCCAGAGCCATTTATCTTGATTGAAACATCAGTTTTACCGCCAGTCAGCAGTTCTTTCTTCTTAACAGCATCTATCAAACCAAGTTCAACTTGTTTTAATTCTATATTGTTACTTAGCGTAGCTGATTTAGCATCGCTGGCGTCTAGTTTTATATCTGCTGAAATTGTGCCACCGACTGCCTTTGCATTTTGTGTTATCTGCAATTTGCCATTGTTCAATGTTAAGGTCAGGTTCATATCGTCGATTGTTAAGTCTTTAGTGATGAGTTTTTTTGCTTTAAATTTTAGATCAACATCAGCAGATTTAAGGCCATCCAAGGGTAGTGGATCTGATGAGAACAATTTTTCTTTTTTAACGGCTTCTTCTTCCGGTGTGCCTTGAAAAGGGCTTACGTCGAGACTATCGCTTGTTAGATTTGCAATTAATTTAGGGCGCACACCACCAAGATCAATCTCTACATCACCATTCACTTTATATTCCATTACTTGCGCAGTCATTGATTTAACAGAATAACCGGACTTAGTGTCGGATAGTTTTCCGCTAAAGATAATGGGGCCAACTTCAGGCAGTTCTGAGCCAGCAAGTTTGTTGAGACTACTCAATTCTTTTATGTTTAATGAGGCAAGTAAGTCGATACCTTTGGCATCCATAGGCTGACCTAGATTACCTTCAATAGTGACTTTTGCTCCGGCTATATCACCATTTATATTTATTGGATAATCTTTGTTATCAAGCAGGTTGTTTATTGAACCTAAACTGCCTTTTAGTTCTAATGGAGAACCGTTTACGTCGGCTTTTACAAAGAGGTTCATAGGGTCGGAAAAACTCTCCGAATCAACCGTCACTTCGTCGATGTGCAATTCAGTTGTCTCGCCCGTTTTACCATCTTTGTAAGTAATGTTTGCATTTTTAATGTGAACTTCATTAACAGCTAGGCCCGGTAAAGATGCTGGAGCTGTGTCTGTTGCGGAATCTTTTTCTTTAGGGGCAGGGGTTGCTAATACCCAATTGCCTTCACCTTTACTATTCGTCTCAAGATGGATGTTCGGCTCAATCAAGATAAATTTAATTACCTGTATGTTTTTCTTCAATAAAGGCATTAGCGCAATCTGGGCTTCGAATTTTGTCACGCTCAGCATATTCTTTTCTTTTGCCCAACTCGCATTACCTAGAGAGACACCTTCAACTGCAATTGTGGGTATCAGCGACGGAGCCAACTTTAGATCACCACTTATTTCGAAATCTCTTCCGGTATTGTCTTTGACTACTTGAACGATTTGATCTTTATATTGATTGATATCAGTAGTGAAAATGATGCCGGCTAAAGCAGCGACAACGACCAATCCCAGAACGACTAGAATTTTGATGATTTTTCCCATGAACGAATCCTTTTGAAGAATTTTTATTTGTCATTAAGCTTATTATAATTTAACTATAAATACAGTATAGAAGTCGTCATATATGACGAACTTCCATAAATTGAACTAGCAGGAGACTGATTTTAGGCTAGAGGTTGTGTTTAAGCTATTTTCCATCTTTATCAAGATGCTTTTCTATCTTTTCCAAACGTTTAAAAATCGATTCAATTGCTGATTCGAGATTTATGAATTTACGCGTTTTATCTTCTTCATAAGAGACAATTTCTTTTTTACGACGTAGTAAATTGAGTGTGTCACCCAGGTTAACGTCCTTATCGTCAAGCTTGTCCAGAATATCCCCATCGGTATGAGGTGTGTGCAACATATCCAGAACCTTTGTTTCTACAGGTACAATAGATTGCGTAATGTAGTCATCTACATGACGTTGTGTGAATTTTTCGAATTTCTTGAATTTTGCGCCAAAGGCAACAACGTCTGTTGCAATGATTGTGAAGTAATATATTTTTACTTGAGCAATAACGTCTTTTTCTTTGTCGTCTATCGGTAAGGCGAATTTTAAAACAACTTCGGGTGCTGTCTTATTAGTAATGAACTTGCCATCAGGATGAATTATGTATGCCGTTTTTCGGTCGCACCTCAATTGAACTCCATCAGGAGAAACATCATGTAATATTACATTGACGTCATATTCATCTTTTTTATGGACTCCAGCCAATGTGTTTACGCCAACTCTCGGGTAGTCACGTTTTTCTTCATACATGTCGTATAAATTTATTGTTTTCTTACGTTTTGGCTGTGCTTTTGTTTTCTTTTTTTGATTCACTAGATGGAAATGTCCGTATTTAAAAAGAGTTATAACGCAATATTGATTGTCGGTAATGATGAAAATAAATATAAGATAATTATTAATTATTAATTATTTTAGGCTAATAAGTCATGTCTTGTAATCTTATTTGACGATTAACCAGATTCGCCACATGCTAGTGCGTGAGGTCCAGTTATTTATATTTATTTTTAAAATCCAGTTTGGCAATGCCTGACAAGCAAGCTCATAAGAAAGATTAGCCTCGTCTATTTGCTTGCTCCGATTTCGCTTGCGCGATGCATACAATATCTGTTTGTTCGGATGTTGTTCTATTATTCCTTTAATCTCATTTTCATCTTTGACTGAGTTAATAGGAAGATTGATTGTATTGTAAAAGTCCATATTCAATTCTGCAGGGTCAGAATACGAGCCATCCTGATCCAAGACTAATAACATGGAGGGTTTTTCAGCTGCTATTGGGGTTAAACAATTTTGCCACAGCGCTACTTCCTTACTGGCAGGTAAAGACAAGGTAAGCATAACAAGCATGATATTTACGAATAGTGATATCCCGAAGATTGTATGCCATGAATACTTAATAAATTTAAAATTCATCAACCTAAAGCGTTGGTTTAAGTGTATGCATAGCATGGCAAACATTACCGGCGCAAAGGGCAATAGTGGAAATAAATACCGCATCTCTTTATGGCCAAAATACGTATGAAAAAAAACAAAAGGGATTGTCAGCCAGGTGATTGGATGAACAGGAAAAAACACCCAAAAGGCGACAACTGCAATTGGTAATAATAATGTTATAGGTGGGATTAGTTGTAGTGCTGAGTACTGAATATAAAACCACCAAGGCTCATAAACAGATGTGCTGATACCACCTGATGCTGATGTTAAACCGTCATAATGCCATTTAAAGTATTGCCATGAGCTAACAACAGGTTCTCCATATAACCACCAATCAAATCCTGCACCGAGTATCAACGTAAATAGTCCCGCGATAAGAATATAGAATAAGTTAATATATTTTATTCGATGGATGAACAGCATCCACAAACCAAGACCGAATAACATAAAGCCAACTTGGTATCTTGCTAAGAAGGCCAACCCTAAAAAGAATCCAATCGCTAAATATCTCGGAATAGTGGCAGGCCTAGGTAGCAGAAACAAACCAAAACCAAGGATAAAAAATGAAGTTGCCCAACCTTCGGAGGAAAAACGCACGTTGATGAATAACAGGATCCAGGAAAAGAATAGAA
This sequence comes from Gammaproteobacteria bacterium, assembly GCA_047618295.1. Classification (GTDB taxonomy): domain Bacteria; phylum Pseudomonadota; class Gammaproteobacteria; order Eutrophobiales; family Eutrophobiaceae; genus UBA7359. Next base: position 2,053 of record JBLHKL010000089.1, on the reverse strand, counting down.
AAAAGACCATCCATTTGAATGCAGTATCAGATTTTATTTCTTTTGCAATTGCCTTTATAAAGACGACAGTCGCAACAAGAGAAATAATGGCGCTTAAAAGTCGATAAATAAAGGCGAGGACAAATGGTGAGTTTAAACCAACAAAGTCCGTCGCTTTTGAAAGTACAAAAGCAATAAAGGGCTGAAAACCACTACGAACACCTGCCTCAAATTCCCACATGAGTTCGCTTTGCATGTCCGTACCAATCTTTGATGTCGCAAAGTTAAGAATTTGGGCGTACTCATCATCGTGATAGTGACCAACACTAAACCAAGCTACTAACAGATGTATTATTATGGCTGTAATAAGCCAGTGTTTTGGTAATGAATTCATATAAGAAATAAAATATAACTGTTTATGATATGTTCGGTTGTTTATTAATATTGATGTAAAAGTGCAGGCAACATCACTAATGCTTTTTGTTACTTAATTTTTAATTCAGGATGTTTTTGAGTTTCAGACAAAGAGTACGTTTATCTATCAAATGATTCCTGCCTGGATGATTCGGAAAGCGATATAAGGTAACGTTCGGGATCAGACAAGATCTTTTCTCGCGCAGCTGTCAATGATATTTCTCCTGCATAGCTTACCGACGATTGTAGATGTCCACGTATACGATGCAATATATCTACTACGCTACCTTTATAAGGCATTTGTATTTCCTGACCTTCAGATGGCGTGTCGAGTGCAGTGTCTATTTCATCACCATTCTCTGATTCATATAAAGAACCAAGTACTGCTTGAGGTGAAGTCATACCTCGATATATTTTCTTTTTAGTATTTGTCACGGGGTCTTCAATAATCTGTCCTGGTGCTTCGTCAGTACCTGATAAGGCACTACCTAGCATCACTGTTGAAGCACCGCAGATAAGGGCTAGAAAAATATCTTTATCTGTTTTAATCCCGCCGTCGGCCATAATGGGTATTGAATCGCCAATCGTCTCATAGGCTTCTCGAATGGCCTGTAATTGAGGTACACCTGCTGCTGTTTCCAAGCGTGTTCGACAGCCTCGTCCTGGTCCAACGCCGACTTTAATAGCATCGGCACCAATGTCTTTCATAAATTGGGCACCTTCACCGGTAGCAATATTACCGCAGACTAAAGACACATCATTAAATTGTTTGCGAACATTACTAACGGCTGTCTCCATTACACTGGAATGTCCATGAGCAATATCAATAAATAAAGAATCGGCACCAGCGTCGAGGAGGGCGCCTGCACGCTCAAGATAATCACCATGAGCGCCAATAGCTGCACCCACTAACAAGTGGCCTTTCTCGTCTTTACTCGCATCAGGTCGTTCGCGAAGGGAAAGGATGTCTTTACGAGTTATAAGGCCATGAATACGTCGCTCAGCGTCTACTAAAGGTAAACGTTCAAGACGTTTATCAAAAAGAATTGCCGCAGCTTCATCGGTACTGATACCAGGTTTTTCAGTAATCAATTTATCTACTGGCGTCATGTATTGGCTAACAACATCGTCATTAACATTATTATTCCAGGGAATGTCTCTACCAGAGAGTAAGCCGACTAAGATTCCGCTACCAGTCTCTGATTCGATAAGGATGCCAGTAATATTGTTCTTGTTAGCAAAGTTTTTAGCCTGTCGAATAGTTGCGTCAATAGGTAGGCACAGTGGATTTTCAATGACAGCACTCTGACTACGTTTAACTTCAGCAATTTTTCTGGCCTGACGTTCTATACTCATGGCGCGATGAACAACACCAAGTCCACCATCCAATGCCATGGCACGAGCCATATCAGCCCCGGTCACACTGTCCATGTTAGATGAAACTATTGGGAGTTCTATTGGAATAGTATTTGTCAGCTTTGAAACAAGGTTAATGTTTCTTCGCGAGTCGGTAATGCCTTTTTGTGGTCGAAATAAGAAATCATCAAATGTCTTACCTGACCAGAAAGATTTTTCATTCATTTTAGTATGATTAATAGGTATAGGATTAGGGGAGTTGATATTAATATTTAATTTAACATAATATACATTATGCGCAGTA
>JBLHKL010000088.1:0-8974 GCA_047618295.1 Gammaproteobacteria bacterium | reverse complement strand
TTTATGAAAAACGCTTTTTAAGCGTGTGTTTATGATTTAAGAAGGGTCAATAATGAATAGTGGCTGCCCATATTCCACTGCTTCACCGTTTTCAACCAATGTCCTGACTAATTTACCGCTCACATCAGATTCGATTTGGTTCATGATCTTCATCGCTTCGATGATGCAGAGAATCTCACCCGTTTTGACATTCTGCCCTCTACTAACAAAATCGGGCTCTTCAGGTGATGGTGATAAGTAAAAAATACCCACCATTGGAGAAGTGACAACATGACCTTGGTCGGCATAATTGTCACTTGCTGTGCCTTCGTCAACAGCTAAATGCGATTTGATTGAATCACTCGCTTGCAAAACAGGCGCAGCCTGAGGCACATTGACCATTGTTTGAGCTGGGGGAATTGTTGAGCCACGGCTAATACGTACAGACTCTTCACCTTCATGAATTTCTATTTCAGCTATGCCAGACTCTTCGAGTAACTCGATTAATTTTTTTACTTTTCTGATATCCATTCTAAATTTTACTTTTTATTTATTGTTGTAAATGACGCTCTGCACCTAGCAAAGCAAGTTCATAACCGTAAGCACCAAGACCGCTAATAACCGCGACAGCGATATCGGATAAAAATGAGTGCTGTCTAAATTCTTCGCGAGCGAATACATTTGAAAGATGCACTTCGATAAAAGGCAACTGTGTGCCCAACATGGCATCGCGTATCGCAATACTGGTATGCGTGAATGCGCCCGGATTGATTAAAATAAAATCAACACCTGACTTTTTAGCCGCATGAATCTGATCGATCAACTCATGTTCTGCATTACTTTGAAATGCTGACAGTTCATGACCCTTATTCTTGGCTAATTCGGTCAGGCTCGCATCTATCTCGGCTAGCGTTGTGGTGCCATAAACTTCGGGCTCACGCTCTCCTAAAAGGTTGAGATTTGGACCATGTAATACAAGAAACTTCAAAACATTCCCCTAAAAAGTACGTTTTCGCGATTTTAGCCGCATTTTTATGGATGTTAACAGTATTTAAAAGGAAATACGAACCCGTTATTAACCGTTTTCGCGTTTAAAGGAGCGTTTTTATGACCGATTCTGCATCGGTTTTTGAAAGGGGACCACGTCTCGTAAAGACAATTTCGCCGTTGGTATCAATGATAACAGTATATGGCAGGGCGCCGATATCATTACCTAATCGTTTTGCGGCCTGAATCACTTCATCTCCACCGACTAGAGAAGGGTAGTTAACATTAAACTCTTCCATAAAGCCACGTACTTCTTCTGCTTCTTGTAATGCGATCCCAATAAACTGTAAACCTTTACTTTCGTAGAGCTGTTGTAGTTCGACAAAGGCAGGAATTTCTTCACGGCATGGCGCACACCAGGTAGCCCAAAAGTTTAAAACTATGACTTTGTTATTCCATTCGGACAAACTGCGTAGCTCACCGTCAGAATCAGACAAACTGAAGTCTTCAACTTTTGTACCAATTACGCTTTCTGGAGCAATCGGATTGTGAGCCGCCTTCACTACCTCAGGTTTCGTGTCGTTCTTAAAATATTGATATAACTGGTAACCACCAAAAGCCGACAATAGAGCGACAACAAGCACCGCAAAGATTAGTTGCCATTGTTTCATAAGGATATTGCTTCGGTAAGATGTTCTAAGAACGGTTTAGCCTTAACAAAACCGACGAGTCGATGCGATTGTATCTCCATACTTTTTGAATTAAAAAATAGAATTGCAGGCGGACCAAAAAGATCAAACTGTTTTAAAAATGCTTTATCAAGTTCGTTGTTTTTAGTGACATCAACCTTCAGCAAGGTGAATTGTTTTAACCCTTCACGCACAGAAGGATCGCTAAAGGTATAGGTTTCCATTTCTTTACAAACGACACACCAGTCTGCATAAAAATCCAACATGACAGGCTTACCATCACTCCTTGCTTGTTGTAATTCCTTGTCGAGTTCCTCAAGGCTGACTATATAACTAAAGGGCAAAGTTTCTGCGGTTGCTTGATTAGACTGTTGAGTAAAGGGTCTTAAGACGGTTCCGCCACCATTCGCGGCAGCGACTATTAAGATAACACCATAAACCAACATGACTAAGCCTAGCCCTTTCCATAAACGCTGCCATTGTGTTGTCGTTTTCTCTATACGATCTAGCGCTCCGATAAAAACCGCTGTGGATATAAATAATGCAGCCCAAAGAATCAAGACAATTGATTCCGGGAGTACACGTTCCAGAAACCATATCGCAACTCCCAACATAACAATGCCAAAGAGTCGCTTGATGGATTCCATCCAGGCACCTGCGCGTGGTAACAACTCGCCAGAAGTAGCGCCAATGATTAATAACGGCACGCCAAAACCAATTCCCATTGCAAACAAGGCAAACCCACCTAACAACGCATCACCTGTTTGGCTGATATAGAACAAAGCGCCTGCTAATGGTGGCGCAACACAGGGTCCGACAATGATCGCCGATAATACACCCATGACAGCAGCACCTTTTAAAGTGCCGCGATTGTCTTCGCCAGACTTGGGCGATAGTTTGTTTTGCCAACTTGACGGTAATTGCAATTCATAAAACCCAAACATGGACAGAGCAAGAAAAACAAATACAGCGCTGAATAAACTTAACACCCAAACATTTTGCGAAGCAGCTTGTAGGTTAAGACTAAATAAACCCGCAATAATACCGAGCACGGCATAGGTTAAGGCCATGGCAATGACATAACTTAATGAAAGTGTGATACCCCTTGTTCGAGTTATTCGACTTCCCTCTCCAACAATAATGCCTGACAGGATAGGTATCATAGGGAAAACACAAGGCGTCAACGAAAGTAATAAGCCAAAACCGAAAAAAGAAATAATATTAAAGAATAAGTTTTTATCTTTTAATTTTTGCGTGATTGAATCTTGTTCTGAGAGTAGTGGTTCATTCGTTGAGTTATTTTCACTCGCTTGTAAATCAAATGGAGCGGGCAAAGAAACAGCTAACGATTTTTTAATTGGCGGATAACAAACAGAATCTTCTTTGCAGCCTTGGTATGCAACATTAAGATTGAATTCTTTAATATTAGTGTCACTAAACGTAATCGGTCCTGATGCGCTATTCTGACCGTAATAGACCTCGACCTGACCAAACGCGGGATCTTTTTTTACTTTCCCAGTGGGGAATTGAAGTTTATTAAAGCTTATCTCCGGGTTATCAGTCGCTGCTGAAAATTTATTCTTATATAGATAGTAACCCGGTTTTATATCCCAGTTTAAATGTAGTTGCCCATCAGGTAGAACTTCAGCGCTAACAAGAAAGGCTATCTCCGGATCCAGAATTTCATCGGATAAGCCTGATTCTTGGAATGAAAATAGGTCGCTTAATTTGTTCGTTATTTCACCGGCATTGGCTGACAATGAAAATAGAACAAAAACAACAAATAAGGCGTTACGAATTGATGTCATGATTTTCCGATGTGTGTGCTAATCCAGTTCAGGTACTCAGCAGAGCCTGTGAGAATAGGGACAGCAATAATTTCCGGAAGTTCGTATGGGTGTATTTTTTTGAGCCGTTTTTCAAGCGCTTCATATTCATTGGACGTAGTCTTTATGACAAGCAAAAGCTCATTCGCCTTGTCCACTTTACCCACCCATGAAAAAAATGACTGCACACCAGGCACAATATTCACGCAGGCAGCGAGTTTTTCAGTGACCAGATCCTGAGCGATTTTTTTCGCTGAGATTGATCCCGGACAAGTGCTCAGTACCAATAGGTGTTCTGTCTTTTTAGCCATGATTTTACGTAATACAATTTAATTTTAGTCTTGTAAATTAGTATTCTGCCCATACATCAATAATAATGCCACTTTAGCTATTCAAATTAAGCGTTGGAGCTTCATTCTTTTGTTTAAAATACTATTTTTCATGTTCCTGATAATCCCGTTAATCGAGATTGCGATATTAATCGAGATTGGCAAAGTGTTCGGCGCCGCCTATACCATCATACTCGTTATCGGGACTGCTGCGCTTGGTGCTGCACTATTACGTCAACAGGGGCTATCTACAATCGCAAAGGTTCAGATGAATATGGATCAGGGAAACCTGCCAGCAACCGAATTAATTGAAGGATTGATGCTGCTCGTCGCTGGTGCTCTACTCTTAACACCCGGTTTCTTTACCGATGTATTCGGCTTTTTGGTGTTAATTCCCGCACTACGTCATCGAATCGCTCAAACTTTCCTTGCAAACTTCATTCAATCTCACATTAATACCCGACAGACCAATGCCGGCAATACTATCGAAGGCGAACACTGGGAATCTGATTCAAAGTAAATTCGCGGCGTGAATACTGAACAACGATCGAATATTATCGCAAAATTTACGGAGATCATTAATAGTGATCGTGTCGTCGTATTAAAAGGAACTCTACAACAACGCACCCGCTACCTAACAGTCGTACTTGACGACATATATCTCCCACAAAATGCCAGCGCCATTATGCGCACCAGTGAATGTCTCGGCATTCAAAGTCTCCACTCAATTCAAGAACGAAATAAACATAAAATAAATCGAGACGTCGTTAAAGGTGCTGCAAAATGGACCGAACTCGATTGCTATTCTGACAGCACTGGACGCAAAGCATGTATAGAGAACCTGAAACAACAAGATTATAAAATCGTCGCCATGACCCTCAGCGAAGATTGTATTCCTTTAGAAGAACTACCCGTAGATAAGAAACTGGCGCTATGTTTCGGTTGTGAAGAAACGGGCTTAAGCAAAGAGCTAGAGGACAAGGCCGACTATAAAGCACAAATTCCAATGCATGGCTTCACACAAAGCTACAACGTTTCCGTCAGTGCTGGCATCTGTCTTTATTATTTAATAAACAAAATAAAAGACACCGGACAAGATTGGCAATTAAATAAAAAAGAAAAAGAAATTCTACTCATAGATTGGCTAAGTAAGTCAACACCAACGGGTAGTAGTTTATTAGAGAAGTATAAGGAAGAATCTGAATAGTCTGCGATCAGCCAGAAGCGGTCGTTAAGAAAATCTACACGTACTATTTACTGTGATTAATCTTTCCAGAGTTGCCACCATTTCTTTTCTGCTTCATCGGGAGATTGGCTTTCCTCCTTTTGGGCACTGCTTTTCACTACCGGTTTGTCCGTAATTTTCAACTCTATGGATTTGCGACCTATATTTATAATGTCAGAAATAACACCTGTCGCGATGTTGGAGAGTAACACCTGTCCATCAGACAAAATTCGCTCATAACCTTTCGGCACTGGAGGAAGTTCTTTTTCCAGATTTTCAGGTAAGCCGCGCTTTGCCATTCCAGGTGGGAGCGTCCCGCCACGTTCGAGTTTTTTGGCTATACCTTTTGGTAATTCTTTTCTTTTATTCTTACCTTCCCCCTTGTCTTTCTTCTTCCCTTCACTTCTCTTTTTATTATTTGTGTAATCATCTTCATCATCATCCCTTTCATATTCTTTACCGCGAATAGGAGCAGTCACCTCATAGTATTTTTCAATTGCCTGTCGCTCAGCTTCTGAAAATGCTGCTTCAGCTGCTTTTTTTGCAATGTCTTTAACTACGTCACCGACGACTAATCCAGGCGCAGAAACAAGAAATAAGATTGACAATAAGATTGCAGATGTCTTTTTACGCATAACACTTGTACTCCTCAATATGTACTTGCTGATTCAATGGAATCGGGGTTTCCATTGCTTCGTCGGTTTCGTCTTTCATAGTGATATCCTAGCTTATATTGAACAGAATAGTTTTTTCTTGTGAAAAGAATGTGACACCTTTACCGGTTTCTCTAGCAGCAGTCGAACCCTCACTCTACTCAAACAATATTCACGGCATAATTTTTACGTTTTCAGGGTTTGTTTAGTAGAGTCTATTGTCATATTTCGCTGGTTAGCAGGTGTATTTATTTGTTAACTCTAATAACTGCTTTGGGTTGTGACTTCAACTGGTCAACGCGTCACGGCATTAAGTTTAGTCTGAGAGTGTAATAGTCATCTACAGCCTTTATGCATAACACACTAAATTTCCTTAATACGTAAACAGACAAACAGAATGCTAAGGCTTGTGTTGCTAATACATATCCCCAACCATTTGAAGCATAGTTAATGCATGGAATAATCGCGAAAACTAAATAAAATATATTTCTCACTATTTTATACATGGGTTATTAATGTATAGATGCGTATTGTTAAAAACCTTTTTCTTTTTTTATGACTTCATATGCTTTTCTAATCTCATGTGTACGATCTGTTGCAACTTTCATCATTTCTTCTGGTAATCCTTTTGCAACTAACTTATCCGGATGATGTTGGCTTAATAAACGTCGATAGGATTTTTTTATCTCACTGGCACTAGCGGACTCTTTTACATCCAATACGACATAAGCTTGTTTTAGGGAAGGCGAGCCATCATTACGTCCTGATTTTGATGAGCCACTACCAATACCGCCAATCATGGCGCATAGATGGTCGAACTCGTGTTGTGAGATATTGAGTAATTGGCAAATATTTAATAGAACTTTACGTTCGGCGGGATCCAAAACACCATCGGCATATGCTGCCATGACCTGTACTTCGATAAACATACGTAACAAGTTTGGCCGAAAGCCTATCTCTTGCTTAAATTGTTTAATAACATCGTTTAATGGGAAGGAGTCTTTCTTGCCTTCGTTAAATAAACCAATGGCTGCTTTGCGTTGCGCTGCATCCATATCCATTTGTTGCATAACTTGTTTGGCAAGCGCGACCTCATCATCTGTTACTTGCCCGTCGGCTTTACAGACATGGCCCATAACTGAGAATGTCGCTGTATAGAACATCGTTTGAGCACGTTCTTGCCGACCAAAGCCAGTTTGATTGCCCGGTTGCGACAAGCCTTTATCAAAGTTGTGCCCCATTGCAGCACCTAAAACAGCGCCTATAGGGCCGCCTATCATCATGCCAAAGGCACCGCCCAGTATTTTTCCCCACCAATTCATATGCTCAATTTCACCAATTTGTAATAAAAGTAATATATGTTAACCCGATTCACTACTATTCGTTATAATCCCGCTTTTTATATATCACTATCTTAATGGTAATCAACATGGCTTCAAATAATAATAAAAAGGAATCAAAACCAAGCTCTAAAAAATCAATGGCCGAAATGGCCGATAAACACATTTGCTATGAAGAGTCCGTACAATGTGTAGAGTCTGAGATTGATTTTGTTGATGCCACGTTTACCAAGCTGCGAAAACGTCAGGCAAAAACCTTAAGAGAAGATTTCTGCGGCACAACGAACACCTCCTGCGAGTGGATAAAACGACGCAAGACTAATACTGCTATAAGTGTCGACCTTGATAAAGAGGTATTAGAGTGGGGGGAAAAGAACAAGATTTCCAAATTAACGGACGCACAAGCAAAACGTATTAATATTATTAACGATAATGTACTAACGATAAAAACCAAACCGGTCGAAATCGTATTGGCCATGAATTTTAGCTATTGGCTATTAAAGGAACGCCAACTAACCATTGAATATTTTAAAAGCATTTATAAGGCCTTGGTAAAAGACGGCATATTCTTTCTAGATGCGTATGGTGGCTATGAAGCCTTTCAGGAAATGAAAGAAAAAACCAAAAATTCATACTGTACTTATATCTGGGATCAACATAAGTACAGCCCGGTGACAGGTATTGCTAAAAATTATATTCACTTTAAGTTTAAAGACGGCTCTAAAATGCAGAAGGCGTTTGAATATGAGTGGCGTGTATGGACACTACCCGAATTAACCAACATGCTGACTGAAGCTGGATTTAAGCCAACTATTTATTGGGAACAAGCCGATGAAGACGGCGAAGGTAACGGCGTCTTTATCCCTGAGACTGAAGGCGAAGCTGACGCTGGCTGGATAGCTTATTTGGTTGCTGAAAAATAAGTATGTACTCATGCGTACATGGCGCACAAAAACGGTTAATTAAGCTAATCGTTTTGGTTGAATAAACTCTACTAGAGTGCCGTTATCCTTCTCGGGATCAAAGTGGCTATCCTTATATTCAAAAATTGCCAAATTAGCCGTTGTCATAACGATATTCCCTGAATTTTTATTTATTGTTCTACTCAATAGATCATTCACTAAATAATCCAGACCGGGATTATGGGCAACCAGCATCAAGCTATTCACATCATTCTTATATAGCTGCACAGACTCTATTAAGGCATCCATGCTGGCAAGGTAAAGATCCTTGTCAAGTTCAACCTTCACTTGAGAATGACCGAGTTGTTCGCTGACGATTTCAATTGTTTGTCTTGCCCGAACTGCAGGAGAAGAGACTATTTTCTCAGGCAAGAAATTATTATCCGCCATCCATACTCCAATCCGTTTAGCACTTTTCTGGCCACGATGATTGATAGGCCTATCATAGTCAGCCGTGCCAGGGCCAGACCAGTCTGACTTCGCGTGACGCATGAGATATAAATAAAAACTCATAATAATATTCTCAAAAATTAATACCAAAGTATGCTACATTTTCATCTTAAATCTATCTTAATATATCAAACGATCAAGATGATCATTGCCCATTAAATTGCTCACGGTTGAATCTGCTCTTGTCCGATACTAACGAAACTTACGCCGCTGTTGATCTTGGATCAAATAGTTTTCATATGATTGTTGCCAACGTTGTTGATGGCCGAGCAATAATTGTTGATCGTATTAAAGAAATGGTTCGACTAGCCGGTGGGCTTGATGACAAAAATCGATTGACTGATGAAGCAATTGAAGCAGCACTACAATGTCTGGAAAAATTTGGCCAACGTATAAAAACCATCCCAGCATCCAATATTCGCGCAGTAGGAACCAATACCCTACGCCAGGCCAGGAATGGCGTTGAGTTTCTATCTCAAGCAAATGTAGCGTTAGGGCACAAAATAGAAATAATCTCCGGCCGCGAAGAAGCTC
>JBLHKL010000087.1:0-9075 GCA_047618295.1 Gammaproteobacteria bacterium | reverse complement strand
GCGAGTGCGACCGACGTTGGTCGACAAATTCAAGCAGGCATGATCGGCATCAACTCCGGTGTTGGTGCTGGAGGGGATACGCCTTGGGTCGGAGCAAAACAAAGCGGTTACGGCTTTCACGGTTCAACAGATGGTCACCGGCAGTTCACACAAGTTCGTGTTATTAGTTGACGCATCTCATAGAAGCAGCTTAAAGAATCGCGGAGAGGGAGCCATTAATGAACATCACGAACCCACAAGACCGATAAAGGACCGTTGGTTTTCAAGTTCTAAATCACCCATTTTAGCTAATCCCTGCCTGTATTGATCTGTTTTATCTATCAACGGTTTACAGACATATAAGTAACACTCTATACCGCTTTGTCACGGCTTATTTTAAGTAGTTCGTTAGCAAAATGTTAGCAAAGCACCACTACCCCCTTTTACTAAATCTAGGAAGCCCTTGATATTCATCGTCCACATTTTTCGGAGTTAATTCTGAGACATCTCTTCTAGTTCCAGCATGATTTCGTTTCGCTTCATAAACGGCAGCGTCCATGGTGGATTGTAAAAAGCATATTTTGGTGGGCCTGCGATCTTAATTTGGTTTGCTTCGATATACTGCATCAACATTTTTTCATGCTGTGCAATATTTTCATTGGAATTTAGGCCAGAGAATTGAATAACAACATATCTTTTTTCCAAAACTTCTTTAAGTGTCACTCTTTCATTATTAGGTTTAGGCAATGTATCGATTGAATATTCCATAGGCATCACAAAGCTAACCTTCCAGACGCCGTCTTGTGATTGTTGTTGTACAGGTGCGGTCATGGCGATCTTTTCGCTATTTTGTTGCTGAACTGGCGCCGTCATCGCAATTTCTTGTTTAACTGTATTATTGCCAAAGATATAATCTGCTAACAGCCTAAAGCCTTTACCAATCGCTTCTTCGCGTTCACCTTGAACCTCAGTTTCAGCGATTATGATAGGCGCGTATTGCCTTATATCAATATTACTCTCGGATGATATAACCTCATAATTTGGTTGCTCAACATTACTCATTAGGGGACCTATCATTGCACAAACTGACAGAACGATTAATGTAACTATTAAAATAATTATCCATTTCTTTTTTTTCACTTCTCTGTCTCACTCACTGTTATTTTCAGCATCTCTACATTGCTATCATCCTCGTCTTTAGCGACCGATATAAATTCGCGTGAGATGCTAAATACCAAGATCATGTTTTCGCTCCTGTTCTTCAGCTATCTGACAGTGTTTAAGGCGTTTAAAACGCCAGTTAGCGAATGCTCGATAAGTAACATTTACGATCTGCCGAATGATCGGCAAAGAGACAATATATGCTAACACCTTCCAACGCCGCAGTTGCTTCCAAATTAAAATGAAAGCATCCACACCAACATGAAGCCTGCCATTATTATCCATAGCATGGAGCAGTTTCAGTCCTTCTGAGACACTGATGCCATGCTGCTTTAAATCATCCGCCGATATTGTAATATCGCGCCAGTCAAACACACCCTCGGGTGCAATCTTGCGGTAATGATTGATCTCCTTGGAGCATAAGCCGCATTTGCCGTCATAAAATACGCTTATCATGACGCTCTCTTCTGTTTGGCATTCTGACACCTCTTTGAACAATATTTCACTTCACGCCACACTTTTTCCCATTTTTTACGCCACACAAAGGGGCGTTCACAAACACAGCAAATTTTAGAAGGAAGATCCGATTTTTTGATCATGTTAGTGAATCCAGAAATTGTTTACTGTCTTGTTCGATTGCTAATTTTTTATCATCCCCCATACGCTCATAAGTTTTATACATCATCCCGATGCGGTGATTAGATGACAGTCTATCGCGGTTACGAACAAGAAAATCCCAATAGAGGTAATTGAATGGGCAGGCATCGGGACCATTCTTTTGATTAACTTTGTAGTGACAGTTTTTACAGTAATCCGACATTTTATTAATATAACTGCCACCGGAAGCATAAGGTTTACTGGCTAAGTATCCCCCGTCCGCAAAAAGGATCATGCCTGAAACATTAGGCAGTTCCACCCATTCATAGGCATCGGCATAGACAATTAGGAACCATGCATTCACATGAGCGGGGTCAATGCCAGTGATAAGTGCAAAATTGCCTAGTACCATAAGCCGCTGGATATGGTGTGCATAGGCATTCTGCTTTGTTTCCTTCACACAATTATGCAGGCAGTTCATCTTGGTTTTAGCCGTCCAATAAAAATCCGGCAGCTTTCTGTTCGCCTCAAAAAAGTTTTGCTTAGCGTAATCGGGCATTTTAAGCCAGTAGATGCCGCGCATATATTCTCGCCAACCGATTATCTGGCGGATGAACCCTTCCACCGCATTGAGTGGCGCTTTTTGCTCATGATAAGCCTGCTCAGCAGCTTGCACGCACTCCAGAGGTAGCAATAAACCACAGTTCAGATAAAAGCTGATGTGAGAGTGATACATCCACGGCTCACCCTCGATCATAGCATCTTGATAATCACCAAATTGTGATAGACGTTGATCGATAAATTGCCGCAGCGCTACCAATGCTTGTTTGCGCGTGACAGCGAAATGAAACGGCTCAATATCACCAAAGTGATCGTTAAATCGTTCTGCCACTATACGCATCACCTCTTCCGTCATGGCGTCGGACTCTGAGTGGTATGTTTCGGGTATAGTGAGTCCATCCTTTGGCGGTTTGCGATTTTCAGCATCATAATTCCACTTCCCGCCCTCCGGCTCATCATCATTCATCAGGACAGCGTATTTCTTGCGCATTTCGCGATAAAAATACTCCATGCGTAGCTGTGTGCGTCCTTCTGCCCAAGCGACAAATTCATCAGGGTCACATAAAAACCGATCGTCAGAACGGATTTCAACAGGCATGCCAAATCTTTTTCCCCAAGAGAGCATATCTTGCAAAACACGATACTCACCCGGATAGGTAACGATGATTTGTTCAATAGTATGTTTTTTTATTGCACGCTCGACCTCGCCAGTAAAGGAGTTCGTATTATGTTCATCATCCAGCTTTATATATCTGACGTGATGGCCTTCCGCTTCGAGCTCTTCGGCGAAATGTCGCATCGCCGAAAATAAAAATGCAATCTTCTTTTTGTGGTGTTGGACGTATGTCGCTTCTTCCATTACCTCGCACAGCAGAATAATATCGTTAGATTTATCTCCGTCTTTGAGACTTGAAATATTCTGCGACAGCTGGTCTCCCAAAATAAAACGCAGGGTTTTCATAGCGGCCGTTCTCCTTGCCTATTATTAGCTGATCTATTAGCTGAACCTTGAATGTAAAATTATCCTATTGTTATCCTTTTCATCTCAAATCTACATCTGTGAACTAGACATCATAAACGCCGTATAAACAGAAAGATTATTTCCAACCACAATGCCATTGACTCATATCTTTTAAATCCTGCCATTTAATTGCAGCGGTGCGTTTGCTCATAACGGCTTCTATTAAACAGAATATCACCACACCTTCTTCATCAAATTCGACTTCAGTGACAATAAAATGCTTTTCTTTGCGTTTGGGCGTTACCGCGGTCCATTTGCTATTGAGCAATTTTTTTGGACTAATTATATTCTTCATGACCACTATTTATCCGCCGACTAATACCTTCATAAAATTTATAACGACTGATGTCATCAAACATAGCTCTTTGTCACGATTTAATACAGTCGCACGCTACACACATCTACTTGAGCAGAATATCCGCCCTAAGTTCGTTAGTGAGCGTCCTGGATATTCAACGTCCAGATTTATCAAAGATATTTCTGCAGTAAAACTAGACATTATCTCTCCCACATAAGTTTAGGTGCCACATAGTGCCCACCCGTACCTTTAAATATCAGTCCTACTACATACACTCGTTTTTCGTCATTTAACTCCAACATCAATCCTTGAATAAACTGCCCAGGCTGTACAACATCAGGAACCAAATATCCTCGATTATCTTTTGTCTTAAAAGTATCAGCCAATATAGGAACAAGCTGTTGTTTGAATCCTTCAAACAGTCCTATTTTGAGTAAATCATCAGCTATATAGGGCATTGCCGGTAAAGCGCCCTCCTCATTCTGCCTTCTGCCCCAGGGTACGAGATAACACTTCTTTTTTAGAACGATTGGCAACTTAGCCCGATTATTATCGAAAAGAATGGTTCTGTTTTTGTAGGTGATCTCCATCCCCACAATAATAGAGAACTTTCGGAGAACTTTAAATGATTTCTTAAAAAACCAATCCTGAGTTTGGTAATAAATCTCTATGAACCAAATATTTTTTGGAAGTTGGCTTTTACCTATTACGCGGTAAAATATTTTTAAAACGAAGAAACTAAGAAGAAGTAGGATTAACCACGAACAAAATTACTAAGGAAGAAAAAGGGTAAAATGTCATATGAAAAAATCAATCCTCATCTCACTAATAATCTTCTCCTTTCCTATCTATGCAATAGATCAAAAAGAATTTGGATGTAGTTTTGATCTAGGCTATCAATTAATTAACTCTGCAGACATTAGTGTCTTTGATGGTGGGAAAATCCTCGTTAGTATCGAAAATGGAAAAACCTCTTTATACAGTAATGACCAAGGGTTTGGAGAACAAGTTCTTGATGTTTACCAGTCTACTTCGGAGAAGATTGCTTCATTAAGCTTGTCTGATGATAATTATATGCATTTTGTCTTGAACTTAGAGGATAAACGTTTCGTTCTTACATCAACAGTTGCAACGTCGTATTCTTCAATGATTCAAGGAAACTGTGTAGACATTTAAGGATTAATCATGAAGAAACATTTCGACTGAAAGCCTTTAGAATGGCGGAGAGGGTGGGATTCGAACCCACGGGACCGATAAAGGACCGCTGGTTTTCAAGACCAGTGCATTCGACCACTCTGCCACCTCTCCAGTGTCGTGTGATCAAGCTGCGAGAGGATACATGATCATTCGCCATGGGAAAAGCCGTATAAGATAATTGAATTTTAAGTAAATTTAATGAAACAAAGCTTGATATTTACCTGTCAAAGCATTACATAATAGATATTGTTTAAATAACTAGGTGAAAATAAATGAACGAGAGCCAATTTGCTGTTGCTAGACCGATAGAATCAATACTTGCCACAAACAAAGTATTGAGAAACACGTACTTGCTCCTGTCTATGACATTAATATTCAGTGCGGCAATGGCAGGACTCTCCATCTACATGAACTTCCCACCCATGCATTGGATTATCCAGCTAGGTGGTATGTTTGGTTTATTAATGCTTACAAATGTCTTTAAAAACAGTGCGCTTGGCTTGGTCTGTGTATTTGCATTTACTGGTTTTATGGGACTAACCGCTGGTCCAACCGTCAACTTATACCTTAGCGCTTTCACTAATGGAGCAGAATTAGTGATGACTGCAGCAGGCGGAACAGGCGTTATTTTTCTTGGTTTGTCTGGTTATGTGCTGACTACGCGCAAAGATTTCAGCTTTATGGGTGGTTTTCTATTTATAGGCTTGATCGTAGTTGTTCTGGCATCACTAGCAAATCTCTTTTTTCAGGTTGCGGCTATTCAACTGGCATTATCAGCGATGTCTATCCTGCTGTTTTCTGGTTATATTCTGTATGACACCAGCAAGATTATTCATGGTGGTGAAACAAACTATGTCATGGCCACAGTCACTCTATTCTTAGATATATACCTCATCTTTATGAATCTTTTACATCTACTTGGGATATTCGGTGGTGATGATTAATACCTAGGATTGAGCTTAAAAACACAAAAAGAACCGGCTAAATGCCGGTTTTTTTTATGGAAAACGCCAAGCTATGACTTAAATTAATAATCGTGATAGCATCAGTCGCGTTTTTATAATAATAAGTCACTATTAATCTATATAAATCCAAACGAGAGGTGGTCAAACGATGAAGATCGGGGTGCCTAAGGAAACTTATGCAGGTGAAAAGCGTGTTGCTACGACACCTGAAGTCATAAGTTGGTTACAAAAATTGGGGTACAGCGTCACCGTAGAGGCCGGCGCAGGTGCAGAAGCGAATTTTTCTGATGAAGCTTATAGCGAGGCTGGCGCTGAGATAGCGACGGATACCAAAGCACTGTGGGACTCTTCAGATATCATATTCAAAGTTCGAGCTCCGGATGATAATGAAGTCGAACTCTTACATGATGGGCAGACCTTAGTCAGCTTCCTCTGGCCAGCGCAAAATGAAGCGTTGATGCAGAAGCTCTCAGCCAAGAAAGTCAATATACTCGCGATGGACAGCGTTCCACGTATCTCTCGCGCTCAAAAAATGGATGCGCTTAGCTCAATGGCAAATATAGCCGGTTATCGCGCTATCGTTGAAGCATCGCACAATTTTGGACGTTTTTTTACCGGCCAGATAACAGCTGCAGGTAAAGTACCACCCGCTAAAGTATTGGTTATCGGCGCTGGCGTAGCAGGTCTTGCTGCTATTGGTGCTGCGAATAGCTTAGGCGCTATTGTCCGTTCATTTGATACTCGTCCTGAGGTTAAGGAACAAGTTGAAAGTATGGGCGCTGACTTCTTATTACTCGAATTTGAAGAAGACGGCAGTGGCGAAGGTGGTTATGCCAAGACCATGAGCGATGAATTTATTGCTGCAGAAATGGCACTTTTTGCCGAACAAGCAAAAGAAGTCGATATTATCGTCACCACCGCCCTGATTCCGGGAAGACCAGCTCCAAAGTTAATCACTACTGACATGGTCAAATCCATGAAAAATGGTAGTGTCATTGTCGATTTGGCAGCTGAACAAGGTGGTAACTGTGAATTGACTGTTCCGCATGAGCTAACAGTAACTGATAACGGCGTGACTATTATCGGCTACAGTGATTTACCCAGTCGATTACCTAATCAATCAAGTCAACTTTACTCAACTAACTTGCGTCATTTATTGACCGATATGACTCCTGAAAAAGATGGTCAGATGGTCATTGATATGGAAGATGAAGCTGTTCGGGGTGCAACGGTTATTAATGCCGGTGAAATTACCTGGCCACCACCCGCACCGAAGCTTTCGGCTGCACCCGCAAAACCTGCTGAAGCTCCAGCGGTAATTGAGAAGCCAGAACCAAAGAAGGCAGGACCTATTAAGCAAATGTTGCCCGTTATTATCGGCGCACTAATTTTGTTCGGCCTTGGTTCAGTAGCCCCAGCCTCTTTTATGGCGCACTTTACAGTCTTTGTATTAGCCTGTTTTGTTGGTTATATGGTGATCTGGAACGTATCCGCTTCACTACATACACCACTGATGAGTGTCACCAACGCGGTCAGTAGTATTATTGTTATCGGCGCACTGATACAAGTATCCTCATCAGGAATACTGTTAATCGGATTAGCTGCCTTTGGCATCCTTATAACCAGCATCAACATCGTCGGTGGCTTTGCAGTTACCCATCGTATGTTACAGATGTTCAGAAGATAAGGGGATTATCATGTCAGAAGGTTTAGTAACAGCATCTTATATAGGCGCAACTATCTTATTCATCCTAACTTTGGGTGGATTGAGTAATCAAGAAACAGCACGTCGAGGCAATATATACGGCATCATTGGTATGACGTTAGCAATCGCTGCCACCGTTTTTGGTCCAGAAGTTAGCGGCACAATGAGTTACATCCTCATTGCCGTGATGATGGGGATTGGAGGTGCAGTGGGTTTCACTCTCGCCAGAAAGGTTGAAATGACACAGATGCCAGAATTGGTTGCCATCCTGCACAGTCTTGTTGGCTTGGCTGCCGTACTCGTCGGTTATGTCAATTTTATGGATGAAACCATTTCTTTTGCAACGGATGCTGAAAAGATCATTCATGAAGTTGAAATTTATATCGGTATCTTAATCGGTGCGATCACGTTCTCAGGCTCAATTATCGCCTTTGGTAAACTCAGTGGTAAGATCGGTGGTAACCCATTGTTATTACCCGGGCGTCATTTCATGAATCTTGGCTTATTGATTGCCACGATTTGGTTATGCACAGTCTTTGTCCATCAGGCAGAGACAGGTGGAGGAACCCTTCCATTATTGATTATGACCCTAATCGCCCTCGCCTTTGGTGTACATATGGTGATGGCCATCGGCGGTGCAGATATGCCAGTGGTAGTTTCGATGTTAAACAGCTATTCAGGTTGGGCAGCATCGGCAACAGGTTTTATGTTATCCAATGACCTATTGATCGTTGTAGGTGCATTAGTCGGTAGCAGTGGCGCCATCCTGAGTTTCATCATGTGTCGCGCAATGAATCGAAACTTCTTTTCGGTTATTGCCGGAGGCTTTGGTACAACATCAGGAACAGCAGCTTCAGGTTCAGATGAAGATCAAGGCGAAGTGGTAGCGATTGAGACTCATGAAGTTGCCGAGCTTTTACTCGATGCCAAGGAAATTATGATTATCCCAGGTTATGGCATGGCAGTAGCACAGGCACAGCATACCGTACATGAAATTACCCAGACCTTACGTGATAAAAAGATCAACGTTCGTTTTGGTATTCATCCCGTGGCCGGACGTATGCCAGGGCATATGAACGTACTACTGGCAGAAGCAAGAGTACCCTATGACATCGTCTATGAAATGGATGAGATTAACGATGATTTTCCGAAGATTGATGTTTCCATCATTATCGGAGCAAATGACATTGTTAACCCTTCTGCTCAGGATGATCCAAATAGTCCCATTGCTGGCATGCCCGTAATGGAATGTTGGAAAGGCAAAACGACCATCGTCTTGAAAAGAGGAATGGCTACTGGTTATGCCGGTGTTCAAAACCCACTTTTCTTTAAAGAAAACACGCGGATGTATTTTGGCGATGCCAAAACAAGTCTAGATGCGGTACTTAAAGAGATATTGTAAAATATTTCAGCTTAAAAATCATTCAAGCGCCCCTTTTGGGCGCTTTTTAGTTATTATTACATTTTAGACAGGGCAAAGATTTGAACCCGAATAAAATATCATTCAAATCAAAATATGAAGGAGTTAAAAAATGGCAGAAGCAAAAGGGTTGAGTAAACCGGTAAAGTTAAAAAGTGATCTCGCAGGTTT
>JBLHKL010000086.1:0-9118 GCA_047618295.1 Gammaproteobacteria bacterium | reverse complement strand
TTGAGATAATCGCGACTCTACATCGTTGATGTATGAAACCGCATCCCAGCTTAGTATCAATGTTTGTGAGCCTTTACCACTGAATTGCTTCACTAATAATCCCTGCTCTCTTGCAAATGCCTTCCATGCTATAGAGTTAACTGGATCACCCGGTCGGTATTTTCTAAAACCAGAAAAATCATCTGTACCCGATTGCATTCCATAGTCGACGTTTTCTTTTTGTAATACATTCTGTGGTAATTGTTTATTACCTTTGGGTGCTGGATAAACTAGGCAATAAAATTCAGGCTCGAAATATGCCCATGCGCTAAAGAGGCCTAATGGGAAGTTCGTTGATAGTTTTAGTCGATCTAACTCCAATATGCCACGCTTGGTAGTTTTTACAGGGTAGTAACTTGTTGACGGCTTGCCTGCTTTAACGCTAACTGAAAGGATGTGGCGTTGTTTCCTTTTACGGAATAATTTTTTTACGGCGTCAAATGATTCTATTTGTATAGAGTATCTTGCCAGGCCCAGGCGATTATCAAGTTGTATGGGAAATAAAGCTTGTTGCTCGGCAAAGACGGGCTTGGGCGCCGTAGAGGTTAGTATCAAGCCTGTCAGATTACGATAAGTATTAATCATACAAACCAAACCAAGACTGGCCAGTAAAAAACAAAGCATAAACGCCATGCTGTTGTTGTAGTTTATAGCGCCTAACAACATAACGACTAGCATCACTGCATATAGCCATCCCTGGAGTGTGGGGAAGATGTAGACACGTTGGCGTTTAAGTTGATTTGATAAAACCCCGGTCCTGCCGGAAGGATCTACAGGTATACGTTCTAATACAACCGACATTCCCATTAGAGCACCTCTAAAAAATGCACTTTTTCCGCGATAGTGGCGTCAGCTTCGTGCTCAAACCCTCATGTATTATATATACACTCGGATTTTCCGCGCGACGCTTCCTTACTCTCACTAAAAAATCACTTTTTTTAAAGGCGCTCATAGACTTTTAAGGAACGGGAACGTTTTGAATTAGATGTTCTGCAGCTTGTAATGCCTGTTTATCTGAAACTTCATGAACGAACTGAAGACGATGGCCAATGACACTAGGTAAGATGGCCTGTATGTCTTCTGGCAACACATGCTGGTGAGAATGAATGAGTGCCCACGCCTTTGCAGCACTTAGCACCGCAATTCCTGCACGTGGTGATAGGCCATGTAAGTAGTTACCAGAGCTGCGACTGAATTCAAGTAAGTCTTGCAGGTAGTCAAGTATGGCGTCTGCAGCATGTATATGTTCTAGTTGCTTTTGTATTGGTATTAACTCAGCGCCGGAAATTATGGGCTGGATATTTTCCAACAACTCTTTTCGATCCTTGCCATTTAATAATTCACGTTCTGCAGCATTGTCTGGATAACCTAACTCTATGCGCATGAGGAAACGATCCAGTTGGGATTCAGGTAATGGGTAAGTCCCGATCTGGTTCTGAGGATTTTGTGTGGCAATGACAAAAAACGGATCGGGTAATGCTCTGGTTTCGTTGTCGACAGTGACTTGATATTCTGCCATGGCTTCTAACAAAGCACTTTGTGTTCTCGGCGTTGCACGATTGATTTCATCCGCAAGCAGGACATTCGAAAAAACAGGTCCCGGATGAAAATCAAACTTACTGGTATCGCGGTTATAAACTGAAACGCCGAGGATATCTGCCGGCAACAAGTCACTGGTGAATTGAATACGCTGGTAATTCAAGCCCAATACTTTAGCAAGTGCATGTGCGAGTGTTGTTTTTCCAACCCCAGGCGTGTCTTCTATTAGTAAATGACCTTTGGCAATCAAGCAGGCTAACGCGAGTTTAATTGCAGTGTTCTTGCCGAGAATTATTTCGCCAATGGCATCAATGACATTATCAAGTTTGGCAGTATTAGCGGATGCTGAATTAATGTCTTCATTCATGTTCATGGTTATTCTGGATCTCTTAGTTGAATCCATTATTCCCCTGCAACAGTCATAGCATCGATCATGACTGAACCTGTCAATACATTCCCTCGTGGGTCAACATCATTACCGATACTAACAATGTTTTTATACATATCGATTAGACTCCCGGCAACAGTGATCTCTTCAACAGGATAAACCAGTTCACCATTTTCAACCCAGAAACCGGATGCACCACGCGAATAATCTCCGGTCACCTGATTAACACCGAAGCCAATCATGTCGGTTATCAATAAACCGGTATTCATTTCTTTAATCATATTGTCTAGATCATTTTGCCCAGACTCAATAACAAGGTTATGTACACCACCTGCATTACCCGTGGTTTGTAATCCAAGCTTACGTGCAGAGTACCCACTCAATACATAATCCTGAAGAATGCCGTCTTTAATTATGTCGCGTGCCTTGGTTGCGACGCCGTCATTATCAAACGCGGCACTGCCCAACGCTTTCTTTATATGTGGTTGTTCACGTATATTGATATGGTCTGCGAATACTTGTTCGCCTTTTTTATCCAGCAAAAAACTGGCCCGGCGGTAGAGGCTGCCACCAGCGATCGCCGTAATGAATGCTGAGAAAAGACCCGATGCGACGGGTGCTTCAAAGATAACCGGAACTTGTCGGGTAGAGAGTTTACGAGAACCTAATCGAGACACGGTTCTTCTTGCCGCCTCTTTACTAATGTCTTTGATGGATTCGAGTTCATTAAAGTCGCGCGTCTTGCTGTACCAGCCATCACGTTGCATACCATTTTTATCTTCGGCAATGACCGTGCAGTCGATGGTGTGGCTCGACCAGTTCCAGCCATCGATAAAACCATTGGTATTTCCATAAAGATTGATACCTGAATAGGTGCTGACCACTGAGCCATCGGAGTTAGATATACGTTTGTCGCAGGCAAAAGCAGCTTGTTCACATTCAATGGCTAGATTGATAGCTGCTTCAGGTGAAATAGACCAGGGGTGATACAAATCAAGATCAGGGACTTCTGTTGCCATGAGTTCAGGTTCTATTAGACCGGCACAATCGTCACGACTGGCATGTTGTGCAATTCTGATTGCCGCTTGCACTGACTCTTTCAATGCGGTCTCACTAAAGTCGGAGCTACTTGCATTACCCTTTTGACCGTCGATATAAACAGTAATCCCCAGTCCTTTATCACGCTCGTATTCGAGCTTATCGATCTCGCCTTTACGAACATTGGCAGATAAACCAGACCCAGCACCAATATCGGCTTCTGCCGAGGTGGCACCCATTGCCTTTGCCTGGGTTAAAACGGAATCAATGATGCGGATGAGTTCATCACGATTATCAGATAACGCGCTTGAATTGATAGCTTCCATATTTATTTATTATTTATGCTTTATAAAGTGAGTATTCTAACATTCAGTTCGATTCATTTAGCAGTTTAATTCAATAGTCTGATTGTTTTGCGTACAATCCGTTCCATGGATATTTCTCATGTGCTCGACCCACTGAATACTGATCAACGCGAAGCCGTCGGCGCACCAGCTGGCAATATGTTGGTTTTAGCTGGTGCAGGTAGTGGCAAAACCCGTGTATTAGTGCATCGGATTGCCTGGTATATCGAAACGGGACAGGCCAGCCCATACAGCATTATGGCCGTGACCTTCACCAATAAAGCTGCGGCAGAGATGCGCACTCGAATTGAAAATTTATTAGGTCAATCAATTAGAGGCATGTGGGTCGGTACTTTCCACAGTCTGGCGCATCGTTTATTGCGCGCACATTGGCAAGAAGCGGGTTTGCCGCAGAGTTTTCAGATCATAGACAGCGAAGATCAATACCGCATGATCCGACGTTTAATACGTTCGATGATGATAGATGAATCACAATACCCGCCTAGAGAAGCGCAATGGTATATTAATGCTCGCAAAGATGAAGGTCTTAGACCAGAACATATCGATGATCATGGCGATGTGACCATTGCGCAGATGGTACAGATTTATAAAGCCTATCAAGATGCCTGTGAACGATCGGGATTGGTTGATTTTGCAGAATTATTATTGCGTACCTTTGAATTGTTTCGCGAACAAGGCGCTGTTCGTGAACATTATCAACATCGGTTTAAGCATGTCCTGGTCGACGAGTTTCAAGACACCAATACACTACAATACAGCTGGCTGAGGTTGTTGGTGGGCAAAGACAGTACCTTATTTGCTGTCGGTGATGACGATCAATCGATCTATAGTTGGAGAGGAGCCCGTGTTGAAAACATGCAGGCCTTCGAACGAGATTTTGATAATACGAAGTTAATAAAACTCGAGCAAAATTATCGTTCAACAGCAACCATCTTAAAGGCCGCTAATAAGCTGATCGCAAATAATAATGCGCGTTTGGGTAAAGATCTTTGGACCGATGGTGAAGATGGTGATCGCATTGGTGTTTACATGGCCTATAACGAAACCGATGAAGCACGTTACGTCATAGATCAAATTCGCCAAGCACCCGATCAAGGCAAAGAGTTTAATGATTACGCCATTTTATATCGTGTCAGTGCCCAGTCCCGAGTTATTGAAGAAGCCTTGATGCAGGCGCATATACCGTACCGTGTTTATGGTGGCATGCGATTCTATGAACGTGCCGAGATTAAAGATGCGCTCGCCTATGTACGTCTTGCTCGTTTTAAAGATGATGATGCGTCGTTTGAACGTATTATCAATACGCCGACACGCGGCATTGGCAATCGGACTGTTGAAGAATTGCGCGTTACAGCAAGAAGAGATAATTGCTCTTTGTGGAAAGCCGCACAGCATATTGTCGAGCATAAATTAATGAGTGCGCGCGCTTTAAATGCCCTGGAAAATTTCATTATTCTCATTCAGAAAATGACGGCCGCTGAATCTGAAGCGACTTTAAATGAACATGTCGATCAGGTTATTCAATTAAGCGGCTTAATCGAACATTTTAAAAAAGAAAAAGGTGAAAAAGGTCTGGCGCGAGTTGAGAACCTGGAAGAACTGGTCACTGCAGCAGGTGAGTTTGAAATAGGTGACGATGAAGAGCTTGCCGAGATGGATGCCTTATCCGCTTTCATGGCTCACGCGGCATTAGAGTCAGGCGAAACACAGGCAGGCGATAGTTCTGATTGTGTGCACATGATGACGTTACATTCCGCGAAAGGTCTAGAGTTTCCCGATGTCTATCTTGTCGGCATGGAAGAAGGTTTATTTCCACATCAACGCAGTAGCGAAGACTTGGCTCAGTTAGAAGAAGAACGTCGGCTTTGTTATGTCGGTATAACACGTGCAAAACAAACACTAACATTAACCCATGCACAACATCGTCGGATGCATGGTTCCGATTACTACCCTTCACCGTCACGGTTTATAGATGAAATCCCTTCCGAACTACTTAACGACATTCGTCTCGGAGGCAGTGTTACAGAATCATTATTTCAAAAGAGTGAAGTCTCAGCACCAAATAGCGATGGCTCATTGTCTCTTGGGCAACGTGTGACGCATGCCAAGTTTGGCGAAGGTATTGTGCTTAACCTTGAAGGTAGTGGTGGTCATATGCGGATCCAGGTTAACTTTGAACAAGCAGGCAGCAAGTGGTTAGTGGCGAGTTACGCAAACCTCCAGCCCGCTTAAAGGATGTCTTAAAAATGCACTTTTCCACGATTAATATGCCGTTCCGTACTAAATTATTCATGGTAAGCGTCGTCAGCTCGGCAACTGCTCCCGGCGTTGCTCTACCTCCTGCATCCATGCAGTCGTCCGTGCTCAAGTCCTCATGTATTACATATACATTCCGGTTTTCCGCGCGGCGCTCACCCCTCAAGGGGGTACCGAGGTCCTCGCTCTCACGAAAAAATCACTATTTTTAAAACACCCTTAAAATAATGAATATTCTGTTACAAATTAAAAAAAATATTAACACTCTCAGAGTAAGCCGCAGATACGGAAAAGCTTGCAAACTAGTTAATAAAGAAAAGTATTCAGAAGCAAAGTCAATTGTTGATTTTGCTCTAAACTTGAATGTTTTTGATTTTATGATATCTCTACACAAAGCATTAAAAATAGAGATTGAATATGAATTGGGTAATTATGATGATTGTAGAAATGCGATAATAAATATTAGAACAGATTTTAAATCTGACCCAGAGCTATGGAATAAAAAAGAAGGAAAAGATGTAGTTGATAGAGTCAACTCGAAAATTAACAAACAGCTTGGGCTCAAAACATAAAAGTGTGTTTGACCTCGGCGTGGGCAGTGAAGTGAGTGTTACTTATTTAAAATAATAATTAGATAGAGAAGGAAAAATCATGGCGGCAGAGACAGATAACATTATTCAACATTTTAAGTCTTATTTTGAAGGGCATGACTTTGAATTAATGTCCTGGGATACCGGGCCTATTAAAAAAATCATTCCTGAGTTTCAGGTGATAAAGTTCTCACCAGGTAAGAAATGTGACCAGTGGGTTTATTGTTCGGTGGGGACTTCGAAAATTAATCATGAAACGGCTGGTCGATACGAGTTCATTGTTATATCGCCTGTTGAGTCTGAGCGGATCGTTCAAATGCTCGCGATGGTAACTTATTTCCATTCGCAACATGGACTAGAATATACCGATAGTGTGCCTATCGGTGAACCTTGGCTAGAAGGTTCACTTTGTGATAACTGGTTAGTCTCATTGCCATACTCGTTTGATCCATCACTTGAATTAATTCCGGATAACCGTACTCGTGTCGCTTGCTTAATACCGATAAGTGATGCTGAACGTGAATATATAGCAGAGAATGGATTGGAAGCACTTGAGCGAGAATTTGATGAAGTAAAATCAAAATATTGGGAAATAGATAGAGTCTCTGTAGTTTGAAACGGTTAGCAGGAGGTTGTTTGGCTGGCAGACAGAATTTACTAAAGGTAAAAAATTATTTATGAACAAACGCAATATCATTTTATATGTATTACTCACGTTAGTTTTAACGGCTTGTGGTGGTGCATCTGAGTCCGGAGTTAGTAGTGAAGCGGGTGCTGATCTCTCTAAAAAGTTTAAATGGAAAATGGTGACGACTTGGCCGGCTAATTTTCCGATATTTCAGGAAGGCGCAGAGCGATTTGCTGATGATGTGCGTACGATGAGTAATGATCGTTTGGATATTCATGTGTATGCCGGTGGTGAACTTGTTCCTGCGCTGCAAGTATTTGATGCGGTCTCTAATGGCGTGGTGGAGATGGGGCATGGTTCACCTTATTACTGGGCGGGTAAGGTGCCCGAGGCGCAATTCTTTTCATCCGTACCATTTGGTATGACGGCAAAGGGGATGAATGCCTGGTTATACAATGCAGGTGGACTGGAACTCTGGAATGAGATCTATAAGCCATTTAATTTAATGGCATTCCCGATGGGTAATACCGGTGTGCAAATGGGAGGATGGTTTAATAAGCAGATAAATTCCATGGAAGATATTAAGGGATTACGTATGCGTATCCCGGGTCTAGGTGGCAAGGTATTTAAAAAGGCAGGTGGTAACCCAGTATTAATGGCGGGAAGTGAGGTTTATACGGCTTTGGAACGTGGAACTATTGATGCTACTGAATGGGTTGGACCATTTCATGATATGCGACTAGGACTCAACCGTGCTGCTAATTATTATTATTATCCTGGATGGCATGAACCGGGCACGGTCTTTGAATTGATGATCAATGATTCAAAATGGTCTTTATTACCAAAGGATTTACAGAAGATTGTTGAGACTGCAGCCGCCGCCACCAGTGAATGGATCTATGCACAGATGGAATTTCACAACCAACAAGCATTAACGGAGCTAAAGACGAAAAAAAATATAAAGATCCTTGAGTTTCCGGATGAGGTATTGTCTAGCTTAAAACGCCTGACCAAGGAAACGCTTGATGAAGAGGCGGCCGCTAGTCCAGCATTCAAACGAGTTTATGATGCGTATGAGAATTTTCGAGCCAACTATGCGGGTTGGGATGAACTATCCGAAGAATCTTATCAGGCAAGTTTAAGGTTGGAATAACTAATAAAGGGAGCCGAGGCTCCCTTTATTTATTTGAAGAATTTAAACGACTTATTGAACTTGGCCAACGATGTAGTCTACCGCTGCCTTAACGTCATCATCGCTAAGCGATTGGTTCATTCCTCTAGCTGGCATCATGCCCATCTCACCTTGAAATCCATTAATTGCATTGTTATATAAGGTCTCAATGCCTTTTTCTATACGAGGACCCCATGCAGCGGCATCGCCAGCCTGAGGAATCATCGCAGCCATAGCGGCTATTCCATGACAGCCCATACAAACGCCTTCATAGACTGTTTTGCCAACATCTGCACTTGCCATATCACCCGCTGGAGCTTCTTCTGCAGCCACTTCTTCAACAGCAACTTCCATTTCTTCTCCAACAGCTGTGACCTGTCCTACAGGTTCAGTAACCTCGGCCACTTTTACTGAGCGCATCTTGGCCTCGGCCTCATCGTCTGAAGCGGCAAACTGTGCGACAACAAAAAATACCACCATCATTACGGCAATAAGGCCAAGTGCCAGTGAAAAATTTCTGAAAAATATTTTATCTTGTTCTTTACTCATCATTTATCCCCAAGGGTATGTCCTAAAAATTCGGTGTTTTCTATATTTAAGGGGCAAAAGTATACCTATTGTCTGCATCCGTGGGAATACTCGACATTCGAGTGATATCAGACAGCTATTTTTAATTGAGGTATAGGTAATAAGGATAAGGCTTCGATATAGCGGTCTTTTGCCTCGTCGCGAACGTGATCATAGTCGAAATGGTCAATACTTGATTGAATTAGTGTTTCATCATCGATCATATTGGGAAATTCATCCTCATCAGGGCGTAAGCGTCCGGCACAATAAACAATAGCCGCTTCCTGTTTAAATTCAGGCGCTATCTCAGGACAATTTTGGTAACGAATCCCGGAAATTATTGAATTGGGGATAGACCAACCCTCAAGTATATCTGCACCGAGCTCGGCATAATCAAATCCAAAAGTAGAACGTTCAAAAAGATGAATGGGGTGGCCTGTCTTCTGATGTTGAGCATGCACTTTTTGCATCAAATTTGGGTCACGAATGCCCATGACCATGTGACCGATGTTAGATAGTAAGCCCAAAATGAATAAT
>JBLHKL010000085.1:0-9240 GCA_047618295.1 Gammaproteobacteria bacterium | reverse complement strand
ACATCATTGTCATCATCAACTATTAAAACTTTTACGCTAGGTTCTGATTTTTTAATTGTCATGGGCATGTCACTTCCAGTTATTGTCAAAGAACAGCATGTTATGAATTAAAATATAATCAAATTCTGGATTATATTGAATTATATATCAGATAAATATTAACTAGTTTTCATCTGGTTTGTAATATCTTGTCACTCAACTGTGACCGATTTAGCAAGATTTCTTGGTTGATCAATATCTGCTCCCTTAATCACTGCTACATAGTAGGCTAATAGTTGTAATGGTATGGTGTGAAGTATAGGTGCCATGAAATCATAAACAACATTAAGATTAATGACATAGACGCCTTCTGTAGATTCCACATCACTTTCTTTATCGGCAAACAAATACAACTTGCCGCCACGCGCTTTGACTTCTTGCAGATTTGATTTCAGTTTTTCCAGAAGATTATTATTTGGCGCAACCGCAACAATAGGCATATCATCATCAACCAAAGCTAATGGACCATGCTTCAGTTCTCCAGCCGCATACGCCTCAGCATGAATATAGGAAATCTCTTTTAATTTCAGTGCTCCTTCCATAGCGACTGGCAAGAAGCTGCCACGACCAAGGAATAAGGCATGGTGTTTGTCGGCAAAATCCTTAGCCATCGTTTCAATTTCTTCTTTATGATGAAGCAATTGGTTTACCCGTCCAGGTAAACTTTCAAGTTGCTTAACAAATGTGTTTTCATCTTCTTCGGAAAGATTATTATGTTTTGCTATAGCAATGACCATTAGAAACAATGCAACTAGTTGCGTGGTAAATGCCTTGGTAGATGCAACACCAATCTCTGGCCCTGCATGCGTTAAAAACACTAGTTCAGATTCTCTCGTTAAAGAACTCTCTCCAACATTACAAATAGCTAAGGTACTTAAAAAACCAGACTGTTTTGCTAATTGTAATGCAGCCAGTGTGTCTGCCGTTTCACCTGATTGCGAAATAGAAACAAACAATGTGTCATCAGTCACTACTGATTTTCGGTATCGATACTCACTTGCGATTTCAACATGGCAAGGTATTTGCGCGATTTCTTCCATCCAATAAGCTGCAATCAAACCTGCATGATAACTGGTTCCACATGCTGCAATTTTAACCGACTTTACTTGAGAAAATATTGAATCTGCATCTTGTCCAAATTCACTGGTGATAACCTGTCCATTTTCAATACGATTTTCTAATGATTCTGCTATCGCATTTGGTTGAGAAAATATTTCCTTTAGCATGTAGTGTCGATAACCTGCTTTATCAGCCACATCAGCATTTAATTCAGACACATTTAGCGGGCGCTCAACAATTTCTAATTCCGAATTATAA
Organism: Gammaproteobacteria bacterium; assembly: GCA_047618295.1. Lineage (GTDB taxonomy): Bacteria > Pseudomonadota > Gammaproteobacteria > Eutrophobiales > Eutrophobiaceae > UBA7359. The sequence continues at coordinate 7,884 of JBLHKL010000085.1, read as the reverse complement.
ATGGTCAATTTATTACGTGTGATATCAGCTAGATCACCATCTTCAAGGAAAATAAATTGTTGCGTTACGGGTAATAAAGCAAAGACATCAGATGCAATAAAATATTCACCAATGCCAACACCAATAACTAATGGACTGCCATTTTTAGCTGCTATAAGTCTATCTGGATCAGCAGAATTGATGACGCCTAATGCATAAGCCCCTTGCAATTGTTTTGTCGTATTAAAAACCGCATGTAATAGATCAGGATTGGATTGTAATGCCTCATAGACTGCATTTACGATAACCTCTGTATCAGTTTCCGATTTAAATTCGAATCCTGACGCACTTTGTTGTTCTCGTAATTGTTCATGATTTTCGATAATGCCATTATGAACAAGCGCTACTTGATCACGACAGATATGCGGATGAGCATTACTTACGTTCGGTTTACCATGTGTTGCCCATCGTGTATGAGCAATACCGGTCCCACCACTTAGAGGTGATGCTTGGTGCTCTTTGAGAAGCTCATTAACTTTCCCCTGAACACGTATTCTTTGCAATTCCTTATCATGGCTTATAATCGCTAATCCTGCTGAATCATAACCTCGATACTCAAGTCTTTTTAATCCTTCAAGTAAAACCGGAGAAACATCTCGTTGAGCAACTGCACCGACTATTCCACACATAGATATTAATTATTTTTTATTGATATACGTGTCATGGCTCATGAAACGTTTATCTTCATTGAGTATAAATTCATTGGCTTCTATTTTCGCATGCATCTGTTGATTTGGCGATAAATTACCTGAGGCGGCAAGCACTTCGATCTGTCGCGCCGCTTTTTGATTTCCTTGCTGTGATGCTGCGAAATACCATTTATAAGCTTCCTGATTACTTCTCTGTATACCGCGCCCAAAATTGATCATATCACCATAATTTCTTTGGGCATCAGCATGCCCTGCTTTTGCAGCTCGCTCATACCATTCAAGGGATTTTTTATAGTCTTTTTGCACACCAAAACCTAAATAGTAAAGTATACCCATATAGTTTTGCGCATCGGCATCACCTGATTCAGCTAAAGGCATCCAAAGCGTGAATGCGGTTTTATAATCACCATTTTCAAATGCCTTTTTTGGATCCGTTTCTTTACCACATGCAGTAATTTGCAGCGTAGCTATCAATGTGAGTATGAGTAGTATAGATTTTGTCATGATATTTTGATCTGTATTCTTTAAGCTGATTCTCGATTATTTAATTAACATCACAACTAATTATGGTCGGGGCGAGAGGATTCGAACCTCCGACCCCCTGCACCCCATGCAGGTGCGCTACCAAGCTGCGCTACGCCCCGTTGTGAAAGAAATGATATTAACTAAAGATGAGAGTTTCAACTACTGTCTGAACTCAGTAGTTGAAATTTGAAAATCGGGAATTACGAAAACTTCTTGATTGAAATACGTGCAAGTTAACGTCTTAACAGATCTAAGACATCTTCTAGTTCAGTTCTTAGCTGTTTTATAATTTGCTGGCTTTGATTTGAATCATCTTTGGCTTCATCACCAGATAGACGCTGCCTAGCACCACCAATGGTAAAACCTTGTTCATAGAGCAAACTTCTTATCTGTCTAATCAGGATGACATCATGGCGTTGGTAATAACGTCTATTACCACGACGCTTCAGCGGCTTAAGTGATGGAAACTCCTGTTCCCAATATCGTAAGACGTGAGGCTTAACAGCACAGAGGTCGCTAACCTCTCCTATTGTAAAATAACGTTTACCGGGTATTGCCGGTAATTCACTATTGTTAGACGCTTCCAGCATATGCTTCTACTCGTGCCTTTAGTTTTTGGCCAGGACGAAATGTCACTACGCGCCGAGCGCTAATAGGAATTTCTTCACCCGTCTTTGGGTTACGTCCAGGACGTTGATTTTTATCTCTCAAATCAAAATTTCCGAAGCCGGAAAGTTTCACTTGATTCCCTGATTCTAGAGCGGAACGAATTTCTTCAAAGTACATTTCTACAATTTCCTTAGCTTCACGTTTATTTAAGCCAAGTTCTTCGTATAATTTTTCCGCCATTTCAGCTTTTGTCAGTGCTGCCATATTATTCTCTCAGTTTTGCACCGAAATTATTATTTAGACCATCTACCACCTTTTCCATAATGGTCTCAACCTCTTCATCCTTAAGAGTGCTAGAAGTTGCTTGAAAGGTCAAGCCTAAAGCAAGACTTTTTTTCCCCTTTTCAATACCTTCGCCTTGATACACGTCAAATAACTCTAGGTTCGTAAGTAGTTCCGTTCCATCATTTCGCGCGCATTTCAGAACATCTTCAAGTAGTATATTTTCATCGATCACTATTGAAATGTCTCTCTTTACAGACGGATATTTGGAAATTGGCTTATAGCGCGTTTTTTCCTGTTTCAATATGTTTTTTATACTAAATTCAAATAGATAAATATTGTCTGGAAGGTCAAGATCTGCGCCTATTTTGGGATGTAATCGCCCAAAACAACCTGCATTTTTGTCTTTAACATACACATCAACAGCTTGGCCAGGATGCAATATATTCGAAATGCTTGGCTTCATCTCTATATCGCTTGCGCTGATCAAAGAATAAATGAAAGATTCAATATCACATTTCAGATCATAGAAGTCACATAAGATACTTTCTTTATCCCATTGTTTTTCATTAATATTTCCATATATTAAGCCAGCAATATTAGATTCTTGTTTAAGATCTTTTGTGTTATTAAAAACCAGACCTGTTTCAAAAACACGGATCCTTTCTTGTTGTCGCTTAATATTGTATTGCAATGTATTCAATAAACCCGGTAGCAAACTTGTTCGCATTTCAGAGAGTTCTGGTGCTATAGGGTTAGATAGTAATAAATTATTCTTATAACTCAATATGTTATTTAGTTTTGGGTCAATAAAACTATATGTAATCACCTCATGGTAATCATGGTTCACGAGTACTTCCCGTATACGCTTAAGCGTCTCATGCCTCTCGTTGGGCACGCGCATCTTCAATTTATTATTAGGCGCAGCAACAGGAATAGCGTCATAACTGTAAATCCGTGCAAGTTCTTCTATAAGATCTACTTCAATATTTATATCGAAACGATGTGAAGGAGCAATTGTATCCCATTGTTTTTCATTGTAATTGCATTGCATTCCTAAATTAGAAAATGTATCACTTACGAATTGTTCATCAAGCTCAATACCAAGTATGCGTTTGATCTGTGACTTACGAAGAGTTACTTCAGTATTTTTAGGCAATTCATCATTACTCAATGCTTCAACGATAGGTCCTGCCTGACCTCCGCACATTTCGATAACCAATTCCGTAGCACGTTCTATCGCTTTAGATTGCAGTTCAGGATCTACTCCACGTTCGAAACGATGTGACGAATCAGTATGCAAGCCATATTGACGCGCTTCTCCACTAATAGTCACTGGCATGAAAAAAGCGCTTTCCAAAAAGATGTTTTGCGTCGTTGTACTTACCGCACTCTCAAAACCACCCATAACACCAGCCATTGCTATTGGGCCTGATTCGTCTGTTATAAGTAATGTGCCTGATTTCAGTTCAATTTCAGATTCATCAAGTAGTTTTATCTTTTCTCCGTTTTTAGGGAGCCTGACTTCGATTTCACCCTGTAAAACGTCATTATCAAACGCATGCATGGGTTGTCCTAATTCAAGCATGACAAAATTAGTGATATCCACGACGATGTTAATGCTTCTGATACCCGAACGTCTTAGTTTCTCAGATAGCCATAACGGTGATCTGACCGCTGTATCGACGTTTTCTATAACTCTACCGAGATATTTCGGGCATGATTTAACGGCAGATAGTTTGACATTGCGGATTGTAGAGGCTTTGATATCGCTTATTTTAACTTCCGGAACACTAAAATCGATTTGATTAAACACCGCTACTTCACGGGCAATGCCTGTAATACTAAGACAATCACCACGGTTGGGAGTTAACGATATTTCAATAATATTATCATTACTTTCAATAACTTCTGTGAGTTGCATGCCTATGGGTTCATTTGCAGATAAATCCATAATCCCATCATGATCATCAGACAATCCGATTTCTTTCGCAGAGCAAAGCATTCCAGATGATGTCACACCCTTAAGAGAAACGGCTTTCAATTCATCTACACCTGGCAGACTCGCTCCAATCTTGGCCAAAACTGTCCGCATTCCTTGCCTGACGTTGGCGGCGCCACAAACAATAGTTAATAATTCTTTATCGCCACAATCGACTTCGCAAATCTGAAGTTTATTGGCATCGGGATGTTTCGATACTGATTTAACTTCTGCTACAACCAATCCGTCAAATTCGGGACAAGCTGACTCAATACCATCTACTTCAAGACCCGCCATGGTTAATTGATGCATAAGTGTTTCGGTATCTACATCAGGATTTACAAACTCCCTTAACCATTTTTCACTGAATTTCATATGTCATATATCCTAATCAGTGAAACTGTTTAAGAAAGCGCAGATCGTTATCGAAGAACATTCTTAGGTCATCTACACCATAGTAAAGCATCGCTAAGCGCTCTACTCCCATGCCAAATGCGAGACCAGTATATTTTTCAGGGTCAACACCCACATTTCTTAACACGTTTGGATGCACCATCCCACAGCCAAGCACCTCTAACCAACCTCTTTCACCCATGATATCGACCTCAGCAGAAGGCTCGGTAAAGGGGAAATAAGAGGGTCGAAAACGTATTTGTAATTCTTTTTCGAAAAAGATTTCCAGAAAATCAACCAACATCCCTTTCAGATCTGCAAAAGTAACCGACTCATCAACAATAAGTCCTTCAACTTGATGAAACATCGGCGTGTGAGTCATGTCAGAATCACATCGATAGACACGGCCTGGGGCGATAAAGCGAAAAGGCGGCTCATCATTTTGCATGATACGTATTTGTACTGATGAGGTATGTGTTCTAAGCAATCTTCCATCAGGAAAGTAAAAGGTATCGTGCATTGCACGGGCAGGATGATGTTCGGGGATATTTAATGCTTCAAAGTTGTGGTAATCATCCTCAACTTCAGGTCCTTCGACAACATCAAAACCAATTTGCTGAAAAAGTGATTCAATACGCTGCAAGGTTAATGTAATCGGGTGTAAACCAGCTCGATGATTTCCTCGTCCTGGTAAAGTGACATCTAAACGGCCTTTGTCGATAAGATTCTCGAGTCGTTCATTTTCCAATAAAGCTTTACGTGCATCTATTGCGTTTTGCACAGCTGTCTTGGCAACATTAATGATTTGACCGGCTTGAGGTCTCTCTTCTGCAGGTAGTTTGCCAAGCTGTTTTAATTGTTGCGTGAGCTGACCTTTTTTACCAAGGTAATCAACTCTAATAAGGTCAAGCTGTGAAAGATCAGATGCTGAATCTATCTCTGAAATTGCCTGGGATTTTAGTTTCTCAGTATTATTCACGTTTTATCCAATATTCCGTCGCTACTGACTCCGATCCTCTCGCGACATGACCGCCATGGATGGCGGAAATATCAAAAATGCAGGAGCAATTTTTGATGACATTACGTCCTTGTAAATAAAAAAGGGAAAGGTAAGCCTTTCCCTTTTTTAGATCATTATAAAAAAGATTAATGGGTGAGGCTGGCCTTGGCCTGTTCGGCTAATACGCCAAAAGTAACCTTATCAAATACAGCAATGTCAGCTAATACTTTACGGTCAACCTCAACTGATGCCTTGTTCAATCCATCTATGAAGCGGCTATAAGAGAGCCCATGAATTCGAGCAGCAGCATTAATTCGCGTAATCCAAAGCGAACGAAACTGTCGTTTACGTTGACGTCGATCTCTGTATGCATACTGTCCTGCCTTGGTAACTGCTTGCTTGGCAACACGAAATATATTCTTACGTCGACCTCTGTAACCTTTGGCTTGGTCAATAATTTTTTTATGTCTGGCGTGTGCGGTTACGCCACGTTTTACTCTGGGCATTGCTTCAATTCCTCTCTATAAATACGGAACCATTCGGGCAACTGCCTTCTGGTCACTATCATGAACGGCAAGCATTCCGCGTAACTGACGTTTACGTTTCGTGCTCTTTTTAGTCAAAATATGGCTACGATGTGACTGACCATGTTTAAACTTTCCCGATGCAGTACGTGAAAATCGCTTTGCAGCACCGCTGTTTGATTTCATCTTGGGCATTTCAATAACTCCACTCAATATTTCTTCAATTTATTTCTTTGAGGCCAAAACCATGACCATTTGTCGACCTTCCATCTTTGGAAATTGCTCAACTGTTCCGTATTCTTCCAGATCGGCCTCTATTCTCTTTAACATCTTCGTTCCTAATTCCTGATGTACCATTTCTCTACCACGAAATCGGAGTGTAATCTTTGCCTTATCACCGTTGTTCAAGAATTTGATTAAATTCTTTAACTTTATTTGGTAATCACCGTCTTCGGTGCCAGGTCTAAACTTAATTTCCTTAATCTGTATCTGCTTTTGCTTCTTTTTAGCAGCGTGCTTTTTCTTATTCTGCTCGAATATGAATTTTCCGTAATCCATAACCCGACAAACAGGTGGCTCTGAATTGGGTACTATTTCAACCAGATCTAACTCGGAGTCTTGAGCGATTTGTTTTGCTTCAGTAATTGACACTACACCTACTTGTTCACCTTCTGCATCTATTAACCTCACCTCTGGCGAAGTTATGTCTTCATTGAGGCGTGTCTTCTTGTCTGAGCTGATAAATTATTCCTCCAAATCATTGCGACCAAGACGCGCAATATCGCCATTAAATCGTTCGATGAGATCCTCAAGAGACATTGTCCCAAGGTCTTCACCTTCACGAGTCCGCACTGCGACAGTATTTTCATCCTGCTCACGCGCACCCAGAATAATTTGGTAGGGGACACGTTGCATTGCGTGGTCGCGGATTTTAAGCCCGATCGTCTCATTTCTCAAGTCAACTTCGACCCTAAAGCTCTGGTTTTTCAAGATTTCTGCTACTTTTTTTGCATATTCACTTTGTTTTTCTGTAATTGATATCACAACGGCCTGAATTGGTGACAACCAAACTGGAAAAGCGCCTGCATAGTTCTCAATCAAAATACCAATAAATCGTTCCATCGAGCCAACAATGGCGCGATGAAGCATCACTGGAACTTGCTTTGTGCTGTCCTCATTGACATAAGAGGCATCCAGTCGCTCAGGCATGGAAAAGTCGACCTGAATCGTCCCACATTGCCATACACGTCCAATGCAGTCTTTAAGTGAGAATTCAATCTTCGGTCCGTAAAAGGCCCCTTCACCAGGTTGAAGATCCCACTCTATATCTTTGTTATTTAATGCTAATTCCAGCGCTTTTTCGGCCTTGTCCCAAACTTCATCATTGCCTACCCTTTTTTCTGGACGCGTGGAAAGCTTAATAATGATGTCGTCGAACCCAAAATCTCGATAAACCTCAAACAACATATCGATAAAATTTGAAACCTCATCCTGTATTTGGGCTTCAGTACAAAAGATATGGGCATCATCTTGCGTAAAATTACGGGCACGCATTAAACCATGCAAGGTTCCAGAGGCTTCATTGCGGTGACAGGAGCCAAATTCAGCCAAGCGTAGTGGCAAATCTCGATAACTCTTTAATCCTTGATTAAAAACCTGAATATGGCACGGGCAATTCATCGGCTTTATCGCATAGTCACGGTTCTCTGAACTTGTCGTAAACATATCATCCCTGAATTTGTCCCAATGTCCGGAACGTTCCCATAGGCTTTGATCGACAACTTGCGGTGTTTGGATCTCTTGGTAGCCATGCACATCCATTTTTGCACTGATATAGCGTTCGATGATTTTATAGACCGCCCAACCCTTCGGATGCCAAAA
>JBLHKL010000084.1:0-9321 GCA_047618295.1 Gammaproteobacteria bacterium | reverse complement strand
GCCCTGCTACCCCAGTAATCGCAACGCTATAATCTGCACGACTATTTTCGACGGCCCCTCTGGCCATGGCGCTTGCTGTTTCTTCGCTAACTGCACCATATTGTTGAATCGTATCAAACGGCACGTCTAACATTTCTTGCTTGGCTTCATTCGAATAGGTCACAAAGCCGCGTTCAAACCAGGCAGAACTGCCTGACGCACGGGTCAGGATTTCAGCGAGTCCTCCACCTGTGCAGGATTCAGCTGTCGCTAGCTTGCTTGTTGTTTTTAAAAACAGTTCAGCAAGTTGTTCTACTTGTAGTGTTGCTACATCACTCATGATGGCTTACTTCTTTTCACTTTAAAGAATGTCTGTATTAATGAACGACATTCATCTTCCATTATGCCTTTGTCTATTTCAACCTTGTGATTTAATTCTTCTGCTTGTAGTAGGTTAAAGATGCTGCCACACGCACCTGTTTTAGGATCTGCAACAGCGAAAATAATTTTGGAAAGTCGTGCATGAATAATAGCGCCCGCACACATTGCACAAGGTTCGAGTGTGACATACATCGTTGCATCAGGTAGGCGATAGTTGCCGACATTATTGCCTGCATCACGTAACGCAATTATTTCTGCATGTGCTGTGGGGTCGTTACTTGAGATAGGTTGATTCCAACCTTCACCAATAATTTTATCTTCATGGACAATGACTGCGCCAACAGGGACTTCATCATGCTCTTTCGCTTTTTGCGCTAATTTAAAAGCACACTGCATCCATTCTTTATCAGTCATAATGTATATGGATTATTAAAATATCGTATGCCTTTGAATTTTTCACATTCAGCTTTACATAACTATTTATTCTTACGCTTATTAGCTGGCAACATAATGAAAATATAACAGCCAGTCTTCCTTTTTTATAGATTCCATTAATGATCTTCAAACCATTCTCTAGCTAATTTTTGGGCTGTTTCTATTTGTGATAGTGTCATATTCTTTAAAATATGATTTATATATGTTGATGATATTTTATTTCCATTTTCTAATGCGATATTAAACCATTTATGTGCCTCAATGTAATCATGGGGGACACCATATCCGTTCTTATACATCTCACCAAGATTGAGTTGTGCTTTTACATCATCCTGCTCTGCTGATGCTTTGAACCAGTGTAGTGCTTGCTTATAATCACGGGTGGTTCCTTGTCCGTTCTTATACATATAACCAAGATTAACTTGTGCCTCAACTAGACCCTGCTCAGCAGCACTTTTGTACCAGTTAAATGCTTGTTCATAATTTTCTTTAACACTATCTTTATCACGATATTGTCCATTGATGTACATAATGCCAATATTGTATTGTGCTTGGGCAACACCCTGCTCTGCTGCTTTCTTGTACCAGTGAAATGCTTGCTTATAATCCTGGGGTACACTTACTCCTGCGTCATACATCATGGCTAGACTGAACTGTGCTGACACATCGCCTTCTTCTGATAATTTTTCATATAATGAAAATGCCGTAGAATAATCACGAAGCATATATGCTTCGTCAGCATCTATTAGCTCATTCGAATAAATGGAAAATGAGTTTAGCAGTAGAACGAATAAAATTATTTTTTTAAATTTATTCATGATTTTTATTTTCGTTCATCACGAATATATGAAGAGTACTAAAAAATACTATTCCCATTCGATTGTAGCTGGCGGTTTCCCTGAAATATCATAGGTTACGCGCGAGATGCCAGCAACTTCATTGATAATACGATTGGATACATGGCCGAGAAAATCATATGGCAAATGTGCCCAATGTGCTGTCATAAAGTCTACGGTTACAACGGCGCGTAGTGAAACGACATAATCATATTTACGCGCATCACCCATAACACCGACAGATTTAATCGGAAGGAAAACGGTAAAGGCTTGGCTCACTTCGTCATATAAATTATTCGCACGAAGTTCTTCGATGAAGATATTATCTGCAAGGCGAAGTATGTCAGCATATTCTTTTTTAACTTCGCCGAGGATGCGTACACCTAAACCTGGTCCTGGAAACGGATGTCGATAAACCATTTCTTTGGGTAATCCTAGTTGAACACCCAAACGTCTTACTTCATCTTTGAAGAGTTCGCGTAAGGGCTCGACTAATTCCATTTTCATGGTATCGGGCAGGCCACCAACATTGTGATGTGATTTTATAACATGCGCCTTACCACTCTTGGCGCCCGCTGACTCGATCACATCTGGATAAATCGTGCCTTGCGCCAGCCATTTCATATCATCGAAATCGTTTGAATGCTCTTCAAAGATCTTGATGAATTCACCGCCAATGACCTTACGTTTTGCTTCCGGGTCTTCAACACCACTCAGCCCATCGAGAAAACGTTGTTCGGCATCTACCCGAATAACATTAATACCCATATGTTCGGCGAAGGTTTCCATAACTTGATCACCTTCATTCAAACGTAACAAACCGTTATCAACAAAAACACAAGTCAACTGATCACCGATCGCTTCATGTAATAGCGCGGCGACGACCGAAGAATCAACACCGCCAGATAATGCTAATAAAACTTTATCATTGCCAACCTGTTCTTTAACTCTTGCTATACCGTCTTCTACTATATTTTCTGTCGTCCATAGTGAATGGCAACCAGCGACTTCATGTAGAAATCGTTGCAAGATAGCCTGACCTTGGGTCGTATGTGTTACTTCCGGATGAAATTGCAATCCATAAAATTTTCGCGATTCATCCGCAATACCGGCAATGGGTGCGTTATCAGTAGAGGCAATCACTTTGAAGCCTTCCGGTAATGTATCAACGCGATCGCCATGACTCATCCAAACATCTAATAAACCATGACCTTCATCATTGACTTCATCTTGTATGTCTTTCAATAGGTTTGAATGACCGCGTGCTCTGATCTGCGCATAACCAAATTCACGCAACTCGGAATTAGCCACCTTTCCACCCAGTTGTTCAGCCATCGTCTGCATCCCATAACAGATACCAAGTATGGGTATGCCCATATCGAAAACTATCTCTGGTGCCCTGACCTTGTTTAGCTCTGTAACTGACTCTGGTCCACCGGATAAAATAATGGCGCTAGGTTTGAAATCTTTTATTGCCTGCTCATCCATATCAAAAGCATGGATCTCACTATAGACCCCCGCTTCGCGGACACGTCTGGCAATGAGTTGTGTGTATTGCGATCCAAAATCCAGGATAAGGATACGTTCGGAATGTATATCAGTTGTCATTATTAGTGTTCACAGATAATTAAGTTTTTGAAAGCGCTCAGATGAGTGCAAGGCAAGGCAAAAAGCGTTGAGGAACGGACGACTGCATGGATCTCGATGCCCCTGAGGGTGCGTAGGTGGTAGAGCGAAGCATGGAGCCAAAGCCGAGCACACATTAGAGTAAGTGGGCATTTCGAAACGTCTTTAAACGCAGTATTGTGCCATAAGAACGTATTCAATATTAAACACGGTAGTTTGGTGGCTCTTTTGTAATCGTTACATCATGCACATGGCTTTCTTTATAACCCGCATTGGTAATACGTATGAATTTTGCTTTTTCCCGCATCTCTTTCAGAGATGAACATCCGGTGTAACCCATTGCGGCACGGATACCACCCGTCATTTGGTGGATTATAGCGGCGAGAGGGCCTTTATAAGGTACCCGCCCTTCAATACCTTCTGGTACCAATTTCTCAATTTCATCATTCTCCTGAAAATAGCGATCTGAAGAACCATGTTGTTGTGACATTGCGCCTAATGATCCCATGCCACGATACGATTTATAGGAACGTCCCTGATAAAGCTCAACTTCACCCGGTGCTTCCTCGGTACCAGCAAACATACCTCCCATCATTGTGCTATGCGCTCCGGCAGCGAGTGCCTTGGCAATATCACCTGAGTAACGAATACCTCCGTCAGAAATCAATGGCACACCTTTGCTTTTTAAAGCTTCCGCAATATTAGCCACCGCAGAAATCTGTGGCATACCAACGCCACTCACAATTCGCGTTGTACAAATGGAACCCGGTCCAATACCCACCTTAACGGCATCAGCGCCAGCATCAACTAGAGCAAGTGCTGCATCGGCAGTCGCAATATTGCCGCCGATAACCTGAGTATCTTTGAAATTTTTCTTTACCCACTTAACCATGTCCAAAACACCTTTGGAATGTCCATGCGCTGTATCGACCACAATAACGTCAACACGTGATTCGATGAGTTGTTCTACTCGTGCCATTGATGCTTCTCCGACACCCACAGCAGCACCTACACGTAAACGCTCTGAAGAATCAATACAGGCATTCGGGTACTCAGATGCCTTTTGCATATCTTTTACGGTAATTAAGCCTGCGAGTTGAAACTTGTCGTTGACTACCAAAACTTTTTCTATTCGATGTTTATGCAAGAGCGCACGGACTTCTTCCTTTGTCGCATTTTCTCGGACTGTTACAAGATCATCCTTCCGCGTCATAATATTGCGTACAGGATCATCCGTTTTAATTTCAAAACGTAAGTCACGACTGGTAACAATACCCACCAGCTCATCACCATCGACAACCGGTACGCCAGAGATGTTTTTTTCACGTGTTAATTCGATAACTTCCTGGATACTGGTATGAGGCCCAACTGTAACTGGCTCCTTAATCACGCCACTCTCATATTTTTTTACTCGTCTTACATTCTTGGCCTGCAATTCCGGACTCATGTTTTTATGGATAATTCCGATGCCGCCTTCCTGTGCTAATGCTATTGCCAGACCTGATTCAGTCACTGTATCCATTGCGGCTGAGACTATCGGCACATTTAGTGTGATTTCCCTTGTTAGTAGCGTATGTAGCGAGACTTCGCGCGGTAAGACTTCAGAATAATCTGGAATTAGTAAAACATCATCAAAGGTAAGCGCTTCTTCAGCAATAATCATGACAGTTCCATATGTTGGCCAATAAGTGTAAAAATAAAATAACCGTGAATTATAGCCCCAACTGGTTCTACGGCAACCGTCTTCTGCTTTGTTTCAGTATTCTTTTCGCTTAACATAAATAATATGTCTCCAATCAAGAATAAATCACCCGATCCAAACGATATCTACACGATTAGTCGCCTAAACCGAGAGGTTCGCAGAGTTCTCGAAGATGTATTCCCGACTATCTGGGTGCAAGGTGAAATGTCTAATCTTGCCAAACCGGCATCTGGCCATCTTTATTTCACTTTAAAAGACAATGCGGCCCAAGTCAGATGTGCCATGTTCAAGAATCGTCAATCTGGCCTTCGGTTTGATCCGGAAAATGGCATGCAGGTGATGGCACGTGCCAATATTGGTCTTTATGAAGGGCGCGGGGAATATCAGCTCATCATCGAATCATTAGATCCCGCCGGGGCTGGTGCGCTACAGCTTGCATTCGAAGCATTGAAGCAGAAGCTCTCCTTAGAAGGTCTGTTTGCTGAAGAACACAAAAAGCCACTACCATTATTTCCAGAGACAATTGGCATTATCACCTCGGCAACCGGTGCAGCCGTTCAAGACATCCTGAGTATCCTTAAACGTCGATACCCATATGGCAAAGTGATTATTTACCCTGTTCCTGTGCAAGGTGAAGGTGCGGCAATAAAAATAGCTAATGCGATTAAACTCGCTAACCAACGAAAAGAATGCGATGTATTGATTTTGTCACGTGGTGGAGGTTCCTTGGAAGACCTGTGGTCTTTTAATGAAGAAATTGTCGCGCGTGCTATTTATGATACTGTCATACCTTTCGTCAGCGGCGTTGGCCATGAGATTGATTTTACCATCGCTGACTTTGTTGCTGACCAAAGAGCACCAACTCCTTCAGCTGCAGCGGAACTAGTCAGCCCAGATGTGAACGAGACTGTTGCAAAGTTGAAGCAACGTGAAGAACAACTCATTCGTTATCAAAAACAAACTATTCACAACCTCCGTCGCCATGTTGAATTGTTATCGGTTCAAGTACCTCATCCGAAGCAACGCCTAATAGAATTAATGCAACGGACTGATGAATATTCAATGCGACTCAGGCATCAAATTGAAAATGAGCTCTCAAATAAAAAGATGATGCTTTCCACATGGCTAAATAAAATCAGTGAATTAAACCCAGTGCACAGGGTTTCCCAACAGCTCGAAAAAGTTAAACATATACAATCTCAGCTTGAGCAATCGATGAAACTAATGCTTGATAAATCTAATAACGATATCTCAAGACTGAATCATATGTTAAATACTGTCAGTCCTATTTCTACATTAGAGCGCGGTTATGCTATCGTCACGGATACCAAAACAAATACCATTGTTACCGGGGTTAAGGATCTAAATGCCGGCGATCAACTTCGAATCAGGTTGTCTGCAGCTGAAATTGATTCGACTATAGATAAGATCCATGAAAATTAAATTTGTATTATTAGTACTCTCGGTTTATGTGTCAGCGCTTTCTGTTGTTAGTGCGCTAGAACTTCCCATTGAGTCTGCCGTCCCGGGCGGCATTGCTATCATATCGATTAATACAATAGAAAAACCAGAGGCTTATTTTCATGATCACAGGGTTATGGTTGTTGGCTCAAGCGATAATTGGAAAGCCATTGTTGGCATACCTCTCACTGAAAAGGCTGGCATACAGACACTGACTGTAGAAAATGAAGATATTGCAACAAAATATAAATTTGAAATAAATAATAAAGAGTATGAAACACAACATCTCACCATCAAGAACAAACGCAAAGTAAATCCAAACAAGCAGGATATGTCTCGCATAATTGCAGAAAAAGAAATTATCTCAAAGGCAAAATCACATTGGCGTGATAACGAAAATGTATCTCTACAATTTATTAAACCAACAGAAGGACGTTACAGCAGTCCGTTTGGCTTAAAACGTTTCTTTAATAAGCAACCCAGAAAACCGCACAGTGGTTTGGATATCGCAGCACCAAAAGGGACTCCCATTGCTGCGCCAGCTGATGGTGTTGTAATTAATACTGGTGATTATTTTTTTAATGGTAATACTGTTTTCATAGATCATGGACAGGGATTAATCACCATGTACTGTCATATGGATCAGATTAGTATCAATGAAGGAACACAAGTAAAAACAGGTGATATGATTGGTAAAGTTGGCCTTACTGGTCGTGTGACTGGAGCGCATTTACATTGGAGTGTAATTTTAAATAATACTACTGTGGATCCATTATTATTTTTGGCAAAGGAACTATAGTCACGAACTAATACTTGAGCTTGTACCAAAGTATGCCCATGTACTCATGCAAAGCTAAATATGTATTTCCCAGTGCTGAAGCTGCAGGGATGTAATTTTGCCAAGAAGCTAGCCAAGTCGCATGAGGCGTAAATATTGTAGGTGCTGGCGTGACCTTTATTCCTTGTTTCTCAAACATCAATACAGCTCGAGACATATGCCAAGCATGGGTTACCAGATAAATATTTTCAACCTCGTTTTCTCTTAATATCGCGGCAGAATAAACCGCGTTTTCAACAGTGTTTCTTGCCTTATCCTCTTGCCATTTTACTTCTACATTGAAACTATCATTTAGTGTATCTGCCATCACAGCAGCTTCAGAGTCATGTCCTATTTCACCATTCCCTCCTGTAACAAGAATGGGCAACCCAGTCTGTTTATGTAGAAAAGCACCGTAGTGATTCCGTTGTAATGCTCTAGCACCGTCGATATCTTTATCATACTCTTCCGCATTAAACCGATGCCCTGCACCAAGAATAACAATTGCCTGTTCGTTATTAATTATTATAGGTAGTTTAAGGGCGGGATATTTTTCCAAGTTGTTAAGCATGAATTCAGAAAATGGAACCAAACAAAACAACACTAATGATAATGAACCAACATATAAAAAAAACCGAGAAAAAAACTTAGTCCGATTAGCTAACGACAACCCAAGTAAAATCAATACAAAATTTATCGTTGGAGGCAAAACAATAGCTTTAATAAAAACGATGACCGAGAAATACATATATCAATTAATCAGTAATAGATTTACCTGAAGCCTGTAAATCAGCATGATAGGAAGATCTAACCATCGGTGCGCTTGCTACGTTATTAAAACCCAAACCTTCTGCAAATTGCTGTAACTCTTCAAATTCTTCAGGGTGAACATAACGTTCTACTGGTAAGTGATAACGGCTCGGCTGTAGATATTGGCCGATTGTGATCATATTGCAATCATGATCTTTTAAATCTCTTAAAACGTGTTTAACCTCGTCTATTGTTTCTCCTAGTCCTAGCATTAACCCTGATTTAGCCGGGACTGACTTATTTTGCTGTTTGAATTTTTTAATCAATTCTAATGATGCTGAATAGTCCGCGCCTGGTCTAACTTTAGTATATAAAGCAGGCACTGATTCAAGATTGTGATTAAAAACATCAGGCGGTGCCTGCTTTAATATATCAAGTGCAATATCTATCTTGGAGCGAAAATCGGGCACCAATATTTCAATTTTTGTATCAGGAGATTCTGCTCTTATCTCATTAATGCAATCTACAAAATGACCTGCGCCACGATCCAACAAGTCATCCCTATCTACAGAAGTAATGACAACGTACTTCAATTGCATAATTTTTATTGCATTAGCTAGATTAGTTGGTTCATCTGGGTCGAGGCCTTTCGGTTTGCCGTGTGCGACATCACAGAATGGACAACGACGAGTGCAAACATCACCCATAATCATAAAAGTAGCGGTGCCCTGTGCAAAGCATTCTCCAATATTAGGACAGGATGCTTCTTCACAAACAGTATGTAATTTATGTTTGCGTATCAAAGATTTTAAATCTAATACTTTTTTATCTGTAGGTGCCTTGGCTTTTATCCAACTAGGTTTCCGTTCCAGCTTACCTTCTACAGGTATAATCTTGACCGGATTTTTGTTGGTCTTCAGCTTGCCGCGTTTGTCGCGTTCTGGCTGTTTGTGAATATTATCTTGATACATAACTCGTCCTTTGTTTACTTATGCTACATCTGATAAGACACCTGAAGATTTATCCAGGTTTTTAATCAACTGTTGAGAAAGCTTCCGCTTTACTTCTGCAAAAGCAATATCTTTCTTATGTTTCACTAGTTGTGTACAAAGCAGCCCTTCATAACCGCAAGGATTAATGCCTTCAAATGGCTTTAGATCCATATCTATATTTAAAGCAAGGCCATGATAGGTGCTTCCCTTTTTTACTCGTACGCCTAACGCAGCAATTTTTTCTCCGTTGACATACACTCCTGGCGAGCCAGATATTCGCTCAGCATTTATCTCATAATCATTTAAACAATCAATAATTGATTTCTCGATTAATGAAACAAA
>JBLHKL010000083.1:0-9394 GCA_047618295.1 Gammaproteobacteria bacterium | reverse complement strand
ACGCTTATTTTGTTTAAAAATGGAGAAGCTGCTGCGACCAAGGTTGGTGCTGCATCCAAGTCTCAGTTGGAAGCCTTTATCGACACCAATATCTAGAAATTATTCATAAGAATTAACTGGACGTATGACAAAACGCATGCTACTTTAAATAATAGGTTAAGTAACAACCAAAACCAAACCCCCTTAAATCATATAAACAAAAATTCGTTTTTAATATTGCAGACGTTCCTCGTTTGCTAACTACAATTTTTATTTTCACCAATACTCAAAGTCTATGAATCTAACCGAACTAAAGCAAAAACCAGCCTCAGAACTTGTTACTCTCTCTTCCGAACTTGGCCTCGACAATTTGGCCCGAAACCGAAAACAAGATGTCATATTCGAGATATTGAAAGCCCAGGCCAAAAAAGGGGAAGACATTTATGGTGATGGTGTTTTAGAAATTCTTCAGGATGGGTTTGGGTTTTTACGTTCGGCAGGTAGTTCTTACCTAGCAGGTCCAGATGACATATATGTTTCACCAAGCCAGATAAGACGTTTTAACCTGCGTACTGGTGACAACATCTCTGGCAAGATCAGGCCTCCAAAAGATGGTGAACGCTACTTTGCGCTCCTCAAGATTAACGAGATTAACTTTGAAACCCCGGAAAAAGCCAAGGGCAAGATTTTATTTGAGAACCTGACGCCACTGTTTGCTAATGAACGCTTGACCCTTGAACAGGGCAATGGAAGCACCGAAGATTTAACGCCCCGAATTATTGATATTGCTTCGCCTATCGGAAGAGGCCAACGTGGATTAATTGTTTCACCGCCAAAAGCAGGTAAAACCATGATCCTGCAAAGCGTTGCGCAATCGATTGCGCATAATCATCCAGATGTCCACCTGATTGTACTTTTAATTGATGAGCGCCCTGAAGAAGTGACTGAAATGGAACGTTCGGTACGCGGTGAAGTTATATCCAGCACTTTTGACGAACCAGCTAGCCGTCACGTTCAGGTTGCAGAAATGGTTATCGAACGAGCGAAACGTCTTGTAGAACACAAAAGGGACGTTGTTATCTTACTTGATTCAATTACGCGTCTGGCACGTGCCTATAACACTGTAATCCCTGCTTCTGGCAAGGTACTTACCGGTGGTGTAGATGCAAATGCACTACAAAGACCAAAACGTTTCTTTGGTGCGGCACGTAATATCGAAGAAGGCGGTAGTCTGACTATCATTGCTACGGCATTAGTTGACACGGGCTCACGAATGGATGATGTGATCTACGAAGAATTTAAAGGCACCGGCAATATGGAATTACATCTTGATCGGACTATCGCAGAAAAACGTATTTATCCCGCTATCAATATCAATCGTTCAGGCACTCGTCGCGAAGAATTGTTGACCAATGAAAGTGAACTACAAAAAATATGGATATTGCGTAAATTAGTTCATCCTATGGAAGAACTTGGCGCTATGGAATTCATCTTAGAGCGATTAAAAGCAACTAAAAACAATGCTGAATTCTTCGAGGCAATGAAAAGGTAATTAGTGTAGCTGGTCTATATATCTCATCTTGTCTTCTTGCACTAATCGATAAAAACGACGTAATTCTTTCAGCAGATCATTATTCAAGCCCTGCAACTTATATTGTTGTTGCAGGCTCATACAATATTTCCCTGCATAATAGTTAGCCTGCTTGTATCGTTCTAATTCATTTTCAGTCAACAATTCATCAAATCCAACTTTTTCAAATAACCAGCTTTGTAGACAGTTAATATCATCACGAGAGCTTTCACTATCGAGTAGTGATTGCATCATGATGAATTTATCGACTTCTGCTTGCAACTCCATTTCAAGTAATGTGACTTTCTTATGGTGGTTGGCATTCCAAACGACATATAGAAAATGACTCACACCTTCTAACATTAAACAAAATTCTGAGTACTTGCCTTGCTCTAATAGCTCTAAAGGATGTGTATCATGAAGATGACTCATCACATCAGAAGAAATATATAATGACAAATCAAGCCCATCTTCATGCTCAGCAATTAATAATCTTTCGTCATTATTACGTGGCTTATCCTGACAAGATAAGAAATCAGCCAATCTTTTATCAGTGACCAAAAAATCATGCACAGAATGTTTCGTATCGATCTCGTAAATCGTTTGAAGTTGCTGCTGAATATAGTTAAGTGAAATAGTGACACTCCAGATTAATGTTTATTTTTACTGGAAGGAAACGTCAAAACACCATTTTCTTGTAATCGTTTCCGCGCATATTCACTGCCTGTCTTTAACCATGATTCATACAAACACAAAACATCACGATCATCCGTTAGTTCATTACTTTCCCTCACCTCAGTTAACACATCTACATAATTCATGAAATGTCCGGCTAAATCTGAAAAGACATCGGCTAAACCTTTTTCCTTAAATGTTGGTGAATTATTTTCTGCTAATGAACTATAAGCACCACCACCCATAGAGATAAAATAATCTATCCCAACAGCGCTTCTTTCAAAACTGCCCGCGAAAAAACCGGACGTAACAAGCGCTATATCACCGAGTTTCCTCAAGTGTGCATTTCGTTCTTCTGTAGAATTTGCTTCAGCTGCATCCTTGAGCATTAATGCGAGAGGTTTTGAAGATCGTCCTTCTAAGCTATCTTCATAAATGTTTTCGGAGTGTGTGAAATACGTTAGTAAATTAACAATATAGACTACCGTTTCGTCTTTTGGATAAAGATGTTGGTGAGATATAGCGTCATGAATAGCATCGTTAAAGTATTCATTTACATTTAGATTCGTAATTAAATTAGCATTATCAACCGAGTGCGACATAACTACCTCCAGTCACTACCATAATCAGTCTTAAACGACTCTTAATAGCTTTATCGGCTATTAATTCGATGTACTTTAGAAGATATCAAATATTTTTAGTAAAAGGGAAGCTAGCACTCTCAATAAGGTGCTAATAATTAAAGAACATCATAGCTTCGGACGTCCTCGGCTCCTGCTTCGCTCTAACTCCTGCACACCCCCTCAAGGGGGTACCGAGGTCCATGCAGTCGTGTCCTCACGCGACATTGCCTACAAGGATGTAGGTATTTAGGGTTCGCCTAAAGCGCCTACTGTTGGCGTCTGGAACAAGAACCCTGAAAGCACCCATCCATGGGCATAAAAAAACCCGCCATAAGGCGGGTTTTTAGACATTAATGTCAAAGGAGAATTACATCATTCCGCCCATGCCACCCATGCCACCCATATCAGGCATACCACCGCCACCATGGCCATGATCATCCTGAGGGATTTCAGCAATCATTACTTCAGTCGTTAACAACAGACTGGCAACTGATGCTGCATTTTGTAAAGCAGAACGAGTAACTTTGGTTGGATCAAGAATACCCATCTCAATCATATCGCCAAATTCACCATTCGCTGCATTGTAACCGTAGTTACCTTTGCCTTTCGCAACATCATTCAAAATGACTGATGCTTCTTCACCGGCATTGGTTACGATTTGACGTAGTGGCTCTTCAATAGCACGTTTCAGGATATCAATACCAATCTGTTGATCATGATTGGCACCTTCAACCTTAGAAACTGCTTTCAAAGTACGGAGTAATGCAACACCACCGCCAGGTACAACACCTTCTTCTACAGCAGCACGGGTTGAATGTAATGCATCTTCAACACGCGCTTTCTTTTCTTTCATTTCAATTTCAGTAGCAGCACCAACCTTGATTACCGCAACACCACCAGCAAGTTTTGCAACACGCTCTTGTAGTTTTTCAGTATCGTAATCAGATGTTGAATCTTCAACCTGTTGACGAATTTGCGTTACGCGACCTTCGATATCTTTGGTCTTACCTTCACCATCAATAATCGTCGTGTTTTCTTTGGTAATTTGAATACGTTTAGCACCACCCAGATCTTCCAGGGTTGCTTTTTCAAGACTCAAACCGACTTCTTCAGAGATGACGGTACCACCAGTAAGAATAGCAAGGTCTTCAAGCATAGCTTTACGACGATCGCCAAAACCAGGTGCTTTAACAGCAGCAACTTTAACGATACCGCGCATATTGTTAACAACCAAAGTTGCCAATGCTTCACCTTCGATGTCTTCTGCAACGATCAATAAAGGTTTACCTGCTTTTGCAACACCCTCAAGAATTGGTAACAAATCGCGAACATTAGAAATCTTCTTGTCATAAAGAAGAATGAAAGGCGCTTCCAATTCAACACTCATCGTTTGTTGGTCGTTAATGAAGTAAGGAGAAAGATAACCGCGATCAAATTGCATACCTTCTACAACATCAAGTTCATTTTCCAATCCTGAACCTTCTTCAACGGTGATTACACCTTCTTTACCCACTTTACCCATTGCTTCTGCAATGATATTACCAATGTTTTCATCAGAGTTTGCAGAGATAGTACCTACCTGTGCAATAGCCTTGCTATCTTCACAAGGTTTTGACAGTTTCTTCAACTCTTCAACCGCTACTAATACCGCTTTATCGATGCCGCGTTTGATATCCATAGGATTGGTACCTGCGGTTACTGCTTTCAAACCTTCACGAACAATGGCTTGAGCCAACACAGTAGCAGTAGTGGTACCGTCACCTGCGATATCAGAGGTTTTGGAAGCAACTTCCTTTACCATCTGTGCGCCCATGTTTTCGAACTTGTCTTCAAGTTCAATTTCTTTTGCTACTGAAACACCATCTTTAGTAACGGTTGGAGCACCAAAGCTCTTGTCCAGAATTACATTACGGCCCTTTGGACCGAGCGTTTGCTTAACAGCATTCGCGAGGACATTCACACCTTTCGCCATACGCGAGCGGGCATCGTCCGAAAATTTTACTTCTTTTGCAGCCATGATTATATTCTCCTGACTATATTAATAATTTGAATTACTCGATGACACCCATGATGTCGTCTTCACGCAGGACGAGATAATCATCGCCACTGACTTTGACTTCAGTACCGGAGTACTTGCCAAACAACACCTTGTCACCTTTCTTAAGATCCAGCGCACGCAATTCACCGTTTTCCAGTAATTTACCATTACCTACAGCAATGATTTCACCTTCTACGGGTTTCTCTGTGGCTGAATCAGGGATAATTATTCCACCCTGCGACGTTTTTTCCTCTTCCACACGTTTCACGATCACACGATCATGTAATGGTCGGATATTCATAAAGATTGCCCTCCTTAATTCCTAACCTATTGATTAATATAGCGCCAACTGAATTGTTAGCACTCTTAATCAGTGAGTGCTAAATATAGTCTAATTTTCTAGGGTGTCAACAGCAGGAGCACATATTTATCAATAGATGTTTAGAATAGATCCCAGAATTATCCCCGCGTATGGTTACTAAAAATCACCCTCTCAATTAGCTTTCCAGCTAAACTATACCTACCTTCTGTGTGACACTAGATAGATAATCTTTTGATATTCGATGCAGCATTGCTTTCATCCCACGCTAGCCCATATTCAATGTTCTGCTATAATGCCCCGCTTTTTGAACCTCGGACTGAGCTAAGTCAGTATTCACGCTCTTTAATTCTCTAAAATAATTTATGTAGATCTTTGATGACCGATTACAACCTGACACATCTAAAACAACTCGAAGCAGAGAGTATCCATATCATCCGTGAAGTCGCCGCTGAATTCGATAAACCGGTCATGCTCTATTCAGTTGGTAAAGATTCTGCCGTCATGCTGCAATTGGCATTAAAGGCCTTTGCACCTGGTAAACTTCCATTTCCACTATTACACGTTGATACCACCTGGAAATTTAAGGAGATGATTAAATTTCGAGATGAATTAGCAAAAAACCTTGGTTTAGATCTACTTGTTTATACTAACCAAGAAGGTGTAGCAGCAGGCGTTAGCCCCTTTACTGTTGGCAGCCAAAAACATACTACTATTATGAAAACCGACGCGCTTAAACAAGCATTAAATAACTATAAGTTTGATGCTGCATTTGGTGGGGCTCGTCGTGATGAAGAAAAATCAAGAGCGAAAGAACGCATTTATTCTTTTCGTGATAAAAACCACCGCTGGGATCCAAAAAATCAACGCCCTGAATTATGGAATATCTATAATGGTAAAATTGATAAAGGCGAAAGTATCCGTGTATTCCCCTTATCCAACTGGACTGAACTTGATATATGGCAATACATTCATTTAGAAAATATCCCTATTGTGCCATTGTATTTTGCTGCAGAGCGACCGATTGTGAACAGAGATGGCGTTGACATAATGGTAGATGATGAGCGCATGCCATTAGAACCGGGAGAAACACCTGAAATGAAAATGGTACGTTTCCGCACACTTGGTTGTTACCCATTGACTGGTGCAGTTGAATCAACAGCAACAACATTACCTGAGATTATTCAGGAAATGTTATTAACCAAAACATCTGAACGTCAAGGTCGGGTAATTGATCACGATCAAGCCGGTTCAATGGAAGAAAAGAAACGCGAAGGTTATTTCTAACATGTCACATCAATCCGAACTTATTAGTACTGACATCGATGCTTACCTTGAACAGCATGAGAAGAAAGAATTATTACGCTTATTGACCTGCGGAAGTGTAGATGACGGTAAAAGCACACTGATTGGACGTTTATTACACGATTCAAAAATGATCTATGAAGATCAACTGGCCGCGATTACTGCCGACAGCGTTAAATCAGGCACGACAGGTGGTGAGGTTGACTTAGCATTGCTTGTTGATGGCTTACAGGCAGAGCGAGAACAAGGCATTACCATTGATGTTGCCTATCGTTATTTCTCGACTGCCAAACGTAAATTTATCATTGCCGATACGCCGGGACATGAACAATACACACGTAATATGGCGACAGGTGCGTCGACATGCGATCTGGCTATTATCCTTATCGATGCGCGATATGGTGTACAGGTTCAAACTCGACGACATACCATTATTTCTTCCCTGCTTGGCATAAAGCACATTATCGTTGCTATCAATAAAATGGATCTGGTTGATTACGATGAGGACGTCTATAACAAGATTAAAACTGACTATCTAAATTTCACCACCAAACTAGACCGTGTTGATATTAAGTTTATCCCTATCTCTGCATTGAAAGGTGAGAATGTTGTTAATCAAAGTACCGAGATGCCTTGGTATGACGAAGATCCGTTGATGCAAATTTTAGAAACCGTCGAGATTGCTAATGATAGAAATTTCGAAGACATGCGTTTCCCCGTGCAATACGTCAATCGTCCGGACCTTAATTTCCGGGGTTATTGCGGTACTATTGCTTCAGGGGTAGTCCGCAAGAACGATAAAGTAACCGTGTTGCCTTCCGGAAAAACAAGCACGATCAAATCGATTGTGACTTACGAAGGTGAGATAGAACAAGCCTTCCCGCCTATGGCCGTTACACTTACTCTCAACGATGAGATAGATGTCAGTCGTGGAGACATGATCACTCACAGCGATAATCAGCCCCCTTTAGGTAATAAGTTCGAAGCCAATATCGTTTGGATGACTGAACAAGCATTAAATGTTGGCAAAGAGTATTACGTGAAACGTGCTACCAGAACTATTACTGGCTCGATCTCGAAAATCCATCATCGGATTGATGTCAATTCCATGGAAAAATTAGAAGCAAACGAACTCAATCTTAATGAAATCGGTCATTGCGATGTAACCCTCACGTCAACTGCAGCTATTGATCCCTATAGCTTATGCAAAGGAACTGGCGCATTCATTATCATTGACCGATTAAGCAACGTTACCGTTGGCGCTGGCATGATCACAGGTATTGCCGATAATGCTGAAGTCCTGGCGGTTAGTATGGATGAACGCATTGCCCGATATGGCCAACAAGCATTTACAACCTGGTTGCTTGGAGAAAACAATGTTCAATCTGCTGAAGAACTTGAACGTCACCTGTTTGATAGTGGCCACGTCAGTATTGTACTGAACCAAGATGAAATTGAAGGCAACATTGAAGAAATCAGCCAATTGTTTAACCAAGCAGGCTTAATTTGTATCTGCTGTGTATCTGATAAACCAAAGGCAAAACAAGCCAATAGTGCTGTTTTTAATAGTGAAACTGATTCAATCAATACTATTTTGGCGCATATAAGTGACAAGGCCAGACTGCGCTAGTAAGCTATTTTTGTGGTGAAAACTGGAAGAAATTAATTCCAGAGATTAAAATAGCTCAAAGAATACACGCTTAAGGGAGAAGGTAATGTCAGACCCAAAATCAGTAGATGCAGCAGACCCAGATAAAAAAACATCTCAAGTTACTGGCCCAGTAGATGATGATGCTACTGTATTAACCACTAGCGATGATGTTAAATGTTATTGGAATGATGAAGAATTTAGCAATGGTGATCGTATTTCTACTGGTGGGAAAAATTACGAAGCTAGTAATGGTAAATGGGTTGAAGTTTAAATTTAATTTGGTTTCTTACTTTTTAAATTAAGGTTTCAATAAAGTCATAACGACTTTCGTTTTTTATAACGTCTCCGGTGTGTAACTGGAATTTACCCGACTTTTTATCTTCCAGATAAAACTTTAACGTTTCTCTAATTGTTGCAAATGCTAGTTCATCCCACGGGATTTCATCTTCCTTAAACAATTTTACTTCCAAACTTTCAACACCCGCCGAAAAATCCAAATCTAATAACCTTGAACGAAACATCATATAAACCTGATCAACATAGGGTAAATTAAAAATAGCATAAAGATCTTCTACTTCAACACGTGCATTGGCTTCCTCAAGGGTCTCCCTAATACCGGCCTCAAGCGTAGATTCGCCCATTTCCATAAACCCAGCGGGTAATGTCCAATAACCATATCTTGGCTCTATCGCACGTTTACACAGTAATATTTTATCTTCCCAAACAGGAATACAACCTGCGACGATTTTGGGGTTTTGATAATGAACAATATCGCACGACGTACAAATATGACGATGTCGATTATCATCACTTGGTATGTCATAAATTAATTCCGCACTACAGTAGCAACAATATTTCATTTGATGATTAATGGCTCCAGACTAGGCCAGATATTATCCAACATCATCGCTTGAGCTTCCTTTACAGGATGAAGCCCATCAGCCTGCATTAAATCGGAATGCTGTGCGATATCTTTAAGGATAAATGGTGACAAATTGATATCTTGTTTTTCAGAAACTGATTCATAGATAGACATAAAACGCTGATTATAAGCTGCACCATAATTGGGCGGTAGTTGCATTGGTACTAGTAACACATCTACATTAATTTGTTTTATAGCATTTACAATGTCTGATAAGTTTTGTTCTATCTCGCTAAGTGCAAATCCGCGTAATCCATCATTTGCACCTAATTCTATAACGACGAGTTTAGGTATGTATTCATTTAATAATTT
>JBLHKL010000082.1:0-9426 GCA_047618295.1 Gammaproteobacteria bacterium | reverse complement strand
TAGTGTTTTGGATGTTACCAATGAAATCGGTTTATCGAGTCCGCCGCGTTTGCATGATCTTTGTCTCAAGATTAAGGCTGCATCTCCCGGGGAAATAAAATGTGGTGGTCGAGGTCTTGTCCTCGACTATGGATTTGGTTTTAGTCCTTTTGGAGAATGTCTGATAGCAAGTTCACAGCGAGGAATTGTTAAGTTAGAATTTGTAGAAGCTAGCAACAGAGAAAAAGCTGCCAATGAATTGTTGCTCGAGTGGCCTCAAGCAGCTGTTAGACATGATGATCAATTCGCAATAAGTTTAATAGAAAAAATATTTAACACTGAAAATAATCATGAATCGCCTTTGTCTGCGTACGTTAAAGGGACGCAATTTCAATTGCGGGTATGGAGTGCGCTCTTAAAAACAGTACCAGGAGAGCTGATAAGTTATGGTCAACTGGCACAAAAAATTGGTCAACCTACAGCCTCAAGAGCATTAGGCACAGCCGTCGGCAATAACCCCCTAGGATATTTAATCCCTTGTCACCGTGTGATTCGTGGAACCGGTGTAATTGGCCATTATCGCTGGGGTTCTGGCCGCAAGCGAATCATGATTGCCTATGAGGCTATCCGAAATTAATTAAGGGTGATCGTCACAGTTTCTTTATTTTAGAAAAATAAAGGCTACACTAATCGATAGGCTTTTTTGTTGAGGTGCTAATCATGGCTTGGAATCGAGTGACGTTTTCGAGGAAGCAAATTGAAGAAGATGACATATTGATAGAAATGGAAGATCAATTTGAAAAAATCTTCATGGAGGCTGAAGGGCCATCTGATATGGCTGTTTTTTCAGACAATGATTATACAGACGATACTATTTCATTTTACTTAACGCCTGGATGTGAACGTGACTGTGAAAATTTGATTATAATTTTCGATGGCGAGGAATGTGAACCACCAGACATAGATAAAGTCTTTTTGTTAACTGGTAACGATGATGCGCTTGATTTGTTGGCGTAGATCATAGATTTTTAATAATATTTGATCTTGATTAATATTAAATCATCCTCATGTAGAGGATATGAAAATTGAACCTACAATCCCATGACCCGTGTGTAAAGCACCGATATTTATCAGACAGATTGATTTACCTACAGGTGATATAGCTCGTATTTATGCAGAACCGTTGTCTCTTGATGATGAAGCTTTTACTTTTCATCAGCACCAACTGGGCGATGTAGAAACCTCAACAATGCATTAGTAATTTCCACAACCATTAAATAGAATAATGGCTGGGTGGCAGAACATCTTATGCAGCGGTGTGCAAAGCCGCCTATGTTGGTTCAAAACGGCGGTAATTGCTCCTGCATTACTCTACCGCCAACATCCATGTAGGCGACCCCAGCCTCCAATATTCGTTTACTGGATATGATTATTTCGCGCTTTTTGTGGCCCAGTTCTTGTCCGCACTCTTAACATTTCCCGGTATATCTTTTTGCCAGGTATTTCTAACCCCCAAACTGTAATTCATATAGAGTTTTCCATCGACCAGTGTAAAGGCGTCTGGATCAGAGGAAACAACAAAGCCATTGGCCATTCCGTAGGCACAATATCCGCCATATTCAGGTGAGTATTTTTCGGGGTTGCCATCAAATAACTCTTTATTCGTTTTAGATGAGAAATGCCATTTTGCGCCATTATGTACGGTTGTGATTTCAGATGAACCTTTAACGGGTCGCTCTTCAGTAAAATAAGCAACAGGGTCATATCCACGAAGTGCCCCAAACTCTGTCTGGAAAGTAGGTTTTGAAGTAATGCTGGTGCAAGCTGAAAGCATTGCTACTAATGATATAAGTGCGAGGGTACGCATTGTTTTCTCCTGAAATGTTTTTTAATAATTGAGCGACTGTTTGCTTAAAATTTAGTTCAGCTTGATTTAGAAATAGAGGGTTTATTTCTTCGGGTGAAGTTCATGCCGAAATCATAGAACTATCATTACTGATCCGGGTCGAAAATCATTTTCCGTGTGAGAAATCAGCACAGCAACATTAATTTTAAGTAAAGTATGTAATTTCAAATACCAAATTGGGAGATGAGCCGAGAGCAATGAGATTGATACCACACAACTCGGTATTAGTGCTGCTATTGGTCAGTATTGTAATCTGCTTATATGGACTTACCGGCCTTAAAACTAATGCGGATTACAGGGTCTATTTTGATCAAGACGACCCACTACTACAGACAGATAATCAGTTAGGCGCACAATACGCCCAGTTAGATT
This sequence comes from Gammaproteobacteria bacterium, assembly GCA_047618295.1. Taxonomy (GTDB): domain Bacteria; phylum Pseudomonadota; class Gammaproteobacteria; order Eutrophobiales; family Eutrophobiaceae; genus UBA7359. The sequence goes on along the minus strand of JBLHKL010000082.1, from coordinate 7,169 downwards.
CGTTGATATTAATCCTCTCAACGGAAGATGACACCTTACTCGAGCCAGTTTTAATTAATATCTATACTGATTTTGAAAAACAACTTTCCAACGTTAAATATGTTGAGCGTGTAACAGCATTTTTTCAGTTTGTTGATGAAGATATTAATTTTGATGCGTCTTTAGACTCTGATGAGAACCAAGAACCGGAAGATTTGCTACATCGATTGCGAACACATTCACGCAGCACCAACTTAATTACCGCAGATGGTCGATATGGTTTATTAAATATCGGCGTGTCATTCCCTGGTGAGAACACAGCTAAAGAAGTAAAACAATTCATGACTGAAGTTAAGTCAGTGATAGGAAGTCAGATCAAATCAAAGAATCTGGGTATAGCCGTAAACTTTTCTGGGACGCTTGCTTTAAACGAAGCCTACATCGATGTAGTCCGCCATGATTTAAAACGTTTTGTTCCCTGTTTATTTTTGATCTTTTCGATCTGCCTGTTCGCATTTTTCCGAAGTTGGCCGATTACATTTTTGTTAATAGGAACAGCCTTATTGTCAGCGATATCTGCTTTTGGTGTAGCGGGTTGGTTGCATTGGGAGCTAGCTGCAATTAATGCCTTCACGCCAATAATTATTATGAGTTTAAATATTGCAACGTCAATGCACGTTGTGGTGAATTACTTTCGTCATGTTGCAGATGGACATTCGCGAGAGGATGCTATGGCTGAAAGCATAGACTATAACTTTAAGGCGCTTACACTCAGTAAAATTACAACAGCCGCTGGGTTTTTATTGTTGGCATTCAGTCCCTCGCCACCGGTAAATGTGGTTGGTTATATCGTTGCGACAGGGATGGTCATCTCTTATGTTTTGTGTCTAACATTTCTTCGTAGCCTATTACCAAAAATTAAATTATCGAGTGCGCAGGCCAAACGAGTGGTAGAACGTTTCTCTTTGTATAATTTAGGAGGCGCAACGCTAAAATATAGTAATAAGATACTGATGTTTTCAGGTGTCATTGTAGTCGTCGGATTGATTTCGATTATGCAACTTAAGATCAATGACAATGTTTATGAATACTTTCCCGAAGACCATAGCTTTCGGCAAGGGACAAAACTAATTGACGATCACTTTGACGGCAGTATCCGCTTGCTCTATTCGGTGGATAGCCTAAAACCCTTTGGCGTATTAGAAGCAGATTATACCAAGCGATTAACGGAGTTTACTGATTGGCTGCGTAAACAAGAGATTGTCGCGCGAGTCGATGATGTATTGTCTCTCGCTACTAATAAAGGTGTTCGGCTCGATACTATACAGCCTGTATTAGAGGTAAATTCGCCGAGCTTTTTTGGATTGGAACAAGATCTAACGAAAGATTATCAAGCTGTAAAGGTTTCTGTCTTTCTTAAAACAGTAACGGCTAAAGAACTAATAGCGTTTGATTCAAAGGTGAGGTCCTGGCTTGGTAATAATATTACGCCATATAACTATAAGGGTGGTGTTGGTCCCGATATTCTTTTTGCAAAATTAGGTGAACGCAACGCAAGAAGTATGTTTTTCTCTCTGGGTTTAGCATTAGTTGTGATTGCGTTAATAATCGGCGGGCTGTTACGTTCCTGGTCGGCAACTTTGATCGGCTTAATCTGTAATTTATTTCCAGTAGTTACTGTGTTTGCTTTATGGTCACTTATAGGTGGTTATATCAGCCTGGGGAGTGCCATGGTAATGGGTATGATTATGGGCATCATTGTTGATGACACGCTTCACATGTTATTGAAATATCCGCGTGCTTTAAATGCAACCGTCACAAGTTCTGTGCTTACACTTTATGAAAAAGTTTGTCCGGCTATTTTGATTACCAGCATTACATTAGCTGCCGGTTTGTTTGTCGGTATATTTTCCGGGTTTCGTCCGATATATGAATTAAGCCTGCTCTCGCTATCTATAATATTAGTAGCGATGTTGGCAGATCTCTTTTTACTTCCCGCATTACTACACGTAATGAAATTCAAGCGAGCATGATATGAGTGCACAACCTTCATACATAGAACAGTCAAATAATTTGCGTTGTTTTGACGTTAATATTGATCCACGGACGGTTATGCCTGCGTGGTTTATTGATTGGCGCAAAGGCTTCTTAAGCGGAGGCAGTAAGCTATCTCATCGACATGAAGAAGCATTGGCGCGACTCATACCGTTGCTGCTTTGTGGTGAGCAATCAGCTATCCATGTCTTTGGTGTTGAGGTTGAACGACTTCGAGGCAGCCCTTGGTCTAGCAGCATTAGTCTATTGAAGGATATTGAGACAGATGAATATGCGCATGAACAGGCATTGCAAACACTAGCATCAATGTTGATGGAGCCTACGGATCTTCGTTCTATTAAACGTAAGGCCAGACATTTTTATATCAGCCTTGGGACTACTGCAGGAATGGGGGAGCATTTTGCACGGATTTCACAGCTTGATTCCTGTGTTTGTATAATAATGAATGCAATAACGCAATGTGACTTAGGAAGGACACATCTGATTGTGCAACTTTTCGATCATATAAAGAAAGATGAAGCACGACATGTCTCTATTTCGCGTAAACATTTCCTGAAGTTAGGTGGCGATAGGAGATTATTTAAAGAAAGCAATAAGTCTATAGGATCAAAGCTGGTTACATTACTTGCTACTCAGCAAGATAGTTTTGAAGCGCTTGGTATTGATCCTGATGTTTTATTTCAAAAACTGGCACGCATCTGACTTCGATGACAGTTCATTTTGCAAATGGTCGCGTAAAATTATTGGGCAGTGGTTCCATGTTGCCGGGTGAGCGTATTGATAATGAGCACCTGTTTTCTGGCATAGAAAAACAATGTGGCAAGGCAGTGGCACGAAAGGCAGCCTTAATCAGCCGGCGTCTGGGTATAAAATCGCGTCATTTTTGTCGAGCAAAGGAAGGTGGTATCTCTGCCCCAGAAGAAAGCGCACCACAATTATGCGTTAGGGCTATTAACGCCGCGCTCTCTGATAGTAAGCAACACAGCAAGCTAGATTATTTAATAGGGCACACAACCAGCCCGGAAACGTTATTACCTCCGAACATAGCTTGGGTTGCTGAACAGCTTGAGCATGAAGGTCCTTATATGGAGTTGCGGCAAGCGTGCACTGGTTTTGCAAATGCCTTACAGATAGCTATTCCTATGCTAGCGAATGATGCTTCGATGCAATCGATTGCTATTGTCGGCAGTGAAGTGGGCTCAATCTATTTTGATCTCTCTGCTGATTTTATTGATCGTGAGCAATTGGTTAATTATGTACAAATGGGTGACGGTGCCGGATCTGTCATTTTAGGCCCAGATGATGAGAGTGATAATAGTATTATTTCAGATGCCTATATCGGACACATAGGTAATGGTAAAGCGCCTGGTTTTTTTCTGGAAGGTGGTGGTTCGGGTGATGTGCATTGCAAGTTAGGTTTGCCGGTGTTCCGGCATAATGTATCAGAAGTCAGAGAGCAAGGTGCGAGTCTTTTTATAAAGGGTGTAGAGTCTGTCTTGTCGCGAGGTTACTCATTAGATGATTTCGCTTATATATTACCGCATCAGGTTAATGGGCATTTGGGACGTTTGTTAAGCGAGCATTTACATGTGCCGGAAGAACGCATTGTTGTCGATGCCGATAAACTCGGTAATTTGGGATCAGCAGCAATATGGGTCAGTCTGGATCGATTACGCCAATCGGGTCGTCTTAAAAAAGGTGACAAGGTTTTAGTACTGGGTGCTGAGGCGACTAAATATCTTTATGGCGGCTTTGTATTTCATTATTAATAAAAAGCATTCTCAGTTAATTAAACTCACAAGGTAAAGATTAAGGTAGCCGATAAGAAACAAAGTTGGCGTGTCCCAAGTATGTGGCGACCATGCCTCGGTTAATGTCATTACAATAGGCACTGTCATCAGAGCAACAATAAATTCAGTCGTTGTAAATGATGATTGGAATACAACAATTGTTATTATGCTTGTAATCAGGACGCACATACTCCCTTCGATTGAACGTTCATATTTAGTTTTGGAGAAGAGAGCATGAGTTTTGTATTTATGTTTCCCGAATCTTATTCCTACAGGTTCAGCTAGCCCGTCGCCAATACCCGTAATTAGAATTGGGATCAATATTAGACTTGCGATTCCATTAGATTCAAAAAGTAGTATCGCAGGAATGATAATGAGGTAACCAGCTGCAATTTGAGTTGAAAGCCACAAAAGAGTGTGTGGTCTGTCTTCAGGCCTATCAAAGGAAAGAAACATTCTTGCGAATATAGGAATTCGGGATCTTGAAGGCGCACTATAAATTAGTAAACATAATATTACGACGATGGATTTCAGGAGTAAACTTTCAACACTTTGTTCGTATGGGATTATTGCCTCCAGGTAAATAGGTATAAAAAAAAGACAGAAGTGATTTATTTTTCTTGTGTAGCCTACTTTAACATTCTTATAGAAGACTAGATTGCCGGTTAAATACTGTATTACCCATAAAGACAATACTTGTACAGAAAGGTTTGCCCAGAAAGAGATGTCCATCATTATTTATCTATCGAGTAGTAAAATTAAAACCATGAATAAGTAAAATCATTTCGTAGTTGTTATTCATATTAAGTGATTGGCGCGATAAATTCGACACGTATTCCGCCGGGTATAATACACATCATATGCTTTGCCGCGCCGCTTCCTAGTTGTTCAGGTTCGAATTCAATATCTACATTCTCTGATTCAACTAGACGCTCATAAAGCAACTCTATTGAGACTTCTGTATTAAGTCGCAATGCCAGATGATGTAGACCAATATTATTTTTTCTGTCAAAAGACTTTGTATTATCAGGGTCAACTGATTGCCATAGCGTTACCATTATTGTTCCATCAGAGACAAACAGTGCAGGATAGTTTGGTTTTTCACCTACCTGCTTAAAGTTTAATGTATTAACAAAAAAATCACGCGTTTGATTTATATTGGGAACAGTGAGCCCTATATGGTGTGCGCCTTGCGTGAGCGTAGAAGAACCTGTATTTGCAGACGGGTTCATTCCATTTCTCGCATCATCAATAATTCTTCCTCACTATAACGCGGCGTGATGTGTTGCGGACAGTTTCTGTCCCATGCTTCGATATGAATAAGAAATGCACGTTCAATATTTGCTTTGTACTCATTGTCAGCAAGTTTTTTAATTAAAGTTTCATCTGTTTCAGTGACTTCAGAAGTACCCCATAGCTTGATGCGCGTGCGGTTTGGGTAGTCCATTAAGAAGATACAAACCTTATTATTATCTTGTAGATTTCCGTATGAGATGTATTGACGGTTACCACTGAAGTCAGCAAAGCCCAGCGTTTTATTATTTATCACTTTCAGGAAACCTTTTGGCCCACCGCGATGCTGGATGTAGGGTTGACCTTCTGCATTAACCGTCGCCATATAGAATGAATCGCGTTGCGCTATAAAGCTTGCTAAAAATTCTGTAACCGTGCTTTCCCAACTACCGCGTTGTTCCATATTCGCGTAGGCACTACGAGATTCCTTTTCTTTTTGAATTTTCTTTACTGTCTCTGAAAAGGCGATATCACTTGTATATTCTCTCATCATTCTTCTCCCGCTTAATGAGGTCGCCATAAGCATGACGACCTCATAATATATTAATTAATGACTAGCTACTTTGTTTTGTCCAAAGAAGCGGCGTATATGTTCTGCGATAACGTCACTGTCTTCTTCCAGGGCAAAGTGACCTGTGTCCAGTAGATTAAAATCAACGATCTTCAAATCTCGTTTGTAAGGATGTGCTCCTGCGGCTGGGAAAATTTCATCGTTCTTTCCCCATACGATCAATGTTGGTGGTTGATGTTCACGTAAGTAAGCTTGCCATTCAGGGTACAAGGGTGGATTTGTTCCATAGCTATAAAACATCTCCAGTTGTATTTCCTGATTACCTTCGCGGTCAAGTAAAGGTTGTACGTGATCCCATGTGTCCGGACTAATCGCCTCTGTGTTACGTACACCATTCGTGTATTGCCATTTGGTTGCACCTAATGTCACTAGAAAACGTAAGGCCTCATCATTACTCATGTTTTGATTCTTGTATGCATTCTTAACATTTATCCAAAAATCATTATCAAGGCCCTTGTTTATTGCACTACGATCTTTCCAATAGGCTTGAATAGGCTCCCAAAAGTTGTTGTCAATTCCTTCAACATATGCGTTACCATTTTGAATAATCAAACCTTCAACTCGTTCAGGGTGTTTGGTAGCGATACGAAAACCAATCGGTGCGCCATAGTCCATCAAGTACAGGCTATATGTTTTGAGTTCAATCTTGTCGATAAATTTATCAACAATATTGGCTACGTTATCAAAGCTGTATTCAAACTCATGCACACTTGGCATTGAACTCTGTCCGTAACCCGGGTAGTCCGGTGCGACGAGGTGGTATTGGTCAGATAACTGTGGAATTAAGTCGCGAAACATATGTGATGATGTTGGGAAACCGTGTAACAACAATAGAGTAGGTTTGTTAGGGTTGCCCGCTTCGCGATAGAAAATATTCAGGCCGTCAATTTCAACGGTCTTGTACTTGATATCATTGTCTTGCTCAGCTGCATTTGCTGCATTTGCTGCAATTCCAATAGTCATTAGTAAACTAAATACGGTTGCAGTAACGATATTACGTGTTTGTGTTTTCATTTTAATTCTCCCTTTTTGATTGCTTGATTCGCAGATGGGCGATTCGGGAGTAACAATAGGCTTTCAAAACATTAATAAAAAGCATATATTATTGATAATCATCATTCATTATATGAATAGTCTTTATGACTCTGGATCAACTCAAAGTCCTCTGTGCGGTAATCGAAACGGGCAGTTTCAGTGCTGCTGCAAATAAATTAAACCGGGTGCAATCAGCGGTGAGTATTGCTATCAAAAAGCTGGAGGAGTCACTGGACATCAAAATCTTTGACCGTGATGCCTACAGACCGCAATTGACCGAGGCAGGAGTTGAGATTCATCGACAGGCCTTAACGATACTTAAACAAACCAATTTTTTAAATTATACCGCCGAACAATTAGCTATTGGCGAGGAATCAGAAATTACGATAGCGATAGATGGCATATGTCCGTTGGCCGTCATTACAAAAAATCTAAAAGAATTTAAA
>JBLHKL010000081.1:0-9480 GCA_047618295.1 Gammaproteobacteria bacterium | reverse complement strand
ATTTACAACGGCGTATGCCAAAACTAACGGTCGTGCGCGATGTACAAGATATAACTCGAATATTTTTTGGTGCATGGGTAACAATTGAAGATGAATCTGGAAAAGAGCGGCGTCATCGCATTGTGGGTGCAGATGAGTTTGATGAAAATGAACAGTACATTACGGTTGATTCCCCATTAGCAAAATTAATACTGGGTAAAACAGTTGATGATGAAATCGTTTTTGAAACACAAGGTGCAAAGCAAATCTTGGCTATCATCAACATTGAATATACTGACTAGAAAGCATCAATACTGATCTGAATTAGAATTACTAAGAAGGTGCGGCGCATGATTAAAAAAATGATTATCCTATTACTAGTGCTTTCCAGTAATTGTATTAACGCAGGAGAAGATGAAAGTGCTATTTATTCGATCAGCACAGAAAGACATGGCGAAGAGGTTTATCAATCTGTTTATAAATCTCTGGAGGAATCGCGTTTCTATGTCATCTTTGAGGCGAATATAGGAAAAAATCTGGCACGCAACGCAGAACGTTGGGGTGATGAATATAACAAGAATAAATTTGAGATGGTTAAGTCCATGGTGGTTTGTAATCCTTATTACACTAATCAAGTGATGAATCTGGATCCGAAGATGATGTCTTTATGTCCGTTGAATATCACAGTGTTGTTTAAAGCTGGGAAAAGCACGGTCTTGTTTGAGCGATTAACATCGCTTGCCAAAGGTAGTCCTGCTGAAGATATCTTATGGGAAATTAAAAATACAATAATTACTGCAATAGAAAATGTTATTATTGAGTGAAACCTAGTCCTTTTCAGGGGGCGTCTTGTTTGACCAGTTTATTCAGTTTATTGCGCCACTTACCTTCTTATTCTTCATTATCGACTTCTGAATCAATAAGTTTGGACAGGCCAATGTAATCTATCTTGCCTGTGCCTAGTAATGGAATTTTCTCGATGATCATGATCTTTTTGGGAACAGCCAGTTCGCTGATATGGTTATTTTTGGCAGCTATCTGTAATTGTTTTCGTTCTGCATTTTTATTTTCCGTAACAAGAATGATCTTTTCACCTTTACGGTCATCATGTACGGCAACAGCAGCATAGTTAATATTAGAAATAACTCTGGAACTGGGCATAGGCCAAGCCATCACTGCTAGTTCTTCAACGACAGAGAGAGAGACCATTTCACCACCGATTTTGGCAAAACGTTTTGCCCGGCCCAGTATGGTTATAAATCCCTCATCATCAATATCAGCAATATCACCGGTGTCATACCAACCAGAGCCACGTTCTGTTGATGGCGGCTCCAATTCACCCGGTTTGTTATGTAATAAATAACCTTGCATGACATTGGGGCCTTTAACGACAAGCGCACCGCCATGTTCTATACCCGGCACCGGTCTAATGTAACATTCCATACCCGGTACAAGCCGACCTACTGTCCCTGTTTTATGCTGCATTTTATTATTTGCTGAGATGACCGGGCTGGTTTCGGTCACACCATAGCCTTGCAAAATTCTGATACCAAACTTATGCATCCATAATTGTATAGTGTCATCATGCAATTTTTCAGCACCAGCGACGACATACTTTAAGGAGTTAAAATCGAAGGCATGTGCATAACGTGCATAACCTTTGAAAAAGGTATTGGTACCAAAAAACATAGTTGCACGTAGTTCATAGATTAGTTCAGGAATAAATCGATAATGTAATGGTGTTGGGTAGAGAAAAACTTTCCCACCGCCGATAAGAGGCATTAAAAATCCGGCATTGAGCCCAAATGAATGAAATAAGGGTAAACAATTAAATATTATATCGTTAGAGGTAAAGTTGATGTAACAACTCACCTGGGCGTAATTCGATAAAATATTCCCGTGTGACAGAACAACACCTTTTGGATGGCCTTCAGATCCAGAAGTGAACAGGATTACGGCTGCGGCATCAGGGTTCGTGTTCAAATTCTGTTTGGCATAATGTCTTGCCGGATTTCTACTCTTATACAAGGCAGAAAGTTTTGTTGCTAATGTTATCTCTTGCCTGAGATCTTCCAGATAGATAACGCTGTAGTTTTGTTCCAGATCGGCAGCCAATTGATCAAGCTTGGCATTTATAATAAAACGTCTTGATGTATATATAGTTTTTATTTGTGCCGTTTCACAAGCACGTTTAATCGCAAGCGTACCCGCCGTGAAATTCAACATTGCCGGAATGCGACCGATGAATTGCAATGCAAAGAATAATACGGGCATGGCGTTAACATTGGGCATTAATACGCCAATGTGGTCACCTGCTTGTGTTTGTTTTTTAATTAAATGGCTTAATAAGATGCTACGCAAGATTAGCTGTTTGAAATTTAATGTTTCTCGATTGATGTCTTCCAGGATTTCCAGCTTATTGCCAAAACGCTCATTTGAATCAATCAAGGTTGAGAATAGTGTTGAGCGTTGATTTATCTTTGAATAGACCAACTTGTACATCAAGTCTTGTAATTGTCTCGCTGTGGCTTTCCTACGCTCATGTCCTGAAAGTTCGGAAGTAACCGTTATTCGTTCTGGCGGAAGAACTTTCATCGTGACTTTCGGAAACCAGAACACATGGCCACGTCCTTTCATGTAGGACATGCGACTGTATTGAGCCCCTTCGATAGCAATCGGAAGGATCATGGCGTTACTTTTGTCAGCAATAAGTCCGGGGCCTTCATATACTTTCATGAGTGAGCCCGTTACGGTAATACGCCCCTCAGGAAATATGACGGCCTTCTTGTCTTGTTTGATATATTTGATCATGGACTTGATGGATAACGGATTTTGCGCGTCCATTTCAAATAATTGAACAAAACTCAAAAAAGGTTTGAATGATTTTTTAGCGGCTATATTGGTGTTTATGGCAAAGGTAGGTGTTTCTGGCAACCAGGCATATAACAAAATGCCATCGAGCAGAGAAGTGTGGTTGGCAATAATTAATACGCGATCTCCCGCCTTTGAGTAGTTTTCCATGCCACTGACTTCAACCCGGTACAATAGGCGAAGTAGCTGACGAACGAAAAATTTAAATAAACGAGTCATATATGGCATTGTACGATTAAAAACATCACTGTGAGAATAGTTTACCTACTTAGATAAACAATAATGTTTAAATCAGGAGATTATATTGCTAGGCGCCAGCAACTGTTTGCTGAATGATTAAGCTCTGACCGGGTTGCAGGTGTTTCCCTTTCTTTAGTTTGTTCCATTTGAGCAAATCTTTGACGTGAATATCAAACTTTCTGGCGATCAACCATAATGAATCACCACTTTTTACTATATAAGCATTGCTTGACGCATTATTCGCCGCCGCTTTGATTAAACCGCCTTCATTGTTGTTTTCATCCTGTTTAACCCAAACAGTTAGTTTTTGTCCGGGTTTCAGCAGACTCTTTTTTGAAATACCATTCCATTGTGTAAGTTGACTGACGCTAATACCGTAGTGACGACCAATGTCCCAAAGATTATCACCACGTTTAACAGAATAGATATAACGTTTACCGTCACCCGTCTTTTTAAGGCCTTTAAATTTTCTGGCATCGGCACTCAAGGTATAATATTTATTGGACTCTTTTGCAGTTGGAATCAACAGTGAGTGTCCTGCTCTAATCCTGCTTCCCTTCAGACGATTGACTCCTTTCAATGCAGTTATACTGGTTTGATAGTGTGCAGCGATCTGGCTCAGTGATTCACCTGCCCGGATATTGTGTTGTTTCCAGCTAATACGTTCAGATTTGGGCAGGGCTGTCAGTTTTTGTTTAAATGCACTGGCTTTGTCTATCGGTATCAGTATGCGGTGTGGTCCCTTAGGATCTGTGGCCCAACGATTGAAGCCGGGATTTAAGGTGTAGACCTCATCCATAGTCAAGCCAGATAGTTTGGCTACTGTTGCCAGATCAATTTGACTACCAATATCAATGTTTTCAAAGTACGGTTTATTTGGAACAGTCTTGAAATTAATATTGTATTTAGCATTATTTCTAAGGACTTCGGCTACAGCTAAAAGACTAGGCACATAACTTCGTGTCTCACGGGGTAGACGTAATGACCAGAAATCAATTTTCTTACCAGCTTTCTTGTTTCTTTTGATAGCACGTTCGACTCTACCTTCACCCGAATTATACGCAGCAAGGGCATGAAGCCAGTTGCCGTTGAAACGTTTGTGTAAATCTTGCAGGTAATCAAGCGCGCCATCAGTTGCTGCTACAATGTCGCGGCGACCGTCATACCACCAGTTTTGTTTCATCCCAAAACGTTTTCCGGTTGCCGGAATAAACTGCCAGATGCCTGAGGCACGACTTGGAGAATAGGCAAACGGATGATAGGCACTTTCTACGATAGGCAAGAGTGCTAAATCAAGCGGCATGTTACGTTCTTTTAATTTCGATATGATATGAAACAAGTAAGGCTGTGAGCGATCCGAAACACGATCCATATAGTCTTGATTACGAGCAAACCACGCGATTTTATCCTTAACACTGCGTTGGTTTATATTGCTATCAAATTGTAGGTCATCTTTGATCAAAAACCAGAGATTAGTATGGTCTTTTTTATGAGCGACCTGATTTTCGAGCTCATTATCAACATTGATCTCTGAACTGCTTATCTCAGGCTTATGATCGGCTAGATTTCTTGCAGTCAGTGTTAGTGTCTGGCTTTTATCTGCGGTCGGTGCGGGGTCTACTGAATCGGGTCGGGTAGAACTGAGGTTACAAGCGCTGATTATTAGTGGTACTAAGCAAATAATTGCTTTACGTATCATATGCATGGCCGAATGCTAGGGACAGGATGCGTTTGGGTCAAGTACTAATTTTCAGATAAAAATATATTTTTTAGTAAGCCATTAAAAATTGTCCTTCCACTGCCGTATTGCAGCAAAAACATCTGCCGCTTCATTTAAGTTTTTACCCGAAAATTGACTGGCTGCCGCGATGACCTCAGGTTCTTCGCAACGTAAAAACGGGTTTGTTTGTTTCTCTTCTGCCAATGTTGCGGGTACGGTAGGCTGGTTTAAGTTTTGGGTCTCTTCAGCAAGTCGTAGGCGTTCTTGTATCGCTGTGTTATCGGGTTCGACGCTAGCAGCAAACTTGAGATTACTAACGGTATATTCGTGCCCACAATATAGCAATGTACTATCAGGCAAGGTCTTGAATTTCGTTAAAGAGGCATGCATTTGTGGCGGCGTACCTTCAAACATGCGACCACAACCGGCAGTAAACAGTGTGTCACCACTAAACACCATATCATCGGTATAATAGGCGACTGCACCAGAGGTATGTCCCGGCACATCCATTATTTCCAGATTCAGAGGCAACTCTGGTAGGGAAACAACATCACCTTCTCCAACTAGATTGGTACTGCCTGCGACAGTCTCTATTTTCGGTGTATAAACCGGGATATCGAATTGTTCAGTAATGCCCGGGATACCGCCAACATGATCCCAATGGTGATGCGTGATCATGATTGCTATAGGGATTAAGCTTTCAGACTTAATAACATTCAGCACTGGTTCCGCTTCGCTAGGGTCGACAATAGCGACGTGTCGGCTTATCTTGTTTTTCAATAGCCAGATATAGTTATCCTTTAGAGCTGGTAGGGGTATGATCTCTAACATGATTTTTCTAAAGTCCGAGTCAGTTTTTTAATTGTGTGGTGCATGAATTATTTATGAATTCTGAGAATACAAAGACATTATCACTAAGGGGGAAATTCTCAAGCTGGTTTAATGGCGCATTGGGCAGAACGGTCTATGCCGCTGAGATTGAACAATTAGAGGATATCCTGCCGGGCTTGTTTGGTTATCATATCTTGCAGTATGGCTATTCGGCAGAATCAAACTATTTGGCAGCATCCCGCATTTCGAATAAAACAGTACTGTTTCTGGATAATACGGAATTAAATAATAACGTATCGGCAGTACATACCAGTGCAGAAGAATTACCGATCGCAATAGACAGTATCGATGTCATCGTCTTACCGCACATTCTTGAATATTCCAAAGATGCACATAAATTATTGCGAGAGATGGAGCGCGTTCTTATTGGTGATGGACATGTTGTTATAATTGGCATTAATCCCTTGAGTCTTTGGGGGCTTTGGCATCTATTTAAATGCTGGTGGGGTGAAATGCCCTGGAGCGGCCAGTTGATTTCAATCCCAAGATTAAAAGATTGGTTATCATTACTGGATTTTGAAGTAGAAAAGATAAATGGTTTTTTCTTTTCACCACCATTAAGCAATCAAAACTGGTTAAAGAAATTTATGCCGTTAGAACGGTTGGGACGCTATTGTTGGCCAATATGCGGTGGATTATATGTTGTTGTTGCTAAAAAGCGCACCGTGCCCTTAAATCCGATCAAGATGCAATGGCGTGCTAAACGAAATATGATTGGGTCAGGAGCGATTGAACCCACAACACGAAATCGATAAGGCAACCTTAAATTATTATGAGTGAAACAATACACATCTTTTCCGATGGCGCCTGTCGAGGTAACCCTGGGCCGGGCGGTTGGGGGACTTTATTAAAATATAATAGTACTGAAAAAGAACTCTATGGTGCTGAAACAGAATCCACTAACAATCGCATGGAGTTAATGGGTGCGATTATGGGACTCGAAGCATTAATAGGTGAGTGTGAGGTTGTGCTGACCACTGATTCACAATATGTAATGAAAGGTATTACCGAATGGATGGACGGTTGGAAGAGTAGAGGTTGGAAAACAGCAGCCAAGAAGCCAGTAAAGAATAAAGATCTTTGGTTGCGACTGGATGAAGCCTGCGCACCTCATCAAATAAAATGGGAATGGGTTAAAGGTCACAGTGGACATGACGAAAATGAAAGAGTTGATCAATTGGCCAATAAAGCGATCGATGAGATGTTTGCTGGTAGCACTTCATGAGGCAGATTGTTCTCGATACTGAAACAACCGGATTAGAACCCAAGCAAGGCCATCGTATTATCGAAATAGGTTGTGTTGAGATTGTTAATCGACGCAAAACTGATCGTCACTTTCATCAATATCTGAATCCCGATAGAGAAATTGATGATGGTGCATTCAATGTGCACGGTATCGGCAATGAATTTCTCGCAGACAAGCCACGCTTTGCTGATATTGCTCAGGAATTTATCGACTTCATTCGAGATAGCGAACTCATAATTCATAACGCACCATTTGATGTTGGTTTTTTAAACGCAGAATTAAAAAAGCTCGGTAGAAAATGGGGCAAGACAGAAGACTATTGTTCCGTTGTCGATACCTTGATGATGGCGCGTGAAAAACATCCCGGTCAAAAGAATAATTTAGATGCCTTATGCAAGCGTTATGAAATAGATAATACAGAGCGCGATTTACACGGTGCACTACTTGACGCACGGATACTGTTAGATGTGTACTTGATAATGACCGGTGGTCAAGAGACCTTGAGTTTTGATTCTTCACAAGAGCAACAGGCTGCCGAACAGACTAAAGCAAGAATAGTAGATGTTAATCGCAAACCGCTACGAGTCATTGAAGCGACAGCAGAAGAACTTGTTGAGCATGAAAAATATCTGGAAAGAATAAAAGAAGAGAGCGGTGGCAAGTGTGTATGGGTTGATAGTGGCTATGAATAAGATCATATTTTCATATGGAGTGGAGTGAAGGTAACGTTATGATGAAAAACGAATATTTTGATAGTGAGAAAAAGCTTGAGTCTGATAAAGAATTAGATGAGATATGGGGTCAGGAAGTAGAAAAACGGCTTAATGCTTACAGAACAGGAAAACTTCAAGGGATATCTCTTACTGAAGTATTCAAAGAAGGCTAAAATATCTATTCTATTAACAATATAAGTCTTTAGAGGTTAAAGAATGAGAACGGAAGATCTTAAAAATGAAATTAGTAAATTAGCTGTGACTGAAAAGATATCGCTAGTCGAAGATGTATGGGACGAAATAGCAGAATCAAATGTAGAACTCCCACTCCCGGAATGGCAAAAAAAGGAATTAGACAGGCGCTTAGCATTGTATGAAGCAGGAAAGGCGGAGACTAGGGAATGGAACGAAGTTTACGAGGAAATAAGAAAAAAACACAAATGAAACTGCGATATACCACGCAAGCCCAGATTGATATAGACATAACGGTTGAATGGTATGAAAACAGAGAAAAGGTTTAGGGATTGAATTTTTGAATAGTATAGATACAACGACAAATCGTATTTTAGAAAACCCCATCAGTTACCCACAAAAGCATAAGGACTATAGAACTGCCTTAATCCGTAAATTTCCGTTTACTGTTTTCTATATAGCAGGTGAAACACAGGTGGTTGTTCATGCAATATTTGATAATCGACAAGACCCAGAAAAAAGACCTTAACTATCTGCGCTGCAAATTTTCTCTTTATAGAGATTTATGCGGCTGATATTGTTGCCTGAGTTTTTTATGACTGCTTACTGTTGGCGTTGGCCTCTACTTGTTATGATATAAAAATAAATGAATTAACAAGCAAGTGGAGTTATGTTGTGCCTCACAAAAAATATTTTCTAATACTTTCACTTATTTTTTTCATTGAATTTTTAATTCTCGCTGTATCTCCACATGATCGATCAGATTGGGCATTGGAAAATGTCTTGGTGCTGGTGTTTGCCATCGTCATGGCGGCAAGCTATAAAAAATTCACGTTCTCAAGAATATCCTACAGCATGATTTTTATATTCATGTGCCTGCATGAAATAGGGGCGCACTACACCTATGCCAGAGTGCCTTATGATTCGTTTTTAATATCACATTTTAATTTTAGCCTTAACGAGATGATGGGTTGGGATAGAAATCATTTCGATCGCTTGGTTCATTTTCTTTATGGCTTGCTAATGGCCTATCCCTTCAGAGAGATCTATTGCCGTATTGCCTATGGCAAAGGCTTTTGGGGTTATTTCTTTCCCTTACTATTCACCATCGCCGCATCAGTGACATTCGAATTATTCGAATGGGCAGCGGCCGAGGTTTTTGGTGGCGACCTAGGCGTTGCCTATCTCGGCATACAAGGTGATGTTTGGGACGCACAAAAAGATATGGCATTAGCAAGTTTGGGGGCATTTATTGCGATGCTGATCGTCATTGGTATTCATCTGTGGCTTCAGAAAGATTTCAGTAAAGAATGGAAAAATAGTTTGCGTATTAAACGGAAGAAACCAATGGGGGAGGATGAGATTGTTAGGTTGCTCGATGAGCAAGACAAGGACTAACTCCCTGTCATTCCCGCGTCGGCGGGAACCCAGTGAATCGATACGTTTCATTATTTCTTTATATTGGTTTTCGCCTAATGGCGAGTTCGCTGCTCCTTTTCGCATCCATGCGATCGCAGCATAAGCACATTCATGTGCAAAACTTTCATTTGCGCGGCCAAAAAGAACTAACGAAGAAAAAGGCCGCCCTAATGTCTTGCCCTAGCGGGTACCCTCAGCGTTGTATTATT
>JBLHKL010000080.1:0-9797 GCA_047618295.1 Gammaproteobacteria bacterium | reverse complement strand
AATATTTTTGCTACAACAACAAGAGCAATTGAAAAATTGGGACTTACTGTTGTAGACGCAAAAATCATTACTAATCGAAAAGATTTCACATTGGATACTTTTGTCGTGTTAGAAAATGATGCCACGCTGATTAAAAACAATGATCGAAGCAATGAAGTAAAAAGTCGGATACTAAAAGAATTAAAATCTACGTCAAATAAAATGGAACAAGGTGATTGGCTCGAAAAAAGACAATTAAAAAGTTTCAATATACCGACACATATAACATTCGGCTCAGATGAAAAGAATAATCGAACCATCATGGAAGTCAGCACGATTGACCGTCCAGGTATACTTTCGCGAATAGGAATGGCAATGGATATGTGTGGGGCTAAATTACAGAATGCAAAAATTGCAACATATGGTGAACGTGCTGAAGACATATTTTATTTACAAAATGACGAAAATAAAATGATCGAAGATCCATTGAAATTTGAATGTTTAAAGAGTTCAATTATTGATGCGCTTTCCTGACAGTCTGTTTTTTTAACTCCATTTGATGAATGTCTCACCACCTGTCAGCAGGCTAGAATTGCTAGACCGCGCAAAAAATATAGCCGGACTTACAATTCAACAACTCGCAAATAAAATGGATGTATGTATTCCACAATCAACAACTCATGCAAAAGGTTGGTTTGGTAATTTGTTAGAACTCTCACTCGGTGCAAATGCCGCTAGTGCTCCACAACCTGATTTTATGAATTTAGGAATCGAACTAAAATCAATTCCTATTGATGATAACGGCAAACCTAAAGAGTCAACTTACATCTGTGTTACACAACTCGACCCAGTTGCCTTGTCTTCCTGGGAGTCATCTCTAGTAAAATGTAAATTGACTGAAGTATTGTGGATACCCTTTGAAGCAAATAAGAACACACCTGTCCCTTTGCGGCGGATAGGGTCAGCTGTATTATGGCAACCCAATAAACAACAAGAAAAACAGTTGAAAGATGATTGGCAAGAACTCTGTGACATGATCGTGTTGGGTGATATAGATAAGATTAGTTCCTCCATGGGAAAGTATTTACAAATTAGACCTAAAGCTGCTCATTCCAAAAGTTTGACTAAAGATAAGAACCAATCGGGTGCAAATAAATTAACACTGCCCCGTGGTTTTTATTTACGTCCTACTTTCACCCATTCAATTATTTCCAAAATAATCACTAGCTAAGTTGATATGCGCACAAACCAAATAGATAGACGTTTGAGCATCGCCCCGATGATGGATCATACCGACAAACACTTTCGGTATTTTATGCGCCTGTTGTCAAAACATGCTGTGCTCTATACGGAAATGATAACTACCGGGGCATTAATACATGGAGACCGTAAACGATTTCTTGATTTCAACCAGATAGAACATCCCCTGGCTATTCAATTGGGAGGGAATAATCCGCTTGACCTTGCTGAATGCGCGCATATTGCCGAAAGTGAAGGCTATGACGAAGTTAACCTAAATATTGGTTGCCCTAGCGACCGTGTACAAAATGGTCAATTTGGTGCTTGCTTGATGTCAAACACAGAACTCGTCAGTGATTGCGTAAACAAAATTCAATCTACCGTGAAAATTCCCGTCACAGTAAAAACAAGGATTGGTATAGATGATCAGGATTCATATGAATTTTTAGAAAGCTTCATCGAGACTGTTAGTGAAGCAGGCTGTAATACATTCATAATTCATGCGAGAAAAGCCATCTTAAGTGGCTTAAGTCCCAAACAAAACAGAGAGATTCCGCCGCTAAACTATGAGCGCGTTCATAAAATAAAACAGGACTTCCCTAATTTAAACATCACTATTAATGGTGGCTTTACCGAACTGGCGCAAATTAAATCGCAATTAGATTATGTCGATGGAGTCATGGTTGGGCGAGCTGCCTATCAAAACCCTTTTATGCTGGTTGAAGCAGACAAGCTTCTCTATGAAGACGACTCACCATTACAAACTCGAGAAGAAATACTGGAAAAATTCAAAGATTACGCTGTTGAACAAATCGATCGTGGATTTAATATTAAAAGCCTAACTCGCCATATCATAGGGCTTTATCAAGGCCAGTCAGGCGCACGCCAGTATCGCCGGATGCTTTCAGACGCTGTCCCTAAAGAGTTAAATGCTTATCAATTTCTCGACAATGTCATCCAATCTGTTTACAAAACATCCTCTTGATAAAGTAATATAGAACTAATATCAGGTTGGCTGACTCATAGTTTTGTGGGAACATATTGCCGCTTCCCACCACTACAAAAATTTAATCTACATTGAGGTTCTTATGAAAATATTTAAATCTGCTTTTGTTTTAATTTTAAGTTTTACATTTCTAAACGTATATGCAGCAAAAGTAGAAACCGACTTAGAGAAGATCAGTTATACATTGGGCGTGGTCTTTGGGGAAAACGTCAACCGTCAAGGGATGGAACTCGACACCCCTGCTTTTATACAAGCAATCGAAGATGTTCTCTCAAGCTCAGAACTAAAAATAAGTAAAGATGACATGCAAGTTATCATGCAAGAATTTCAGAAATCGGAGCAAGACAGACAAAATAACCAGGCATCTACAAACAAGACCATTGGTGAAAAGTATTTAGTTGAAAACAAAACAAAAGAAGGCGTTACAGAAACAGCTAGCGGACTGCAATACAAAGTTGTTACTACAGGCACCGGGGAAAAACCTTCTAGCAGCAGCAAGGTACTTGTTCATTATCGTGGCACACTCATTGATGGTACTGAATTTGACAGTTCCTACGCACGTGGAGAACCTGTGGAACTCGCGGCTAACCAGGTTATAAAAGGCTGGCAAGAAACATTACCATTAATGACCACAGGTTCTAAATGGCAGATCGTCGTACCTTCAGATTTAGCATATGGTCAACGTGGGGCTAGCGGTGCTATTGGTCCTAACGCCACCTTGTTGTTTGATATCGAGCTTATTGAAATTATTAAGTAATCGAATTAGTTAAGTTTTCTCAGTGCTAATACAGTGACGTCGTCACTTAATTTATTCGCCTGATAGGCTTTTACTGTTGCCAATGCAGAATCACAGAGTTCAGAAAGACTCATTTCTGCATTGGCAGATAATAATGTTTCAAAGTGTTGCTCTCCAAAAAACTCGCCATCTGGAATACGTGCTTCTAAAATTCCATCGGTATATAAAACAATCGTTTCATCTTTCTTAAGCTTTATAGTTTCTTCCCCAAACTCCGCATCTTCCAACATACCCACTATCGTCCCTGTTGGTCCACCAAATTGCGTTACTAAACCATCTTTAGTAATTAAATACGGTGCAACATGCCCGCCATTGGCATAACACAGATCTCCACTGCTTATATTATATTCAGCAACAAATACCGTAACGAACATCGGTTGTTCTCGATCATGTATCATGAGTTCATTCAATTCGGTCAGTATCTGAGCTGGGCTATGGCCTTTGGCCGCAAGATTTCTAATATGTGTACGACTGACCGCCATTAAAAGCGCAGGACCTACGCCCTTCCCCGATACATCTGCTATAACGATAAATAAACGGCATGAATCCAACAGGAAGAAATCAAAAAAATCGCCAGCCACATGACTTGCAGCATGACTGAGACCATGCAAATCAAATTCATCATAGTCGGGAAATGCCGGGAACTTGTTAGGAATTAACGTTGATTGAATACTCCGTGCAATGGTTAATTCGTTTTCAACATTAGCGCGCGTGGCATATTGTTTATTTAATTCGACAACATGTTGTCTAAGCTGAAGCGTCATGTTGTTGAATGCTTGACTCAACTGCCCTATTTCGTCTTTCGTAGTTATAGCTGTAATACTTGTAGTCAGATCACCATCGGCTAACTGTTGTACCGCATCAGTTAATATTTTAAGAGGACGAGTTAAACTATTTGAAACTACCAACACACAAATTATCGCGAGAACTAATATAATACTGATTCCAAACACAGCCCGTTGAGTTTGCATCTTTGCGAAAGCTAATACTTCTCGTTCTGGCAGCCCAGTTTCAAAACCCCACCCGGTGGATCTAATTGGCGCATAAAAAAGCCAGTAGGGCTCATCAATATCGATTGATAATTTTTCAACTCTTACCTGCCCGCTCTTACCTTCACGTACTTCTTTGTTCAATAAAACTAAACCTGGGTCATTAATCTCTCGAGAAACATCTTGCAAAGTTTTAGTCATTATTAATTCTGGATTAGGATGCGTAATAAATCGTCCCTTCTTACTAGTAATAACGAAGGCATTATCCGTTAACGTTTCCAGTCCTGAATGCTTTTGTAGTTTGGTTAAATCAATGTCAATAAAACTGACACCCGCAAATTTATCTTTAAGGTGAAAAGGTACTGCAACGGTCGCTATTATATTTTTCCCTAATACTTCAGCAATATAAGGTTCAGACCAATTAGGTGCATCAGCGATTTTTGTTTCCAAATACCAGTACTCTTTTTTTAAATGCCTAGATTCATTTATTACAAGAGGGCTGACTTCTCCGTCGCTAGTTTTGTAAAAATAAATTGATGATTTTTCATCAATTTCCTTTTCAAAGATAACACCAACACCATAAATTTGTGTTTTACTTAAAAGCGTATTTTTTAAAACTGATAAGAGTAGATCTTCACTCAAACTAGCATTATTTTCTAACATGCCCGCATTAACTCTTGCCAGGCTGGCTATTGCATTAAATTCAGATTCCAGAATCGCCGCATAATTCTTCGCTTGAATGATGACATTCTTAGACAATTGCTCTTCTGTAGACGTCGATATTTTTGAAATAGTAAAAAACACACCCAAAATAAAAAATAATATGATGGGGATAACGATAAAAAGGATGAGTTTGACCTGTATTGATGTGAACGAACTTGATGTTAGTGACATTATAAAAATAATGGTTATTCTATGTTTATGAAAGGTTTTATATGTTATTTTTAACTTTATATGAACAAATTAATAGCGTTATACTCTACATCCCTATGAATATGTCCATAAAAACTAGCTCATACAAACTTATAATCGCACTGTTATGCGCTTTCGCATTCAGCGGAATCGCAATTGCCAACGCAGAATCTGAAGACTTGTTTAATAGCGGCTTGGCTCATTTTGAAGACGAAAAATACAGTGAAGCAATAAAAAAACTTGAGATTGCTGTCGAAATAGAGCCTCAAGTAGCCGAATATCATCATGTTCTAGCAAAAAGCTATGGTCGTGAAGCTGAAAAAACCAACTGGTTCAAAGCCATCAGTTATGCAAAGAAAACGCTGGCTCATCTTGAAATTGCAGCAGAGTTAGATAGTCAAAACATTGATATCCTTGACGATCTAATGGATTACTACCGGGAAGCACCTGGATTTTTAGGTGGTGACACAAAGAAAGCCAATAAAATTGAAGATTTAATCAATAAAATCAGCGTAAACGAAAAATTGGCCAAATTTGAATAAATATTGCATGCCCATATGGACATGGGGCATCAATTAGTGAAAATTCATACTGTTTATAAGTTAATAGTCTTATTGGATTGCACTTATACTTGTATTAATAGTCATTAAGTAGATAAATAACTACCTTCATTAATAGACAAACAGAGTATTACTTATCTTGAAAAATATTAGACAACTCTTTTTATTTACCGGCACACTACTGTTAGTCTTTTCTAATGTCTGCGCGGACATAAAAACGGTACCTGCCTCAGCACTCGAACCAGAAAGTAAACATATTCGAGCAAGTGAATTAATAACGCATATCTTAACGACCTACCATTACAAAAAAACCGAACTTGACGACGATCTTTCTGCATTAATTTACAAGCACTACCTGGAAAACCTTGATCAGAACAAGGCCTATTTTCTGAAAACAGACATTGATGAGTTTGACCAGTATAAATACGAAATCGATAATGCCATCATCAGATCAGACCTGGACCCTGCTTTTGAAATATTCAAACGCTATCGCAAGCGTGTTGATGAACGCATAAAGTTTGCGTTGAATACAATTAATTCTGATTTTGATTTTGCTATTGATGAAACCTATCGCTTTGATCGTCGTGAAGATGACTGGTTCGCAAATAAAGCTGAGCTAGACAAGCTTTGGCATAAACGTGTCAAAAACGATGTGCTGAATTTAAAGCTCACCAAAAAAGAACCTGATGAAATTAAAAAAACCTTAACAGATCGTTACAATCGCATACTCAGCAGCACGCTACAACTGAACTCAAACGATGTATTTCAATCGTTTATTAATGCCTACACCACAGCGATAGAACCACACACAGCCTATTTTTCGCCTCGTACATCAGAAAACTTCGATATAAGCATGCGCTTATCACTAGAAGGTATTGGAGCTGTATTACGTGGTGACAATGATTACACGCAAGTCGTAAAAATCATAAAAGGTGGGCCCGCAGACTTAAGTAATGAGATGAAAGCAGACGATAGGATTGTCGGTGTTGGACAAGACCAGGATGGCAAGATTGTCGACGTGATTGGCTGGCGTTTGGATGATGTGGTCGACCTAATTCGAGGTCCTAAAGACAGTATTATAAGACTTGAGGTTTTACCTAAAGATATCGGCGCTGAGGGCACATCTAAAATAGTGACGATGACACGCGATAAAATAAAACTTGAAGAACAAGATGCCAGTTCAAGTATTATTGATGTGCCTGACACAGATACACGTATCGGCGTAATTAACCTTCCTACCTTCTATATAGATTTTGCTGCGCAAGCAGAAGGTAAAAAGGATTACAAAAGCACTTCGCGTGATGTACGCAAATTGATTAAATCCATGGTTAAAGAAAATATTTCTGGATTGATTATCGACTTACGCAGCAATGGTGGTGGTTCACTATCTGAAGCCCTGGAATTAACCGGCCTTTTTATCGACAGAGGTCCTGTTGTTCAAACCAAGGATGCATCCGGCAGAGTTGATATTAATTACGATCCAGAACCCGGTATTAGTTACCCCGGCCCATTAGCTGTATTGGTAGATCGTAATAGCGCATCAGCCTCTGAAATTTTTGCCGGTGCTATCCAAGATTACCGTAGAGGAATCATTATTGGCGAGCCTACATTTGGCAAAGGCACTGTGCAAAATGTCATTGACCTGAATCGCTTTATTAAAGAGAGCAATGAAGACCACGGCCGATTAAAAACAACAATTGCACAATTCTTCCGCGTAAGCGGTGGTAGTAATCAACATAAAGGCGTCATACCCGATATAATTTTTCCAACAGCAGAAGATTCTTCAGATCAGGGAGAACGCGCTTATGAAAATGCATTGCCTTGGGATCAGGTTAAACCCGCACGATACTACCCAACTAGTGCCCCTATAGATAGATTTGAAATTGCTAAAGTAGAACACGAGAAAAGGATCAAACAGAATAAATTATTTCAGTTGTTAATGGACGACTTGAATGTAAAACGTGAAGCTAGCGATAAAAAAGAAATCTCACTGCTAGAAAGCCAACGCAAGACAGAACGTGAAGAGTTATTAACTGCAAAAAAAGACATTCAAAATGCCATGCGCGTTGAAAAAGGATTGCCGCCGCTGGATGATACAGAAGAAGAACTGGAAGCATCTGATGAAGAAAGCGAAGAAGATGATCCAATAGATATCTTACTAAATGAAACTGCAGAGATATTAAATGACTTAATATCACCGCCGAAAGAAGAAACAGTCGATACAAGAACGGTAAATGTTAAAAAACCCGCTGCAACAAATAACAATCTGTAATAATCATTCAGTATAATCTTGGTTGAAACACATTTGTTTCACTACTCAATAGTATTTAGGGAGAGTTGTCATTAAAACTACACCAGCAACATTAATCGAGGGCGATGGCATTGGGCCTGAAATCCTTGACGCTACAATAGAAATTCTGGATGCACTCGGTGCAAAGTTTGAATGGCACAGGTTTAAAGCTGGCTTGTCTGCCTTTGAAGAATTTGGCGATCCCCTGCCACAAGCAATGATGGATAGTATTCGTGAAACTAGACTTGCACTGAAAGCGCCTCTGGGAACACCAATCGGTGATGGCTTTCGTTCTGCAAACGTACGCCTAAGGGAGGACTTTAAACTTTATGCTAATGTCCGCCCCGCAATATCCTACCTGCATGATCGACGTCGCTATGACAATATTGATATCGTTTTGATTCGTGAAAATACACAAGGCTTCTATGTCGGTGTTGAACATTACATCCCTATTGACGATGACCCAAAGGCCGTTGCTGAAGCATCCGGTATTATTACCCGCTCGGGCTGTCGTAAGATCGCAAAATACACATTCGATTATGCGATTAAAAACAACCGTAAAAAAATCACCATTGTACATAAGGCAAATATTCTAAAAAAACTGACAGGGCTATTCCTTGAAACTGCAAGAGAAGTGAGTAAGGAAGAGAAATACGCAGGTCTAGAAATTGAAGATCGCATTGTCGACAACACTGCGATGCAACTCGTCACCAACCCAAGTCAATTCGATATGATCTTAACGACGAACATGTTCGGTGACATACTCTCTGATGAGATTGCCGGTTTAATCGGTGGTCTTGGTCTTGCACCAGGCGGAAATATTGGTGAAGACGCGGCAATCTTTGAAGCCGTACACGGTACAGCACCCGATATCGCTGGCCAGGGTATTGCCAATCCAACGGCCCTACTCCTCGCAGCAGCAATGATGCTGGATCATATTGGAGAAAAAACACTAGGTGACCGTTTACGTGATGCGATTAAAGCCGCCCTAAGTAATCCAAAAACACGCACGGGTGATCTTCAAGGGACAGCAAATACAAAAGAATATACGAAAGCGGTAATCAACTACTTAAAATAAGTAGTCGTTATGCAGATTCGTTAACAAGGAAAGTGCAAAGCGTCACACTGTGTATTGAATATTCTTTATCAAAGAAACGTCACTGGCTCAACCTTGTCCGCACATTGAAAATTAAATATTGTTGAATAGAAATACAATTCTGACTCTAATGTCCGTTTGATATTCTTGGCTTGTCGAAAGCCATGTTGTTCACCCTCATAGGCGATATACGCAACCGGGATTCCTTTTTCTTTTAATGCGTCTACCATCATCTCTGCCTGATTGGGTAATACTATCTTGTCTTCCAGTCCCTGGAAGAAAATGACGGGACATGATAATTTTTCTACAGCATTCACGGGTGAACGTTCTTTGTATATCTGTTGTTGTTCGGGATATGCACCAATTAGTGTATCCAAGTAACGGGATTCAAACTTATGTGTTTCTTTTGCCAAGGCTTCCAGATCACTAACACCATAATGACTGGCGCCAGCCTTAAAGACATCAGTAAATGCCAACGCAGCTAAGGTAGTGAATCCCCCTGCACTACCACCACGAATTGCTAGTCGATCTTTATCGACCCAGCCTTGTTCGGCAACGTACAGTGCGGCCTTACTGCAGTCATTAACATCTACGATGCCCCAGTTACCGTTTAAACGTTGTCGATACTCCCGACCATAACCACTACTGCCACCGTAGTTCACATCAAGCACGGCAAAACCACGGCTGCTAAAAAACTGCGCCACGATTTTAAGACCATTATGTGTTTCACCCGTTGGTCCGCCATGGCTCATCACTATTAGTGGTGGTTTTTCATCATCAAGCCCGGTGAAGTATCTATTCTGTGGTCGATAAAAAATGGCATGTGCATTTTTATCTTCACCAACAGGGAAGCTGATGCTTTCTCCAACAGAAATATATTTTTGATCGAGATGAATGGAATTTGATTTTTGAATGACATTAAAACTTTGT
>JBLHKL010000079.1:0-9904 GCA_047618295.1 Gammaproteobacteria bacterium | reverse complement strand
GACATGAACGCCTTCTTTGCATCGGTCGAACAAGTACACAATCCGGATTTAATGGGCAAACCTATCGGGATAACCAATGGTTTAACCGGCACCTGCATTATTACCTCCTCTTATGAAGCGCGTGCCTTTGGTGTCTGCACCGGTATGCGTGTCAAAGAGGCAAAACGACTTTGTCCTGACTTTATACAGATACCCGCCAACCCGGTGCTCTATGCCAAAGTCTCAACGCGAATTATGGGTTCGCTACAAGACATCTCGCCTGATATAGAAATTTTTTCTGTCGATGAAGCCTTTATAGATCTCACCCGTTGTAAAAAAGTATGGGACACCACGCCGGAAGTGATCGGCATGATGATTAAGCGAAAAGTATTCAGTGTCTCGAAAGTGAAATGTTCTGTAGGCATTAGTGGTGATAAATCAACTGCCAAGTGGGCGGCTAAGCTGATAAAACCTGATGGACTCACAATCATCCCGCCTTGGGAAGCAGCGGCAAAACTAAGAGGCGTCCCTGTAACAGAACTCTGTGGTGTTAATAAAGGTATCGGTGCTTTTCTGGCAAAGCGTGGTGCCTTCACTTGTGGAGATGTTGCTCGATTACCGATTAGCGTATTAGGTCAGCGCTTTGGCAATCCCGGCAAACGAATATGGTATATGTGCCAAGGCAAAGACCCGGACAAGGTGCAGAATAATATTAAACCTCCAAAGTCACTTGGCCATGGCAAAGTGATGCCACCAAATACAACAGCGAAAGATACCATCTATATGTATCTAATCCACATGGCTGAAAAAGTCGCACAACGCTTACGAAAACATGCCCTAACTGCGCAACGCTTTTATATCGGCTTAAAAACAAGGCATGGCTGGTTGGGTAATAAATTCAAGATAGAATTCCCAAGTAACGATAGCAAGCCCATTATCGAACTATGCAAGATTGTCATGTATCGATACTGGCATGGCGAAGGTGTACACCAGGTACAGTTAACCGCTTTAGACCCGCGCGCAGAAAAAGGACAGGTTGATTTATTTGAAGATGATGACATAAAAAATCATCAATTGAACAAAGCATTAGATAACATCAATGAACGCTACGGCGAATTCACATTAGCGCCAGCCAACCTATTAAACCGATCAGATATGCCAAATGTCATCGCACCGGCGTGGAAACCCTATGGGCACAGACAAACAATACAAGATGCAAACTTAGAGAAAAAAGAACCTGGAGAATGATTTAAAACAGCAAGTAAGACCAATTAATAAAACGCCGGCTATCGGCTAGTAACTGACTAGTGAAGATTAATTTATTCTTTCAAATGCTATACATTGCGGCCCTTTTTAGAGCACCTAGCATCATCTTTGAAAGCAAGTAGTAGTTCATGGGGCTTGGTAACCTTCTCGTCATCAAAAAACAACGTTAATCCGGGGATGTTTTTGTGCATGTGTGGCTCGATATTTTCATAACCCATTGTCCAATCAGGAAACATCCTTCTATCGATTTTATTTTGCATTGTAATTACAACCTTGGCATGTCGAACGTCATACTGTATTTCTTCATAAACTGACAATACAGTTTTCTTTTCCCCTTCTAATACCTGAATAAATCTTTTACCGGAATACACAACATGCCGGTAATATCTAACCGCTTATTTTTATCTCTGGCTTGTGCTAATAAATTATGAAGTTCAAAATCATCAAGCTCTGTAAACCCGTCGCTGGTATAGACTAAGGTATAGAGCATCGTAAAGTTCTCGCTTGAACGTCCGTGTATAGGGGGCTGAGTGGCATTTTAGCATGTTCCCTTTCTATATATATATAGAATCCAAAAGCAGACAGAATAATTGCCTAATTAAGTGGTTTTGGTTGCTATTGAGGTATGAAAGCGTATTTCCAGGAGTGTATTGATATGTATCTCGTCACCCAAAACTCAATGCGTTATAATCCGCCGCTCGTTACTTCCTATAATTATCCAAGCAGGTCAATTGGTGATTGGTAGGAAATACAAAAATTTAGGCGACTCTCTCACAGCAATTATTTGCAAAGGGATTCGATAAAATTGTGATATTTTGTATGGTTACATTTATGAACTATCGTAAAACTAAGAAGAACTTTTATTAATGGAGCAAACAATTTTGAGCACAAAACTTTCAGTACCATCCGCTGTATGTACCGTATGCCGCACGTATACCAGAAATCAGAGCATGATCAACTATGCTTGTGGAATTATGATTGACGGCAAAAGATGCAAAGGAGCATGGCAAAGTGCATTAAAAGCTGAATATTGGGAAGAGTGTCAATCTTGCCATGCCACAGATCCTAATTGTGCTTCATGTAATGGAGAAGGTTGGATATATACTAGGAAGTAATCAAGCACGCCTACACTGCCAATGTTCTCATGTTGATGTTTGTCTATTGTGGTGATTAGCTATCAATTAAATTTTTTGACATCTCAAAAAAATATTTTTGATAATAGCGTTATGTTTGATTTTATAAGCATAATCTTAACTCCTTATAAAACGCTTATATTCGTTTAATTAAGTCAGCACCATTGTTACTTGGTTTATTGACTGCAGATGAAACCAGATGATACCCCATCTCTTCACTAGGGCAGGGTTTTAACAAATCATATGCGCCCTCTTCTAACCAACGGTCATAATCATCTAATATCACTGGCATACGATGATGAATTGTTTTCATCATTGCATTTGCTTCTGTAGTTATGATGGTAAATGTTTCCAGCTCTTCTCGTTTTTCCCATAAGCCGGCAAAACCGAAATAATCGTCATTTAGAGGGTAAATAGCATAGGGTTGTTTATTGCCTTTGCTTCCCTGCCATTCATAAAAACCGGACACGGGAATGATGCAACGCTGTTTCTTGTATGCAGTTCGAAAGTACGGTTTTTCTCTGAGCGTTTCTACTTTGGCATTGATGGGCTTTATTTTAATATTAGGCTTTGTCCATGAGGGCACCAGCCCCCAATTAAGGGATGCGATTTCTTTGTCATTATTATTTAATCGGATAACCGTACAATCAGCGGAAGGTGTGATGTTGTAACTAGCCTTGGTTTCGATAGAACTATCAACGCCAAATTGTTTGGTCATTTTTTTCTTATCGCTATTAAAATAGAATCGACCACACATAGCGCAATAGTATAATTGATGTGTAAATGATATAACTAAATCTATGATAAAAAACGTATTAGGCACCATGCTTGAGCCTTGCTGCGATGAACTGGATACCGGTTATTTTCGTAATGGCAAGTGTGAGACTTGTGATAATGATGTCGGAATGCATACCGTCTGTGCCGAAATGTCCGATCGCTTCCTGGAATTTTCCAAGAAAAGTGGCAATGACCTTTCCACACCAGTAGAGGCATATGATTTTCCCGGCCTTAAGGCTGGCGATAGATGGTGCATCTGTCTACCACGCTGGATCGAGGCATTAGAAGAAGGAGTAGCTCCCAAGATTCTTTTACGCTCTACGGATTCTTCCGTATTAGAGCACGTGCCATTAGAAGTACTGGAAAAACATGCCATTAGGGATGACTAGCCAATTTAAAATAGCATGCTCTACATTGTTCTAATTACAACGCTGGCTGTAGCCTTGGCAATTGGCCTGCATTATACCGCCCTAGTAAGTACAACAAAATTGCTAAGTCATTTCCACGGCGCTCACCCAGCAAGTATCGTCCTCGCCTTGTTTCTCGCAGTGCTAGCACACCTTTCAGAAATAGTTATCTTCGCTGTCGCATGGCAGGTAATGTACAACATGGGTCTCATAACCTTCTCGGTTGATTCACCCACATTCCTGGATATTGTCTACTTTTCTGGAACAACTTATACCACTGTTGGTTATGGCGATATTGTATTGACCGGTCATGGTCGCATCATGTCAGTTGTTGAAGGTGTAATGGGGCTAGTGCTTATTGCATGGACAGCCTCGTTTACCTATTTTGAAATGAATCGAAAGTGGCTCAAAAATGCTTAAATTGAATTAAGTTGTCAATAGTCTGTTGTTAGTTTTATTTATCCAAAGACTACCCAACACAGCTATAGCTAAATTGAATAACAGTCCAATCAAACCCGGATGAAAACCATAAATTTTTCCATTCTGCACAAAATCAAATCCACCGAAGGCTAAATACAGAGACAAGGTCACGCCAATCACAATGCCTATGAACGTAGGTAACGCCTGCATACCGCGCCAATGAATACTCAACATAAACGCAGGTACAAGCTGAATCAGAATATCAAACTTCCTATCCAATAATTTTATCAGTGAAGCTTTGTCACTGAGATAGATGGCTAACCACACCAAAAATATTATCAAGCACCAGGAAAATATTTTTCCCATAAAGGTTAATCGTGCTTCACTGGCATTTGAATCTATGAACCGTCCATAGATATCTTTACTTAACATGGATGATATTGATAATAAAGCCGAGTCTGCGGTAGACATCATTGCCGCTAGGATTGCGGCATAGAGAATAACAACAAGCCAATAACCCAAGGCTGAATTTTGTTGAATCATCGACATGATCATGCCTAATACACGATCAGTATCAGTACCTAGCAGTCCTGGAACATAAGCAATAGCATAGACACCTGTAATGACGGCGATGAGCGAGCTAAATAAAGGTGCGAAGGCCATTAGTGCAAGACCTTGTCTTAATACTTTTTCAGATCGTGCGGCATAGATACGTTGAATGACTTGTGGGTAAAGTGTCGAACCAAGTCCAATAATAATAATATAACTGAGCCATTCTCGAAGCCGGTTTGCATCTGGAACATTCACCTTTGCCACTTCAGGCGACTGTTGAATTATATTCGTGGCGAGTGCAATCGGTCCAAATTGTTTGTATAACATAAACAATAAAAGACTAAAGCCCACCATCAACACCAGCCCCTGGATCACATCTGTCCAGGCAACGGCACGAATACCACCCAGCGTGCCATACACAACCATAATCAATGTTAATAAGATCACGCCTTGTCGATAAGCTGTATCAGGATCAGCCGACGATAAGCCTTGCATGGCACGCCCCATCGCCATCAGTTGCGCCAGTAAATAATTACTCAACACGACCACGAGAATCAACGTGGCGATCACATTAATCCAATTTGAATTAAAACGATGTTGAAGATAATCAGTTGGTGTTATGAAGTCATACTTTTTCGCATAAGCATAAAGCCTCGGCGCATGGATTAAAAAGCAAGCCACTATTGCCGTCATGAAATGAATACACATTATCCATGCAAAACCAATCCGGTATGCCTTGCCGGAATAACCAAACAAAGTATTACCGCTGTATTGTGTCGCGTATAAGGTGAGGAAAATGACGACTAAGCCAAAGCCGTTTCCTGCAAGGTAGAAATCTTTTAAGGTATTTTCTTGTCGCGCCCGGTAACCCAGAAAACCAACAAATATTAATGAGCAAAGATAAGTGCTGATAAATATCCAGGCAGTTTGGTCAAAGACCTGATTATTCATCTGGTGTCACATCCGTGTCCCAGGGATAGCGTAATAATAAAAATGCGGTAAACATAGATGCACAAATTGATACAGCAATCGCAATAACAACCCAGAGAGGCAAACCCATTACGAGTGGGGTAGTTTCATCAGACCAGTACCAAGGTATTCCAATAACTACCAACACAAAATAGACAGCACAAATCCAGTAAGGTCGTTTCATAATAAATACAATTTTTTTATTTTAATTTTTCTTTTAGATTGAGGTATTCGGGTAAGCCCAGAATATCTTTAACCTCATCAAAACCGACCATCTTATCTTCAAGACTTTTCGTATGCCCTTCCCGTTTAAAAACCTCTGCCATTTCACGCATGCAATGCGCTGTCATTAAAACAGAGTCTATTGGCGCAACAACTATTTTAAAGCCCATCTGTTCCAGTTCTTCTGTACTTACAATAGGTGTCTTGCCTAATGCCAGCATATTTATAAGTTTAGGATATTCAACACGCTTACAAATTTCTTCTAATTCATCGATCGATAAGGGGGCTTCTATAAATGCAACGTCGGCACCGGCATCACAATAACGATTAATACGCTCAATAGCATCATCAAGTCCGTCTGTCTCTCTGGAGTCAGTACGCGCAATAAAAATAAAATCGGGGTCTTGTCGCGCTGCGACTGCCGCTTTGAATTTCATTAACATTTCATCTGCGGGGATGACCTCTTTACCGCCGAAATGGCCACAACGTTTGGGGAAGGCCTGATCTTCCAGAATAATTCCCGCTGCGCCTGAACCTTCGAATTCATTTACACAACGCATGACATTATGTAAATCACCATGGCCGGTATCAGCATCAGCAATCACAGGAATTGAGACACGATGTGTCATACGTCGAGTTGCATCGACCATCTCCGACATACCAAGAAAATTTAAATCAGGCAAACCATAGAGACTGGCACTCGTGCCAAACCCACCTATAAACACTGAGTCAAACCCACACTGCTCTACCATGACCGCCGTTAAGACATCATGTGCACCGAGCGTGCTTATAACCCCGGGCTTTTCCATTAACTCACGCATCTGTGCGGCTGGGCTTTGAATTGCTGACATTGATCTGCTCTCCCAATAAATTTAATGTAGGATTAGTGTTATGTGTATCAGGCATAAATTGTACTACAGTGATACTCAGGTTTAATCATCATTATTTTATTCAATCAATTGGAGAGGCGATATGGCAGAAGGCAGTAATGGCAGTGTCCTGATGGGCATGGTTTGGATGTTCATCATATCCCTTCTTTTATTTTGGTTACCCGGCTTAGGTTCATTGATCGCCGGTATTGTTGGTGGGAAACAAGCTGGTGGTGTACTGGCCGGCTTAATGGCCGCATTGTTACCAGGGCTTCTTGTTGCAATAGGTTTGTTCTTTGCAGGCACGATGCTAACAACCTTACCCGTCATTGGCGCTACGCTCGCTGGGTTGGGTTTATTACTCTATGTGCTCTACATACCCCCATTAATTATTGGTGCATTGATTGGTGGCCTGCTTGCGTAAGCAAGGATTGATTTAGATCAATGCGTAAATAGTAATACCTCCTAAAATAATAGATGTAGATATTTAATATTATGAGGAAGATGCATGTTCGAACTTGCAGAAATAGGACACACACTAAGTAAAGCTGAATATAAAAAACGTGTGCCCGAGCTCAGAACCAAACTACTCGAAGTTCAAGACAAACTACGCGATGATAACTTCCCTGTATTGATTCTAATCTCAGGTGTCGATGGTGGAGGTAAAGGCGAGATCATCAATTTGCTCAATGAATGGATGGATACCCGAGGCATTCAGACACATGCCTTTGACATACCAAGTGAGGATGAAAGACAACGCCCACCCTATTGGCGTTACTGGATGGCTCTCCCCGGCACTGGAGAGATTGGTATTTTTATCGGCTCCTGGTATAGCGAACCCATTGCGAAGTGCATTACTGGAAAAAATGATTATGCTGACCTAGATGCAAACCTCATCCACGTTAAGAATATTGAACGTGAACTAGCTGATGATGGAACTCTTATCATCAAATGCTGGGTGCATATGAGCAAAGATCGTCAAAAAGAAAAACTTGAGGGCTACCAAAAAGACCCTGAAACTAAATGGCGCGTTACAAAAAGAGATCTAAAACACCTGAAACTCTATAATAAATTCACCAGCATTGCCGAGCGTGTTATTCGTGAAACTAGTACCGGGCATTGTCCATGGTTGATCGTTGATGGTACAGATATCAAACACAGTAGCATTACAGTTGCAGAGCACATACTAGAGCGCATCAACTCACATATAAAATGGCTCGCCAGCAAAAAACAACCACTAAAGAATAAGATTGAAAATATCGAGAAGGAATTCAGTCTATTAAAATCATTAGACCTTGATAAGACAATCAGTAAAACTAACTACAATAACAAACTGGAAAAATATCAAGGCAAACTAAACCAACTTGCTCGAGAAGCAAGACTTAAAAAGTGTTCTTCCACATTGGTTTTTGAAGGTTGGGATGCTGGCGGAAAAGGCGGTGCTATTCGGCGCATCACTCATGCACTTGATGCAAGACAGTATCGTGTTATACCTATTGCAGCACCAACCGACGAAGAAAAGGCACATCATTATTTATGGCGATTTTGGCGACATGTTCCAAAAGCAGGACATATCACGATATATGATCGTAGTTGGTATGGACGTGTCTTGGTTGAACGAGTGGAAGGGTTTGCATCAAAAGAAGAATGGCTTAGAGCCTATACTGAGATTAATGATTTCGAAGAAAAACTTTTCGATGCAGGAACATTGATAATTAAATACTGGCTACATATTGATCAAGATGAGCAAGAACGACGTTTTAAAGAACGTGAAAAGATCAGTTACAAAAAATACAAGATAACTGAAGAAGATTACCGCAATCGTAAAATGTGGAATCAGTATGAAGCAGCAATCGACGACATGGTCACACGCACCAGCACTGAATATGCGCCTTGGCATCTTATCGAAGCTAACGATAAGCGCTACGCAAGGATAAAAGTATTAAAAACATATTGTGATGCGCTGGAAAAACGCTTGGATTAGGAGAAAAATTTCTTTCAAATCCACGATATATAGTGTTTTTAGCTGAATTTTCCACTACAATTGGTACAATTACGAAATCACAACGGTTATTCCGCGAAATCACAATTGCAACAAATACTTACGAAAATCTTCTCGCGAAATAGTAAGGATCCGAAATAATGTCTCGAATCCTGTCAATCGCCCTACTCTCCCTTTTATGTATTAATAGCGCAAACGCTGATCTCTATAGTGCCAGCAATGCCCTGTCCCGTGGGGATTACGAAACTGCTGTCGCAGAGTTTACAAAATTAGCAGAAAAAGGTAATGACAAAGCCCAGGCAAATTTGGGTTACATGTACTACGCTGGAGAAGGTGTTCCTCAAGATTATAAGCAAGCTGTTTATTGGTATCGAAAAGCCGGAGTACAAGGCAACAGAGATGCTCAATACAATCTTGCTGTCTCTTATGCCTTTGGTGAAGGAGTGCCTCAAGATCTAACCGAAGCCGCAATCTGGTATCGCCGGGCAGGCGAACAAGGACATGTCGTCTCTCAATATAGCCTCGGTATCTCCTATGCATACGGCGAAGGCGTACCACAAGATCAAACAGAAGCGGCTCGATGGTTTACAAAAGCTGCGAACCAAGGTTATGCCCGGGCCCAAGTTCAGTTGGGCAGCATGCATCACACTGGCGAAGGCGTAGCTCAGGATTATTCTGAAGCAGTTCGCTGGTACCGCATGGCGGCAGATCGCAGTGATGCAACAGCGCAATACAATCTTGGCACCATGTACCGATCGGGCAAAGGTGTTGAACAAAACTATGCGCAAGCAAAACGCTGGTTTAGACAATCTGCAGATCAAGGATATGCTGCTGCACAAAATGAATTAGCCAGTCTTGAACGTTCTGCTGGTGCTAACGTTTCAACTCGAACTATTCAGGCAAAACCTGAGGTTTATCCAACTGAATCAATCGAGCCGATTGCCAAAGAAGAACTACCCGAAACGACAACACCTGAACCAATAGCAGATGTTGCACCTGCCCAGGAAGAAAAGCTTGTATCGAATGAGGCAGCTATACCCACTCCTCAGGGTAAACAAACAAGTGAGGCATCAAGTACCGATGAACCCGCTAAAAAACCTCTTTTTAGTGTAGACAAGAAAGACCTGTTGACACTCGACAGTTCGCAACTGGATATTCCTGAGCCGATTCTTGAACCAGAGGCAGCTGCTGCACCTGTTCCCGAGATCAAAGAGGATGTCGTCACAGAAATTGAAACTCCAGTCGAAACAGAAATAGCTGATGTCGTTCCAACAGAGGATGTATCTGTTGATGTTGATGTTGATGTTG